>CAYVDS010000005.1:0-63381 GCA_964450145.1 uncultured bacterium
TCGCATACGCGATGCGGAAAGAGCCTGAAAACATTATGCGAATAAATTCGCACCTGCAGAATCCCATCTTGGTTCGTCAATTACGAGACAATCTCAAAGGGGTCTCTTTTTTCTATCCTGTCTTTATTTTCCTCATAAGCTTGACCATCTATGTCCGTACGATGCCGCCCGGCATCGCGGCAGTCGGCTACTCCGCCGACACACTGAAATTTCAATACATCGGAAAGGTCCTCGGGACTCCGCATTTCGGCTATCCCACTTATATGTTCCTGAATATCCTCGTGAGCCGCATTCCACTATTTAATCTGGCTTATCGGCTGAATCTGGTGTCTGCGATTCTGGCGAGCGCTACGCTTGTCGCTCTCTATTTCATAATCTTGTCGTTATCGGGCAAGCGCCTCGTCGCCTTTGCGTGCGCCCTGCTTTTTGGAGTCACTTACACGTTCTGGGAAAACTCGATAATCGCGGAGGTTTATTCGCTGAATACGCTTTTCATGTGTGCGGTCCTGCTGCTCATGTTGCAGTGGAGAACAAGCGTGGAAAGAAGGACCGCCAATTCTGTAGGCGTCAGTTCATTCGCACAAGATGTCCCAAAACAGGCGGACAATACTGTGCGAATAAATTCACACCTACAACAGCCTGATACAAGCACGTCATTGTCGGATAGACTTGACGGGGCAGATTTCCATTATTACCTCGCCTGTCTTGTCTATGCTCTCAGCTTCGGAAACCATCTGATAGGGATAACGATGCTGCCCGCGCTCGTCTATTGGACATTCGCGGTAGACTGCAAGATACTCCTAAAGAGGAAGACCTGGCTTCTTATCGCCGTCTTCGTCTTCTTGGGGATATCCCAATATGGATACGTGCTGCTGCGGTCGTACCAGAATCCCCCCGGAGAAAAGGTCTTTCAGTACTGGCCATATTCGGAGGATTTCGGCAAAACGCATCTTGAGACGAATGCCCGCTCGATTCCTGACCTCTTCGACAAAGTATCCGGCGACCGGTGGAAGAACAGGTTGGTGGAGCATCCGGCAGTAAAGAGCGTGTCGGGAGAACGACTCACATTTTTGCGGAATCTGTTTGTTCTCCAGTTTAGCCCGGTGGGCGCCGCCCTCGGGCTCACCGGCATCGGCTTCGCATTTGTGCGAGAACGGAAGCGCGCGCTGTTTTTTCTGCTGATGCTGCTTTCGCATCTCGCTTTTTTGACGATGTGGGCGATGGCGGGCGTCTACGGAGTGGACGTGCACGCCATTCCCAGCTATCTGGCGCTGACCATATTCATTGCGCACAACGACAACCTGTTCGGGCCGTCGTGGTTCTCGCGACACGGCGGAGTCCAGCGCGCGGGACGGATATGCCTCGCGGTCCTGGTCATCGGCCTGGCGGTTTTCCTTGCTGTGTCACGCTATCACAAAATAGACCAAAGCAAGAACGTCTGGCTCGCGGATATGCTCGATGCGGTTGCGCCGAAAATCCCTGACGATTCAATCATATTCACCAACCACGTGTATGCGACCGCCTTCTGGTACAAACTTTACGGCGAGAACGCGCGCCCCGGCTCGCATATTACGGCGCATCCCATTTGGACGATTTACCATGAAGACCTTGAATATGCGATGAAACATTATCGCAACGTCTATTACATGGTGGACGAACCTTACTGGCCGATTCTTAAGGACATGGGAGTCAACTTCGAAGTAGAGAATTACTCCGCCCGCGGACTGCGGGATTATCTTTCAGGATTCAAGCCGGGAGAAATCGTCGCGGCGTATGCTGTGGCCGGAGACGGAGATGCAGAGCAGGACGGAGGATTCAGCGTCTTGGGACTTGTCGGAGAACGCGGGAGCATGCGCGTTCTCAGAATGTCGCTAGGGCCGCTCTCGCTGAGGAGACACACGGAAATCGAAGGGATAAAGCTTCCTGCGGACATATCGGTGACTCTGGGCGGGGATATATATATCGATAAAACGAACTGCGCTCGCTACAGAAAACCCGTCAACCTTGTCACCCTCGACCCTGTTAGCGGGAAGGTGAGCGGAATGGTTTACGTCGACTGGAAGCGCGGAGAAACGGTCGACCCGGTATATTTGTTGCGGGTCAAGTCCTACGCGAAACCGGCCCCCCGTATTGCGCTAGTGCAGTGTCTCTAACGAACGCTTCCCGGCTGCGGGGACAGTCCCGATTCTACGGCGCAAAGCGCCCGTAAATCTTGGGACAGTCCCCTTCGCAGCGCGTCAAGCTATTTTTGAGATTACGCTATGGCACACCCGACTCTTGCTCTTCCCCCATTGTGTGGGCGCCAATTCATTCGCATATACGAGCTGAAAACAGCCATTGTGCGAATGAATTCGCACCTACGGGGGTCCAGGAGATTTCGCAATGCGGACACATGCATTTTCAATTATGTCGCCAATCGTCCTAGCTGTTCGCCGTTTCTGTTCGCCGTTTCTTGACGCGGCGCTCCGGCGCATGATATAGTGATACGGTTTTTGTGTAAAAAGAGGAGAAACTTGCCCCGTGCCGACCGCGGATGCGAAAGCCTTAGGGCTGAAGATTCAGAGGACGTTTACCGCCTTTTTGCCCATCGACGAGGACAGAAAGGGAGCGTGCCGCAGGTGCGGCCAATGCTGCAAGTTCTTCTTCGAATGCCCGTTTTACGACGGTGAAGGATGTGTTATCTATTCGCTTCGACCCCCGCAATGCCGCAAGTATCCGCGCGCGAAAGACGAATCGATCGTGCCGGGTTGCGGATTCACATTTGGCGAATAAGCCCTTCCGGGCGGTCCGGCGCATCGGCCGGATTCAACGAATTCTTTATTTCCAATGCCGAAACGCACTGATATCCGCAAGATACTTATAATCGGTTCCGGCCCGATCATAATCGGGCAGGCCTGCGAGTTCGATTACTCGGGTGCGCAGGCGTGCAAGGCCCTCAAGGAAGAGGGTTACGAGATCGTGCTCGTAAACAGCAACCCCGCCACCATCATGACCGATCCCGACATGGCCGACCGGACGTACATCGAGCCGCTCGTGCCCGAAGTTGTGGAAAAGATAATCGAGCGCGAGAGGCCGCAGGCGCTTTTGCCGACTCTCGGGGGCCAGACGGGCCTCAACCTGGCAGTTGATCTCGCGAACCTCGGCATCCTTGACAAGTACGGCGTCGAGCTGATAGGCGCGAAGTTGCATGCGATAAGAAAAGCCGAGGACCGCTCGCTATTCAAGGAGGCGATGGACAGGATCGGCCTCGAACTGCCTCGGAGCTTTCACTGTTACACACTTGAACAGGCGATGGCCGAGATTAGCAAGTTGGGCTTCCCGGCGGTTATTCGCCCTTCGTTTACGCTCGGGGGGACCGGCGGGAGCGTCGCTTACAACATGGAGGAGTTCGAGCGCGTGGTCAAGTGGGGCCTCGATGCGAGCCCCATCAGCGAGGCGCTCGTCGAGGAGTCTGTTGTCGGCTGGAAAGAATACGAACTCGAGGTGATGCGCGACGGCGCCGACAACGTAGTGATCATCTGTTCGATCGAGAATTTCGACCCGATGGGCATCCATACGGGCGACAGCATCACGGTCGCCCCGGCGCAGACGCTTTCGGATAAAGAATATCAGATCATGCGCGACGCCGCGATCGCCGTCATCCGCGAGATAGGCGTGGACACGGGCGGATCGAATATCCAGTTCGCCGTAGACCCGTCGAACGGCAGAATGGTCATCATCGAGATGAACCCGCGCGTGTCGCGCAGCTCAGCGCTCGCCTCGAAGGCGACCGGCTTCCCCATCGCGAAGATTGCAGCCAAGCTGGCGGTCGGTTACACGCTCGATGAAATCCCGAACGACATCACGAAGAAGACCCCCGCCTCTTTTGAACCGACAATAGACTATTGCGTCGTCAAAATTCCTCGTTGGGCGTTCGAGAAATTCCCCGGGGCCGACCCGCGCCTCACGATCCAGATGAAGAGCGTCGGCGAGACCATGAGCATCGGTCGCACCTTCAAGGAGTCGCTGCAGAAAGGGCTGCGCTCGCTCGAGATCGACCGGTATGGGCTCGGGTGCGACGGAAAGGCAATGCAGTTCCGCGCGGACGGTGCGGACGCCGGAACCCTTGATAAGATCAGGGAGAAACTGCGGACCCCCACCAGCGAACGTATTTTCTACCTCCGCGAGGCCATCCTTGCAGGTCTGAGCGTCGAGGAAATGCACTCGCTCACGCGTATAGACCCGTGGTTCCTCAATAATATGAAGGACATCATCGAGATGGAGCGGCGCCTCCGGTCCGCGGACGGACAGATAGCGGAATTGATGCGCGGCGCCCTCGATGAGGGCAAAATCCCGGAAGCGAGACTTCTTTTGAAAGAAGCGAAACAATACGGCTTTTCTGACCGCCAGCTAGCCCATCTCTGGGATTCGGATGAGATCACCGTCAGGAACGTCCGGAAGAAATTGGGAATCGAGGCCACGTTCAAGCTTGTGGATACGTGTGCGGCCGAATTTGAGGCGTACACGCCGTATTACTACTCGACATATTCTGAGGAAGATGAGGTCCGGCGCTCGAACAAAAAGAAAATCATGATACTGGGCGGCGGTCCGAATCGAATCGGCCAGGGGATAGAGTTCGATTATTGCTGCGTGCACGCGGCCTTTGCGCTTAAAGAAGAGGGCTGCGAGACCATCATGGTCAACAGCAACCCCGAAACCGTAAGCACCGACTATGACACCTCGGATAAGCTCTACTTTGAGCCGCTCACACTCGAGGACGTGCTAAACATCGTGGACAAGGAGAAGCCCGACGGCGTCATCGTTCAGTTTGGAGGGCAGACCCCGCTCAAGCTGGCCGTCCCGCTGAAGAAAGCCGGCGTGCCGATAATCGGCACGTCACCTGAGAGCATCGACATGGCCGAAGACCGCGAGCTTTTCCGGCAGATACTTGACCGGTTGGGGCTGAAGCAAGCCCCGAGCGGTACCGCGTTTTCCGCCGACGAGGCTCTCGCGATTGCGCGGCGCATCGGGTATCCGGCGCTGGTGAGGCCGTCTTACGTGCTCGGTGGCAGGGCGATGATTATCGTTTACGACGACGAGCAATTAAGGGGATACATGGCGGTGGCCCGCGAAGCATCGCCTGACCACCCGATTCTCGTTGATAAGTTTCTGGAGGACGCCACCGAGATAGACGTCGACGCCGTATGCGACGGCAAAGAAGTCGTTGTTGCAGGCATCATGGAGCACATCGAGCTGGCGGGAATACATTCCGGCGACAGCGCATGCGTCCTGCCGCCTCACACCCTCAGTTCTCGACAGATGCAATTGTTAAAGGAGCAAACGTGCGCACTTGCTTTGGCGCTTGAGGTGGTGGGCCTTATCAACATCCAGTTCGCAATCAAAGGCGAGGATATTTATGTCCTCGAGGTTAATCCGCGCGCGTCGAGGACCGTCCCGTTTGTCTCTAAGGCGACGGGTGTGCCGTGGGCCAAGGTGGCAGCGCGCTTGATGATAGGGCGGACACTGAAGGAGCTTGGAGTCGGCTCGGCGCCGTCGCCGAGGCATTTCGCCGTGAAGGAGGCGGTTCTCCCATTCATTAAGTTCTCAGGGGTAGACACGGTTCTCGGACCAGAGATGAAATCGACGGGGGAAGTAATGGGCATAGACCGCACATTCGGGCTTGCTTTTGCGAAATCGCAATTGGCGGTAAACTTGTCTCTCCCATCCTGTGGCAAAGTTCTCATCAGCGTCAATGATGCGGACAAAGATAAGATCGTCGCCATTGCCGGCAGGTTCAGTAAGCTGGGGTTTGCTCTCATGGCGACGCGCGGAACAGCCGCGTTCCTTTCAGGCCGGGGTCTCGATGTCGAGATGGCCTATAAGGTCAACGAGAATCGGCCTAACATTGTTGATCGCGTGAAAAACCATGAGATCGCGCTTATCATAAATACGCCGCTGGGCAAGACATCCGCGTTCGATGAGCTGGCGATTCGGAGGGCCGCGGTCGATTATCGAATACCGTATATAACTACGATTGCCGGCGCGCAGGCGACCGTAAGCGGCCTCGAGGAGGCGCTCGCGCCCGGCGGGCTCACCGTCAAATGCTTACAGGAGTATAATGTGGAATCGCATATGCAATGAGACCGCGAAATAGAGATTGTCCGGCAATTGCATTTCCTGGTTGGTCTCAACATTGGACCTTTCTGCTTTGTCCAGACTGCTTGACTGTCACTTATTCAGCCTTGTATAATGGTTTTTCGGAGTTTCCCGCCCAATTTCGGGAGTCACGGAGTGTAAAGTCGGAGAATAAAGTATTATGCCTCCAGCCATTGAAATCAACAATTTAACAAAGACTTACCGCTCGCTATTCGGCCTTCGTAAGGTCACTGCGGTGGACAACCTCAGCCTTCATGTCGAAGAAGGCGAAGTGTTCGGGTTTCTCGGTCCGAATGGCGCCGGAAAGACGACCACGATAAAGATTCTGCTCGGCATACTTTATCCGACCTCGGGCGAGTGCAAGCTTTTCGGGGAACAATTCACCTCGAGCGGCGCGTTTGCGCCCGAGACCGCCGCCAGCAGGCTGAAGTCGAGCATCGGGTATCTCCCTGAGGGGCCGTATTTTCACGAATTTCTTACCGGGAGGGAAGTCCTCGCCTTTTACGGACGGCTCTATGGCTTAAGGGGGGCGGACCTGAAGAAACGGATCGGCGAGACGCTCGAACTGGTCGGGATGGACTACGCCGCCGACCGGCTCGTGCAGCACTATTCGAAGGGGATGCGCCAGCGCATCGGATTGGCGCAGGCTCTCTTGAGCGACCCGAAGCTCCTGATACTCGATGAGCCGACTGTCGGCCTCGACCCGATAGCCCGACGCGAGATAAGGGACCTGCTGCTCAAGTTGAAAGCTCTCGGAAAGACGCTGTTCATCTGCTCCCACGAACTGAGCGAGGTCGAGATGGTCTGCGAAAAGATAGGGATAGTCAACCGCGGCAAGCTGATCAAGTATGGCAAGCTTGTGGAGCTGGCGTTTAAGGACCGCGCCGTTGAGATTCATGTGTCTTCGCTCTCCGAGAATGCCCGCAAGAAGCTCGAGGCGATGAAATGCGATATCGGTAAACATGAGACAGGCCTTACCAGCATTCAACTGCCCGCGCGGCAGGCGGTTTACGAAATACTGGATGTATTGAAAGCGAATTCGGCGGAGATCGTTGAGGTTCTCTCGCAGAAAGAATCCCTGGAGGACCTTTTCATCCGGACAGTGAAGGAGGAAGTTGCGTGAATTCGATTGTCATCGGGCTCAATGCCTACCGCGAATCAATCAGGAGGAAGACTCTCATCGCGTTTCTTCTTTTCGCGATGCTCGTGATAGGAACTTCCACGTTCTTGACCGTGCTTTCGCCGGGCGAAGAGATCAAGATGGTGAAGGACGTGTGCCTGAGTTCCATTTCCTTCTTCGGGATGCTCATAGCGGTGTTCGGAGCGGGCGCTCTGATACCACAGGAGACCGACAACAGAACCATCCACACGATTTTGTCGAAGCCCATGAAGCGCGCCACCTATCTGCTGGGGAAATATCTTGGCGCGCAGCTCACTATTTTGTTGAACATCGGGTTGATGTCGGTCCTGTTTCTGGTGATTCTCTACTTGCAGTCAAGACGGTACGTGGAGGAAACCCAGACGCCGTTTTCCATCACTGCGCTTGTCACCATGAAGGCGATGCTGCTGGTGTTTTTCGAGTTGCTTGTGCTTTCCGCGCTTGCGCTTGCGGTTTCGACATTGTCCACCTCGGCGACGCTGCCCGTGATAATCGGGATTTTCATTTATATCGTCGGCCATTCCGTCAACTATTTGAAGAATTTGAGCGAACATGCGCCTTCGGAACTGATGTCGGTCATCATCCGGCAGTTCTACCTCATACTGCCTAACTTCAGCAACTTCTACCTGAGAAACCAGTTGATACACAATGATCCGTACGTCCCACAAGGCATCTCGAAGCTGTTCATTTATGCCGTGCTGTACGCGGGGTTCGGCCTGGTCATAGCGTATCTGTTGTTCCGCAAAAAGGATATGTGAGCTCACATGAAAAGCTGGAAAGAGAGGCTGACGTTCGGCGCGCTCGCGCTTGCTTTCCTTATCCCTATCTCAGTCGTGCAGCGAGGTATCGATGGAGACGAGGATCGGGTATTGTTCCTCAGATGGATCGATAATCAGGAGGCTTACGAGGGCCAGTTGCTGCAAAGGATTGCCAGTGGAACCGATGATCGCACTCCCGACGAGGAGGAGTTGTTCGAGAACGTCGAGGCGGTCGGCTCCTCCCTAAATCAGGATTTCAACCAGCTTCCCGTCGGAGAGAAGTGGAAGACGCTGCGCAATCCTCAATTCGACTCGCTTTACCGACAGTTCTCGCTGCTCGCGAAACAGGCAAAGATAAGACCGGTCGAGGGTCAAATCGAGTGGAGTAATCCCGATGTCAGCGCCAATGTGGGCGCGCTCGTGTTGGGCTTCAGAAAACTTGTGGCGGATTTGCTCTGGCTGAAGGTGGACCAATATTGGCATCTCGGCATGGTGCAGAGAATGCTGCCGACTATGGAGACGGTGGTCGCGCTCGACCCGCATTTCATTGAAGCTTACGCGCTCGGGGCGTGGCACCTCGCTTACAACGTGACCGTGATGTTTCATTCGATGGACGAAAAGATGAAGTATATCGATCAGGGCATCCACCTTCTCGAGAAGGGGGTAAAGAATAATCCGCGCAGTTCCAAGCTCTACGCGGAACTCGGCTTCACCATGTACTTCCGCAAATTGAGCGACTGGGAAAAAGCCGCCTACTACCTCGGCGAAGCTACGAAATACGAACACGAGCCGTGGGTCGAGCGAGCATACGCGCTTTCCCTCGAGCGACTGCGACAGGAAGAAAAGGCTCTTGCCATTCTCGAGGATTACGACCGGAGGCACCCTGAGTTGACTATGCAGCGATTTTCGATAGCCCGGATCAGGAAGAAACTCGAAGCCCGCCAACTCGAAAAAGATGGTAAGCTTGAACAGGCTTTGAGAATCTGGGATTTCTTGAGAAACGACGATCCGGCCGATGTCGTTGCCCCGAAAGAATTTTTGCGGATCAAGCAGGCACTGAGTGAGCAACACGGCGTCACCTCTAAAACTTGATTCTTGGCCTTGTAGCTGATTCTCGACCGCCTTCGCTTGCCTAGCCTGACCAGAACACGCTCAAGGAGGAACCGGCTGAAGCCTGTTCGACGATCCGGCCAGCGCGTTTTTCAATAGCTCTCACCGGGCCAGCCGAAACCACGCAATGAGCATAAAGACGAACCTCGCGCGTCTTTGCGAGCGCATCGAGCGCGCCGCCGAACGGGCGAGGCGAAACCCGGCCGACATAAAGCTCGTGGCGGTTACAAAAACAGTAGCAGTTGATAAGATAAAAGAGGCTATTGATTGCGGCATTAGCGTCATCGGCGAGAGCAGAGTTCATGAGGCGGCGGAAAAGCAGCCCTTGCTCGAGCGCGCGGTCGAGTGGCATATGATCGGACACCTCCAATCGCGGAAGGCGAAAGAGGCGGTTGAATTGTTCGATATGATCCAGTCGGTCGAGAGCATTTCCACCGCCGACGCGCTTCAAAAAAGGAGCGCGGAGACGGGGCGGGTCATGCCCATCCTTATCGAGGTTAACACCTCGGGCGAGGAGCAAAAGTATGGTGTCGCGCCTGGGGAAGCGGAATCGCTTGTTCGCGAGATTGCCACGCGACGCAACTTGCGCATTGAGGGCCTCATGACTATGGCGGCGCTGGTTCCGGACCCTGAGGAGGCGCGGCCGGCTTTCCGGCGGCTTCGTGAACTCGCCAAAATGCTCCGCGAGAAGAATGTTGAGGGGGCGAAGTTCGGCGTGCTCTCGATGGGCATGAGCAACGACTTCGAGGTCGCGATAGAAGAAGGCTCCACCATGCTGCGGATCGGGACCGCGGTGTTCGCGGAATGAGAGGATGCAGACGAAAGGGGAACCTGCGCGTCCTTAATTCAGGGACGCCATATGGCATGGTTAGCTAATTCGGGGACACCTTGCCGCAAGGTGTCCCCGAATTAGCGGCTGCTTTCTTATAAGGGGCAAGGTCAAAAAGGGCCTCCTCGGTAAATCGAGACAGGAACAGGTAATGTTGAAGGAAGAACTGGATAGAATAAGGCAAGAGGCGCTTGCGAAAATCGGGCAGTGCGGGGACATTTCGTCGCTGAGGCAAATTGAAATCGAGTACCTTGGCCGCAAAGGGGCTATCACGCAAGTGCTCAGGCAGATGGGTTCGCTCCCGCAGGAAGAACGCGCGGCCATCGGCAAGCTCGCGAACGAACTGAAGGCCGAGATTCAGAAGGTGGTTGATGCGAAGTACGAGAAATTCGAGGAAGAGGAAAGACAGCGGAGGCTCCAAAGCGAGAGCGTCGATGTGACTCTTCCGGGCATCCGTCCCGAGGTCGGGCGCCTGCATCCGGTCTCGATTGTCTTCAACGAAGTGCGCAGAATCTTCGAGGGGCTCGGGTTCCATGTGGCGACGGGGCCGGAGGTCGAGACCGAATACTATAATTTTGAAGCGCTCAACATGCCGAAAGACCACCCTGCCCGGGATATGCAGGACACATTCTATGTAAACGATCAGGTATTGCTTCGAACGCACACGTCGCCTGTCCAGATACGAGTGATGACGACGCAGAAGCCGCCGTTGAGGATAATTGCTCCGGGCAAAGTCTTCCGACGGGATGACGACGTCCGGCACAGCCCCATGTTCCACCAAGTTGAAGGTTTGGTGGTGGACGAAAACATTACGCTTGGCGACCTCAAAGGAATTCTTGAAGCGTTCCTTCACCGGCTATACGGTCCGGAGACAGCGCTGCGCTTCCGACCGAGTTATTTTCCGTTCACAGAGCCGAGCGCGGAAGTGGATATCCGATGTGTAATTTGCAAAGGGAGCGGATGCCGCACGTGTTCGCAAAGCGGCTGGCTCGAGGTGCTGGGCTCGGGCATGGTGCATCCGAAGGTGTTTGAAGCCGTAGGCTATGACCCGGAACAGTATACGGGATTTGCGTTTGGGACGGGTGTTGACCGTCTCGCAATGCTCAAATATGGAATCGAGGATATCCGGGTTCTCTACGAAAATAACATTAAGTTCCTTGAGCAGTTCTAGCTTATTCCGGGACACCAACAAAGCCATAAATGGATACCCGCCTTCGCGGGAATGATAAGCGGGGACACCATGCCTGCGTTTATTCGGGGACACCATGCGGTCCCGCCTGAGGCGGGATGTCACCGAATAACCGCCCGTTGCGCAGGTTATTCGCTGGATATCTCGGAGAGATCGAATAATGCGTGTTTCTTTTAATTGGCTGAAAGAATTGGTCCGAATAGATGCGCCGCCGCAGAAGCTTGCCACCATGCTCACAATGGCGGGAGTCGAAGTGGAGAGCATTGAAGTCATGAAGCCCGAATTCAGCGGCGTGTCCGTCGGCCGGGTGCTCAAGGTTGCGCGTCACCCGAAGGCCGATAGATTGGTGCTGTGCGACGTCGATGTTGGAGAGCCGCGACCTCTCAAGATCGTGTGCGGCGCCGCGAATATGAGCGAAGGCGACAAGGTAGCGGTCGCGCTTGTGGGAGCAAACCTCGCGGGCGGGCTCAAAGTCAAGAAGGCAAGAATTCGGGACGAAGCGTCAGAAGGGATGATGTGCTCCGAACGCGAGCTCGGGATGGGTGACGATCATTCGGGCATCATGATTCTCCCCCCGGATGCTCCTATCGGCCGGAGCCTCGAAGAGTTCCTGGGCCTTGGGGATGCGATCCTCGAATTAGGCGTAACCGCCAACCGGCCCGACTGCCTGAGCATGCTCGGGGTCGCCCGTGAAGCGGCCGCGATAACGCGCTCGCAGGTTCACCCGCCGCGTATTGACATCCGCGAAGAAGGGTCGGACATTGCATCATTAACTTCAGTTACGATAGATGACGCCGTCGGATGTCCGCGTTACGCCGCCAGAATCGTCAGCGACGTAAAAATCGGCCCGTCGCCGGCCTGGATGCAGCAGCGGCTTCAGAAGGCGGGCCTCAGGCCGTTAAGCAACGTCGTGGACGTAACCAACTATGTGCTGATTGAGCTCGGGCATCCTCTGCACGCATTTGATTACAGCAAGCTTGAGGAAAACAGAATCGTGGTCAGACGCGCGCGCAAGGGCGAGACCATCGTGACGCTTGACGGCGGCAACCGCGAACTGACGGAACAGATGCTCGTTATCGCCGATGCCGCAAACCCGGTAGCTATAGCCGGGGTCATGGGAGGCGCCGCAACCGAAGTCACCGAGCAAACGAAGAATATTCTCATTGAATCCGCTTATTTCGACCCCGTGAGTATCCGGCGAACGTCCAAGGCTCTTGGCCTGTCGACCGAGGCGTCATACCGTTTTGAGAGAGGCGCGGATATCGAGATGGCGCTCACGGCGCTTGACCGCGCGGCGGCCTTGATGGCCGAGGTTGCGGGCGGGAAGATCGTCAAAGGACGCGTCGACTGCTATCCGCGCGAGAGCGCTCCGATGGAACTGACGCTCAGGCACAGCCGCGTCAAGCGAATCGTCGGCGTCGATATACCTGCCGAAACTTCAGTTTCTATTCTGGAATCACTGGGAATCAAAGTCGTCTCCCGCGACCCCGATACGGTGCGGGTTCTTGCGCCCAGTCGCCGGCCCGACATCAGGGCCGAGATAGACCTCATTGAGGAAGTTGCCCGTATTTACGGGTACGACAACATCCCAGCCACTTATCCGAAGGATAGCGCGGTGATGACGCGCGGGTTGCAGCCGGCCTCGATAGAGGACGAATGCAGGGCGGCACTCGGTGGATGCGGCTTTTCCGAAATTATCACCTTCAGTTTCGGCGCTCCCGCAGACATGGCGGATTTTGCGGACGGGAAAGATGAACCGATAAGGTTGAGGAACCCTCTCACCGAGGAAGCGAGCGCGCTTCGAACCACCCTCATTCCGGGACTGCTTCGTACGATCCAGACCAATTTCAACGCGGGCAACAAAGATTTGAAACTGTTCGAGGCAGGTAAGGTCTACTTGCCGGTTTCCGGTAAATCTCTCCCCGACGAGCGGTCCTTCGTAGGCGCGGCCGCAACCGGCGCCTCGCAGCCGATAGGCTGGAGAACACCGCCCGCGGCGACCGACTTTTTCGACCTCAAGGGTGTGGCAGAAGCCGTGCTGAAATCTCTGGGTTGCGCTTCAGCGCAATGGATGAAGGCCTCCGAAAAGGGCTTCCACCCCGGCGTTTGCGCCGAGATCGTGGTCGGCGGGAGGCGGGTGGGCAGGATCGGGGAGATTCACCCCGACCTCTTGCGAAAATACGACTTCGGTCAGAAAGTTTGCGTGTTCGAGATCGACCTCTCTTCGATTGAAGCGCGTCTTGAGACAGCCCGTAGATACGAAAAACTCTCACGGTTCCCTCATTCAGACCGCGACATGGCTGTGGTTGTTGACGAAAGCGTTCCGGCCGCGGCCTTAACGTCGGCCATTGCGAGCGCGGGCGGAGATACTCTCCGTCGGGTTCTCCTTTTTGACGTATACCGGGGCGCGCAGGTGGGCGAAGGCAAAAAGAGCCTCGCGTTCAGCCTGAGGTTTCAAAGCGATGAGCGCACTTTGACCGATGAAGAGATCACGGCCATTTTCGACCGAATCGTCCGCGACCTTCAAAAACGGTTCGAGGAAAAGTTGAGAGCTTGACGTATGATGGAAGAAAAGCTTGCCCGTCTCGAAGAACAGATGAAGAAGGTGATAAACGATTTTCGAGATGTGTGCGAAAAAAACGAAGACCTGAGGCGCCAGAACGAGCATTTGCTCACCGCGTTGCTGGAGAAAACCCGGCAGCTCGAAGTGCTCGAAGAGCGCAGCTCGATACTTGTCGAGACGCAGACTGAAAAAAAGAAGTTGGAAGAGCAGCGGAAGCTCATCAGGGCGCAGGTGCAGGGGTTGCTCGAGAAAGTGCGAGCGCTGCGGAGCGCTGAAAAGAAATGAACCGGCCGATGACCGTAAAGGTCTCGATTTACGGGACCGAATTTACATTCAAGACGGACGATCCCGAATATATAACCGAGCTTGCCGAATTTGTGGATGAGCAGGTGCGCAAAATCTCACTGCCCAAAAAAGTCTCCTCGCCGACGAAGGCTATAACGCTTGCCGCCTTTAACATCGCCGACGAACTGTTCCGGCTTCGCAAGGAACTGGGGGAGAATTCCAAGAAGCTATCGGAACGCGTCGACTCGATGCTCAAAATGGCGGAAGAGGCGCACCAGCCACCCCGGGAAAAGGAAACCCGGCAGCCTTGATTCGGGGACACCATGCCTTAATTCGGGGACACGATGCGGCATCGTGTCCCCGAATTTAAGGTAACCGCGCCGCAGGCGTGGGCTGGCCGCTGAGAAGAAAGGCATTGATATGTCGCATCATCTTGCACTTGAAGGACTTAAGGTGCTCGACCTTACGCGGCTGCTTCCGGGCGGGTATTGCACCTTGCTGTTAGCCGACATGGGCGCAGATGTGCTGAAAGTTGAAGACCCTTTCGGTGGAGATTATGTTCGCTGGTTTCCGCCGAAGGTCAAAGAGGAAAGCGCGTACTTTCTGGCGGTCAATAGAAACAAGAGGAGCATGAAGCTCAACCTGAAGCACACGCGCGGCAGGGAGATTCTCCTTAGACTGGTGAAAGAGTACGACGTAATCGTCGAAGGATTCCGACCCGGCGTCATGGATAAGCTCGGACTCGGCTATGGTAGGGTGAGCGCGGCAAATCCACGTATCGTGTATTGCTCGATCTCCGGCTACGGCCAGGACGGGCCTTACAGCCAGCGCGCGGGCCACGACATCAATTATATCGGAATTGCGGGCGTTCTCGGGATAACCGGCATGGCAGACAGGCCGCCCGTGGCGCCAGGCGTTCCGATCGCGGACTTTGGCGGCGGAGGCATGCTCGCGGCCATGGGAATAATGATGGCGCTATACTACCGGGATCGCAGCGGCAAAGGCCAATATGTGGACATATCGATGATGGACGGCGTCGCCTCGTGGATGGCGAATTCCGCCGCCAAGTATTTTGTATCCAATGACCTTCAAAAACGGGGCGAGGTCGACCTGGCGGGCGGCCTTATCTGTTACGGAACTTATGAAACCAAGGATGGCCAGTACCTTTCGGTCGGCGCACTCGAGCCGAAGTTCTGGGTGAATTTCTGCCGGCTCATCGAGCGGGAAGACCTCGTAGACTCCCAACTCGACCTGAATCCGGACGCAAAACTCAGGGAGGAAATAGTCAGAATCTTCAAAGGCAAGACGATGGATGAATGGCTCGCGCTGCTCGACGGACAAGACACCTGCATCGAGAAGATCAACACGGTTGCTGAAGCGATGAACGACCCTCAAATGCGTCATCGGAAGATGGTTGGCGACATCGAGCACCCCACTGAAGGACCTATTAAGGCAACCGGTATTCCCGTAAAGCTTTCACTAACCCCCGGCAGCGTCGACCGCCTTCCCGCGCCCGCGTATGGCCAGCATACTCACGAAGTGCTGCGCGGTCTGGGGCTGTCTGACGCGGAAATTGGGCGACTCGCAGAGGATAAGGTCATCTGATCTGCCTATTCAAGTTTCAGGTTTCTGGTGAAACGAACCTGAGCCCATAGAGCAGAAGAACCTCCTCTAAGCGCGAATTTATTCGCAGACGCGGCGCTCCACGATTGACCACGCTGACGGGAAGGATCGTACTTGCTTTGGCGGATGAAGAGCAAAGAGGAACTCAAAAGAGTTGACAAGTATTATTCCTTAGGATAATATAGAGGCGGTGTAACGAAGCCGGGAATTCCTTTATTAATGTAACGTGCCCAATTTTCTTGACATACGAAACGGTTGATAGTAGAATATCGCTTAATAAGGCAAGCCGCAGCATCTAGATATTGCAGGCGGACAGTAAGCGCACCCATATATAGCGGTTTTCCCCTGGGGCAGTTGTGTCGTGTGAGAATCCGGACGGAGGGGGGCGGTTTGGCGGGTGGTTAAGCGTTGCGTCGTGACGGGCGTGGGCGTTGTGTCTCCGGTGGGTATCGGGAAAGAGGCTTTTTGGAAGTCTCTCATCGAGGGCACGTCGGGCATCTCGCGCATAACCTACTTTGACACCTCGATGCTGCCGGTCGACATCGCGGGCGAGGTCAAGAATTTTGATGCGTCCCAATATATCGAGGAGAGTCGCCTGCCCGCGACTGCGAGATACACGCAGTTTGCCGTCGCTGCGTCAAAAATGGCGATTGGCGACGCGGGGATTACAACGCAGGATACCAGCAGGTCGCGTGTCGCGCTTATTCTGGGCACAACTTCTCCGCCGGTCGACTCCATTGAAGAGCAGCTTAACTTTGTCCTCCAGAAAGAATCCTATCTGAAAGCGCGGCCGTATGCGCTTGCCGCAATATGCCCGCATTCACCGACCGCCGAGGTCTCGAATGCGCTCAATCTGTTCGAGTCGAGCCTGACAGTCTCGACCGCATGCACATCGGGCTTCAATGCAATAGGCGCCGGTCTCAAAGAAATCCGGGCGGGCCGAAAGGATATCGTGCTTGCGGGGGCGACGGAAAGCACGCTCGTTTTCTTTACGTTCCTCGCCTACATCTCTTCGGGGCTCCTGGCCAAGAACAGCGACATGCCGGCCGACAAGATCATGCGGCCGTTCGATAAGAATCGCCGCGGGGGTGTCCTTGCGGAGGGAGCCGCTTTCGTGGTGCTTGAGGAGCTTGAGCACGCCCGACTGCGTGGAGCCCGCATTTACGGCGAGATAGCGGGATGCGTAGCGAGGGAGAAGTTCCGGGGACCGATGCGTTCGCTGCCAATAAAGCAAGGCATGGTGAACACGATGCGGGAGGCTCTGGCGGACGCGCGGATGCGGCCGACCGACGTGGACTATGTGTGCGCTAACGGGGTATCGAGCCTGATCTCGGATAAGATGGAGACACTCGCGCTCAAGGAAGTATTCGGCAATTACGCCTATCGCCTGCCTGTCAGTTCCATTAAATCAATGACGGGGATTCCCAACTCGACGGCCGGCCCAATGCAGTTGATTGCGGCCGTTCTTTCATTCCAGACTGATATTATTCCCCCAACTATTAATTACGAGACTCCGGACCCCGATTGCGACCTCGATTATGTTCCCAATGTGGCTCGCGTCAACAGGGTGAACGTCGCCTTGCTGAACAATCATGCGCTGGATGACAGCAATGCGGTTTTGCTTGTGAAAAGGTATGGCGAGTCCGATGACCGCTGAGTGACGCAGGCGGCTTGACGGACCGGCCGCGGGATGCAGAGTTTGGCGGGGGCACAGAAGGAACTGAATGGACCCGAAACCGCTCAGTCTTCTCATTGCCGCTTTGGCGAATTTTGCATTGGCGACGTATGTCTTCGTGAAGAATCCGAAGAAGATAGCCAACATTTCCTTTGCCCTGTTCGTGTTTAGCGTCGTCATCTGGAGCCTCTCCATTTTCATCATCGATATTGCCCGCGACTATGAAATGCTCATGTTTGCCGGGCACTTGACGTTCTTCGGCGGCGCTGCGATGGCCTCGAACTTCCTGCTGTTTGCATTCGTGTTCCCCCAAACGAAGAAAGAAATGCCGTCGCGCAAGCAATTTTTCTTCATCTACGGGCCGGGCGCGCTGGCGGCGGCAATGGCGCTCACTCCGCTGGTGCTCCGAGATATAACATATGTCGGTGACCGCGTTCGACCAGTTTATGGCAAAGGGATAACTCTCTATACGGTCTATTGTCTCGCATACACAGGGTACGGGTTCCTCTTGTTGGCTCGAAAGTATTTGAGCCGTCCCGGCCGTTTCGAGCGGGTTCAACTGAAATATACTTTCTGGGGTCTTTTTGTTCCCGTGAGCGCAGTTGTGCTGATTACCCTTATTCTGCCGCAGGTGGGCATATCCCGCTTTTCGGACATCACTCCTCTTTTATCCGTTGTGGGGGTGGCAAGCATTTCTTATGCGATCGTCAGGTATCGGCTGATGGACCTAGGGGTCGTGTTCCGCAACGTGCTCATTTATGGAACGCTCGCCCTGGCGATGGCTGTCGCGCTCATCGGGCTGCTGTTCGTCGTGCAGCCGCTGCTGAATCTGCCGCAGAGAAGCGCGGTCTTCCTAGCCTCCGTGCTTGCGGCGGCATTGGTTCAACCGTTGAAGTTTTACGTTGAAATCGGGGTTGACAGGTATTATTTCCGGGGGCGGTACAACTACCAGGCCGCCTTGACCGAGTTCAGTTCGTCGATGACGAGAATCCTCGACCTCGAGGACCTCCAGAATCGCATTGTGCACGAAGTGGCTTCCATTCTTCAAGTCAAGAGCGTGGCGCTCCTTCTGTTGGACGCCGAGGGGAAAAAGTACACCATCATATCATCCCTCCCCCCCGTTTTGAGTGACGCGGCCCAAGAGTTCGACGTCGATAGCATCGTCGTCAGGAAGATGAACGAGGTTCGCTCGCCACTTGTTAAGGAAGAGCTCAAGCGAATTCTCCTTCAGGAGTTCGAGCCCATACGCGAAGAGTTCGAGCGCATAGAAGCCGAGGTGTTTATCCCGTTGATTTATCGGGGAGAACTCATCGGTCTGCTCTCGCTTGGAGAGAAGGTGTCAGCCGACATATACTCGAAGGAAGACCTGAACCTGCTGGGCACGTTGGGAAATCAGGCTGCGGTTGCGCTCGAGAACGCCCTCCTGCACCATACGGTGACTATGCTCAAGAACCACAACGACAACATACTGAAATACATGAGCAGCGGAGTCATTTCGATTAACCGCGGGCAGATCATCGACACCTGCAACCAGAAAGCGCATGAGATTCTGAGGCTTCCGCCCAAGGGCGCGCTCAACCAGAAGATTGAGAGTCTCCCCCAACCGCTGCGTCGAATGCTGACGGACACGTTGACGGGCAAGAACAGGTTTTCGAATCAGGAGGTGCAGATCCTGGCCGACGGCGGAGCAATCTCCTACTTGAGCGCGAGCACCTCCCATATCAGAGACGAGAAGGACGGGGTCACCGGCGCTCTGCTGGTATTCAATGATCTCACGGAAATCAGGCTGCTCGAAGGCGAGATGAGAAGGGCAGACAAGCTGGCGTCGCTCGGCACGCTGGCTGCCGGCATGGCGCATGAAATCAAGAATCCGCTTGTGTCCATCAAGACGTTCGCGCAACTGCTGCCGGCGAAATTCGAGGACAAGGAATTCCGCGATATGTTTTCGTCGATAACCGTCGGCGAAGTAGAGCGAATCAATTCCATCGTGGAAAAACTCCTGGAATTTGCGCGCCCCTCGGCGCCTCTTTTTGAATCGGTAGATTTAGTCGAGATCATCGAAGAAATCTTGCTGCTGCTGAGCACAGAGGTGTCGAAGCTGAACGTGGCCGTCGCGAGGAATTTCGAGACGTCGACGGCGCCGATGACCGGCGACAAGGGCCAGCTCAAGCAGGCGTTGCTCAATCTCTGTCTGAACGGCCTGCAAGCGATCGAAGCGCTCGAAGGACGGGCGGGCGGAACACTCACGGTCACTGTAGGCTTCCGCAAGAGGAGATACCGAACCGCCGAAGGCTCGCCGTCGGACGAGATTTCCAAAATGTTTTACGGGACCGAGGCGGTGGCGTCGCAGGACGATGCTGAAACAGTTGTCATCAAAGTCCGCGACACCGGCCGGGGCATCAACCGAAAGGACCTCGCGAAGATTTTCGACCCGTTTTTCACGACGAAGGAGAAAGGAGTCGGGCTCGGGTTGGCCGTGGTGCACGGCATCGTGAAGGAACATTCGGGAAACATCTCGGTGGAAAGCAAGGAGAACATAGGCACTGAATTCGTGATTACGCTTCCAGTTACGCAGATATTCGTAAAGGAGAGAGTCTGAGATGGATGTAATGGTGGTTGCATCGAGCGAACACAGCATCCAGGAGTCTCTTCGGATGCTGCTCGGTGAAGAATACATTATCGTGCACGCGCGGACGCTGCCGCAGCTCTTGAATGCGCTGGTCGAGCATCCGGTTGACGTCGTCATCATAGATGAATTCCTTGAGAACACCGATTGCTTGACCATTTTTCAGCAGGTTCGTTCGCTTTCGCCCGAGATAACCTGCATCATGCTGGCCGTGCAGGCAAACTCCGAGGCGGCGCGCGAGATGAGAGCGACGGGAATCTACGATATCGTCGCAAAACCTTTTGACAGAGACGTCCTTCGAGCTTCAGTGGCCCGCGCGATTGAGCGCCGCCGGCTCATCGAAAAACTGGCGGCGGCGCAATCGACGCCCGCAGCGGCTTCGCCAGCGCGCGAACACACCATCGCGTCGTCGGCTGACCCATCTACCATCCACAGGCGTGAGATGCTGGACTCGCTGCGCAAGTTCCTGAGAGCGGTCGCCGACGTTTTCGCGCCGGAGAAGCTGTACTCGCTGATACTTGACGCGGTCGTCGAAATGTTCACAATAAACAGGGCTTGCCTGCTGCTCTATAACGAGGAGACCGAGCAGATCGTGATAAAGGCCGTCGTAGGACTGGACCACGAAGGGCTCAACGGATATCGAATGGTCCCATGGACGGGCCTGATCGCCTGGTTGAGGAAACGCGACCAGATACTTAACCTGGACGATCCCGACGCCGAGACACGTTCGGAGGAAATGCTTGCGATAAAGAAGGAACTCGAACTGCTTCGCGCTCGTATCTGCGTCCCTCTGAAGGAGAAGGGGCGCCTGACAGGCGTGCTTGTGCTCGGGAAAAGAGTGACCGGCAGACGGCTGTCCAACACCGAACTCGAATTCCTTTATCTGCTGTCACAGCAGATAGCCACCATCATCGAAAACGCCAAACGGCAGCGCGCCGTATTCGTGCAAAAAGAACGTTTTGAGGAGATACTACAAAGCGTGACGTCGGGACTGCTGGCGACGGATGCCGAGGGAAGGGTGACGGTTTTTAATAAAGCCGCCGAACAGATGCTCGGACTGAAAGCCCCTCAGATGATCGGGCAGAACGTTCAGAGAGTCGGTTCGGTTTTCGCGGACATAGTCTTTCGCACGTTGCGCGAGGAAAAATCATTCTGCCGGCATGAGGTGGTGGACCCGGCGACGAAATCGCTGATGGGGCTGAGCAGTTCCCTCCTGACCGACGCAAGCGGAAAACCGATCGGGGCGGTCATCTTGTTCACTGATCTGTCCACGGTAAAGCGCCGCGCCGGGAGCGAGACGGACGAGACGTGGCAGCGATGCGCCTTGTGTATGGCGCAGGAAATAAAGAACCCGCTTGTCGCGATCCGGACATTCACGCAATTGTTCCCGGAAAGCTACGCGGACGAAAAATTCCGAAATGAGTTCTCTGAGATCGCTCTCAATGAGATTGACAAGCTTGACGGCGTCGTCAACAGGCTTTTGCGGTTTTCGGAGCCGCTTGAAGTGCAGGCGGAGCCGGGCGACATTCATGCGCTCCTCGAGCAGGAAGTCAGTCAACTGGCTGACTCAGCGAAGAAACAGAACGTCGTTGTGAAAAAGGATTTCGACACTTCCAATGGCGGCCTTCCTTTCGACAGGAATCTCCTGAGCGAAGCTCTTACCCAGGTGTTCCAGAACGCGTTGGAAGCCATGCCGCAAGGGGGCACTCTCACCATTGCAACGAGGAAAGGCCGGTACCCGGATCCGCAACTCGCCGGAAAAAGCAACGGCGTCCCGCCGGGTCCCGTCACCGAGATTTCGATAGCCGACACGGGCGTCGGCATACCGGCTGAGGAAATGCCGAACTTGTTCAAGCCTTTTCATACGAGCAAGGTGAAAGGAATGGGACTGGGGCTTTCGATATCGCGCCGGATCATCGCAAGCCATAAGGGCGATATAATGATTTCGAGTGAGCCGAACAAAGGCACCGTTGTGAAGATTGTGTTACCGCAAGGAGCGGCGTGCAATGCAAAAGATTCTCGTAGTCGATGACGAACTGAGCGTGCGCGAAGCGATCCGCATCATTCTGAAGGACAGCTACGACGTCACACTGATGAACTCGGGCGAGGCCGCCGTCGAATACCTGAAGACGAGGGAGGTGGACCTCGTGTTCCTCGACATCTTGATGCCGGGTATGTCGGGCCTCGAAGCGCTCAAAATCGTCCGGGCTCGCAACAATCCGCCGGAAGTTGTCATCGTGACGGCAACCCGCACGGTGAAGAACACCGTCGAGGCGGTCAAGCAGGGGGCCTTCGACTACGTCACCAAGCCGTTCGACGTCGACGAAATCAAGCTAATCGCCGAGCGGGCGATCGCGAATCGGCGTCTCGTCATGGAATGCGCGTCTCTCAAACGGCAGATGGAGCAAAGCAAAGAGCGGCTGTACAAACAGATTGAGGAAAAAGTGCGCGAGCGGACGGCCGAACTCGAAGCGGCCAACAAGAAACTCACGGAGACTCACGCGCAGTTGGTGCGTTCAGAGAAACTTGCTTCCCTGGGCGAACTCGTCGCCGGAGTGGCGCACGAACTCAACAACAAGTTGCTGCCTGTCATGGCATATGCGCAGTTGCTCAAAGAGCAGCGCTTCCCCGAGGAGATTCTGCGGTATATTGACACGATCGAGAAGTCGGCGGGAGGCGCGGCGACCGTTGTGAGATCGCTTCTGGACTTTGCCCGTCCCTCGAGTTCCACCCGCGACCCTGTCAGTCTTAACACCACGATGCGCGAGACCCTCGCGCTGCTTGATTATAGAATCAAGGCGGGAAACGTTTCGGTAGACGTGCAACTCGACGACCGTATCCCGCTTACTATGGCCGACAGCAAACAGATCGCGCAGGTATTCCTCAACGTCATAAATAATGCGTTTCAAGCGATGGAGCCCCGGGGAGGCTCGCTCAAGATACGCTCGATGCGTCAGGGAAATAACATAGCCTTCACCATTTCGGACACCGGATGCGGCATTCCGGAGGAGCACCTTCTGAAAGTATTTGATCCGTTCTTCTCGACGAAGGGCAGCGGAGGCACCGGCCTCGGCCTCAGTGTCTCGCACGGCCTCATCCGGGCTCATCAGGGCGAAATCGCCGTTCAGAGCAAAGTAGGCAAGGGCACGACATTCACGATCACACTTCCGATAACGAAAACGGCTGGCGCAAGGGATACAAAGGCGGAGCCCCTTTCCGCACAAATCGGTGGGAAGAAGTATCGCGTGCTCGTGGCCGAAGACGACCCCGATTGCAGATCGGCCATTAGCGATATCCTCAAAGCGGAATATTCGGTTACGGCGGTGAAGGATGGTGAAGAGGCGGTCCAACGGCTTTCCCGGGAGAACTACGATCTCTTGATCGTCGACTGCAGGATGCCGGGGCTCAACGGAGTGGAGCTTTACAGATGGCTGCTCGACAACAGGGTTGAGCTTCAGAAGAAGGTTATTTTCATGACGGGCGACGTCTGCGTCGGCGAGATAAGGTCGTTCCTCGAAACCACCGGCTGTCAGTATATTACGAAGCCCTTCGCGACTGAGGATTTCAAGCGTTCGGTCGGTTTGGCGCTCGCAAGCTCATAAGAACAAATGCGCGCACCCCGCCTCCTGTTAAACTTGATCAGCAAGCGCCCGTGGGCCGTCCTTGGCTTTTCGGTTGTCTTGACCGTCGTTCTTGCGGCGGGCATCCCGAAACTCACGATGCGGCCCTTTTTCGAGGGCGATTTGCCCCCGAATGACCCGATCCTGCGGGCAAACGAGAACTATTCCTCCTATTTCGGCAAGGACGAAGTCGCATATCTTGCATTAGTCCATGACACGGTCTATCGTCCGTCTACGCTGGCAAAGATAGTCGCGATAACGGATGACCTCAACGGACTCGACAACGTACTCAAGGAAGAGACGCTGAGCCTTGCAACCGTGAGACGTGTAAAATGGGGGGCGGAGGGGCTCGACGTTCGCAAATACCTTTCTCCGCTGCCCGGAACGCCTGAAGAGGTGGAACGGCTCAGACAGGATGTCCGCAACGACAGTGAAATCAACGGGCGGTTAGTGTCTGCGGATGAGTCCTCGACTCTCCTCGCGATTAAACTCGATCCGGGCTACAACCAGCAACAGTTGTACAAATCGCTCCACGCCATTGCCGACAAATATTCCGGGCCCGAGCGCATTTATCCGTTCGGTTATCAGATCATGAACGAAGAAGCCAACATCGGCATCGGACACGACGCAAGAATACTGGGGCCGGTCTCTCTTCTGCTGATGGGGTCTGCTATCTTTGTGTTTTTCCGCTCGTTCAGACTTACGTTGAGTTCCACGCTGATGGTCCTGATCAGCATCGTATGGACTATCGGCATCATGCATTACCTCGGTTTTCCCCTCTCGATTCTGAGCTCTTCGATTCCGGCGGTTCTGATCGTTCAAGGCACCTCTTACGCTATTCATGTGATCCACAGCACTAGCGAGGAAACGGCAAGAACACACACGGCCGACAACGTGCTCGAGGGTGTGGGGAAGATCAGCAGGGCATTGCTGCTCGCCGCAGGCATGTCGATGTTCGGCTTCGCAACGCTCGTCGTGTTCAAAATACTGTCGATACGCGAGTTCGGCATCTGCGTCGCCATCGGTGTCGGATTCGCGACGTTCCTCTCGCTCGTTGTGCTGCCTTCGATCATGATATTACAAAAGGGGATATTTAAGACAGGCAAGATCAAGGAATCCGATTCCCTCGACAGGATACTTGGAAAACTCGCGCTCGTGGGATTGAAACATAAATACGCGGTCGTGGTCACCACGACGCTCGTTGTAGCAGGGTCAATCATAGGGATTCTTAAGATAAAAGTGGGAGTAGCTCCGGAAGAAATCTTTCCCCCGCGCCATCGGGCGCGGGAAGTCGTCTCGCTTTTCCTCCGGGAATTTCATGGACCCTACAATCTGAACGTCATGTTCACTGCAAGCGAGCCTGGCGAGTTGAAGTCGCCGGAAGTTCTAAAGCAGATCGACGATTTCCAGAAGTTCGCCGAAAGCCTTTCGAACGTCAAATACGCGACCTCGGTCGTCAACCTTATAAAGAGGATGAACCGAATATTGAATGAGGACAAGGCCGAGTTCTTGAAGATTCCGGATAGCGAGGAGATGGTCGCCCAATTACTTCTCATCCATTCGCTCACTCACGACCCTGTCCAGTATGAGAGCATGGTGGACTACGACCTCCAGCGGTGCAAGGTCGCGATCATGACGACGGCCATCGATAGTTCGGAGTTGGAGGAAGTATACGACCAACTCGCCGCCTACTGCGAACGTAACCTGAAAAGCGGATTGAGAGCCGACTTCGGCGGCCGGAGCATGGTGTGGATTGCGCAGAACGAGTACATTATTCGCGGAAAGATCATGAACATAGCCACGAACGTCATCCCTGTCTTCATCATGTGCGCCTTCGCGTTCCGTTCCGTGCGGCTCGGGCTGATCAGTATTCTTCCGTTGTCCATCGCAACCCTAATTGCGTTCGGGCTGATGGGACATTTTGGGATCAGGCTCGACATGGCGACCGCGGTTCTCACGGGGATATGCGTGGGCGTAGGAGTCGATTCAGCGATCCACTTCATATCACGGCTGAAACGCGAATCGCTGGCTACGGGTCAGATGCATGAAGCCGTCCGCAGGGTGATGCTCGGAACAGGGCGGGCAATCGTATTCGACGCGATCGCGAACTCGTTGGGGTTCGTGACCTTCATGTTCTCGGGCTTTACGCCGATTCGGACACTGGGTGTGCTTGTGTGCTTTACTATGTTGAGCTGTCTCACCTTGACTCTTATACTGATCCCCTCGATCATAGCGCTCATTCCAGTTCCTTTCAGGCATCCTCGGGAAGGCACTATCTTCTTGCACGCACAGGACGAGCAAACGGAGGAGGAAAAGTACGAGCCGAGCCTCCGCGAATGAAGCGATCGTGTGAAAATGCTCCGTCATGGTTGAAGCCGGATGAGCTTAGGCGACAAGAAACGGAGGAAATCTTATGAAGAACGTTGAATTGACGGTTGAAGGCGACACTCTTATTATCAAAGTGGACCTGGCTAAAGAATGTGGGCCATCCTCATCGGGAAAGAATATCATTGTTGCGACTACCGAAGGGAATGTATCGTTGCCCAACCGGGAAGAGAAGATCGGGCTGAACGTTTATCGCAAAAAACAATAGCAACCGCAACAAATCCCTCCTTAGAATCTGCTCCGCAATTGGGCATTTTGGACAGACCCTGTAGGTGCGAATCTATTCGCACAATATTTCCGGCCTGTTTTGGTTCTCTATGAATGCGAATAATTTCGCACCTACAGAATTGCGAAGCGATTCCCTTAACTTACCTTCCCTTGGTAAGGAGGGGATTTCAGCTTTTCGGTAGTCTTTTCAATTTGAGTCAGGCTTATTCCTTCCCTGAAGGCGAGAATAATCCCTATCACAATCACAGGAAAGAAAGTGGCTGCGTGCGTCACCAGCGCGTAGACCTTTGCGACGGAATCGGTTATCGACGAGTCGCAGAGTTGCAGTCCGACCTGTACAAAGAAATGGAATGGGCCCGCGTAACCCGGTGTCGGGATTGAGACACCCACCGCAGCCGAAGCGAGGACGGCAAAGATGGCGCCGAAGGGGAGCTTATCCTGAAGGCCAAATGCGAAGAACAGGGGATAGAACATTAATGCGCCGAGAAGCCATTGGATCATAGATATGAGAATAGCAATGCACACATGGCGCGCGTTCTTGAATATATGCAGTCCCTCGGTGAATGCCATGAACAGCCCGATCATTCTGTCACGTGCGCGGGCGGGCAGAAAGAATAACATTCTCCCGAGGATGCTTGCCGCGATTTCCTTCTTGAAGTAGAGCAGGACCGTAAATCCAACGAGTCCCGAGAAAACGGAAGTGACCACCACGCCCAGGAAGAACCTGACATCCGCAAGCGAGTGACTGGTGGCGCGCAGAAGCACGGTCTCATCCAACGGATAGAAAAAGAGGACACCCGCAATCAGCAGGAGGAGTACGAATGTATCGAACATCCGGTCCACAACGAGCGAAGCGAGCGAGGCGGTCAGTTTGATGCCTTCTTTCTCGGAAACGATGTAGGCGCGGATGAACTCGCCGGCGCGCGCGGGCAGCAGACAGTTGGCCATGAAGCCGATAAGCATCGGCGAGAAAAGTCGCGAGAAGTGAATCCTCTTAAGATCGTGCAGGAGGTAATACCAGCGGAACGCGCGGAACACATAAGTTGCGAGTGCGAGAGCTATGGCCGGAACGACATAGATGTATTTGGCTGACCGAAGAGCGTTTCCAATCTCGTCCCAGTTGTCAACGCTTCTGAAGAAAAGCCATAAAAAGAACGCGGCCACGGCGATGCCGAGGCCGAACTGAATCCAAAACTTGAATTTTTTCAAAAAACCTCCAAAGAAACAAGGCTTACAGTCCACGGTTTACGGTTCAACAATCGCCGTTCCTCTTTCCCCCCTTTACAAAAGGGGGGCAGGGGGGATTTTTCCGCCATGGAGGCTCAGACCTGTTTCTTTCAAGATTAACCACGCCGCAACGTGGTCAAACGCTCCAGGGAAACCAGCCTTCAGTCATTTGTTCCGCCTTTTCTCCATTTCCTCGATAAACCTGTTGAACAGGTATGATGCGTCGTGAGGCCCGGGGGACGCCTCAGGGTGATATTGAACTGAGAAGACCGGCAATTTCAGATGGCGCATCCCTTCGACCGTGCCGTCGTTGAGGTTCATATGTGTTACTTCGACATCTGCCGGCACGGTGTCGCGTACGACCGCGAACCCGTGATTCTCCGCCGCTATTTCGACTTTTCCCGTCGTCAGGTTCTTGATGGGCTGATTACCGCCGTGATGGCCGAACTTGAGTTTCAGAATCTTCGCTCCGAACGCGAGTCCGAGCATCTGGTGACCGAGACAAATTCCGAACGTCGGTTTCTGCTGGATCAGCTCGCGGACCGTCTGGACCACGTTCGGCACACCCTCGGGATCGCCGGGACCATTCGAGAGGAACACGCCGTCGGGTTGGTGCGCAAGGACTTCCGCGGCTGTGGCCTGCGCCGGGACTACGATGATGTCGCACCCGCGCCTGGAGAGGTTATTG
This sequence comes from uncultured bacterium, assembly GCA_964450145.1. Taxonomy (GTDB): domain Bacteria; phylum Abyssobacteria; class SURF-5; order SURF-5; family SURF-5; genus JACRIR01. Next base: position 28,101 of record CAYVDS010000005.1, read on the forward strand.
AGTATATTGCGTTTGATGCCAAAGTCGAAGGCGACCACGCGAAATCTGCTTTCGCCGCGGGCGGGCACGCGGTATTCCTCCGAGCACGTGACTTCTTTAACGAGATCGCGGCCGACGAGCCCGGCCGAGGCTGTCGCTTTAGCCACGAGGCTTTTCACGTCGAGGTCCTCTGTGGAGAGCACCGCCTTCATTGCGCCTGAATCGCGGAGGTGCCGGGTGAGCGCGCGGGTATCCACTCCCTCGATGCCCATCACGCCGTTTTCGGCGAGGAACTCCGCAAGCGGTCTCTGAGCGCGCCAGTTACTGGGGTAGCGACAGCACTCCCGAACTACAAATCCCTCGACGTGCGGCTTGAGCGACTCAAAGTCTTCCTCGTTCACGCCGTAGTTTCCGATGAGCGGATACGTCATCGTAACAATTTGGCCTTTGTATGACGGGTCGGTCAGGATTTCCTGATAGCCCGTCATGCTCGTGTTAAAGACGACCTCTCCGGCCCGCTCGCCCCGCGCGCCGAACGACATTCCTTCAAAGTATCGACCATCCTCGAGCGCCAGGATTGCTTTCACAGATGACTCCATGAAGTTAAAACGCTTTTCTACCGCAAAGGCGCAAAGTTCGCAAAGAAAGACTAGAGAATCGAGACACGAACGAGGTCCTCATGGGTGAATTAAGCGAACCGCAGCGCGTAGTCCGTAAGCTGATTTCTAGGAAATCGAGCAATCTGCGGTTCATGTTTGCCTCTTCTCTCAATCCAAAATCTAAAATCCAAAATTAGAGTCACCCGACCAATTTCCCGTCCTGAAGCCTGATCTGGCCGGCCACGATGACATGCACGGCGCGTCCCGTGAGTTTCCAGCCGTTGAAGGGAGAATTGCGGCATTTGCATTCGAACTTGCCGGTGTCGATTACGACTTCGCAGGCCGGGTCGAATATGGTTATGTCTGCTCTCGCGCCGGCTTCTGTCTTGCCCATCGGCAAGTTGAGTATGCGGGCCGGACCGACGGTCAATTTGGAGACGGCCCCGGCAAGCGTGAGAACTCCTTCATCCACGAGTTTCGTAATCACGAGCGGCAGACATGTCTCGAGGCCTATGATCCCGAAGGGCGCATCTATGAAGGCGACCTCCTTCTCGACGTGCGTATGCGGCGCGTGGTCGGTCGCAATCGCGTCAATAGTTCCGTCGCGCAGTCCCTCTTTTATGGCAGCCACGTCGCTTTCGGTTCGAAGGGGCGGATTCATTTTCGCGTTTGTATCGTACGTTTTCACGGCGTCGTCGGTAAGGCTGAAATAGTGGGGGGCCGTCTCAGTGGTCACCTTGACTCCCTCGCGTTTTGCCGCGCGGACAAGTTCGACTGAGCGGGCGCAGCTCACGTGCGCGATGTGAACCTTTCCGCCGGTAAGTCTCGCGAGCGCAATATCGCGGGCGATCATTATTTCTTCGGCGGCGCCCGGCATCCCGGGAAGCCCGAGGATAGTGGAGTTCAGCCCCTCGTTCATGCAGCCGCCATCGCTCAAATGCAAGTCCTCGCAGTGAGAAATTATGGGGAGGTCGAACATGCTGGCGTACTCAAGCGCAAGCTTGAATATTTTGCTGTTGGTGAGGGGTCTCCCGTCGTCTGATATTGCGACCGCGCCCGCTTCTTTGAACTCGCCTATCTCGGTAATCTGTTTTCCCTCGAGCCCGCGCGTGACGGCGCCCACGGGATAGATGTGTGTCCACGCGCGTTTCTCAGCTTGCGCGTTGAGGAAGTTTATGACTTCGACGTTGTCGGCGACGGGATTGGTGTTCGCCATGGGCGTAAGCGCGCAGTAGCCGCCCACTACTCCGCTGCGGCTGCCGCTCTCGATAGTCTCTTCGTCTTCCCTCCCGGGTTCGCGCAGGTGCGTATGCATGTCAATGAAGCCGGGGGCTACGACCAGGCCGTCGGCGTCGAGGCGCTTCGCCGTCGGAGAAGAGATATTCTTTCCTATTTTCGCGATAGCGGAGTTTTCGACCAGGACATCCATGACGGCGTCGGTTCCCGACGCGGGGTCAATCACTCTGCCGCCCTTAACGAGTATCTTCACTCTCGATATCTCCGCCCGAGCACAAGTACAGAGCAGCCATCCTGACGGCGAGGCCATTGGTCACTTGCTCGAGTATTACGGAATTCTGGCCGTCCGCAACGTCGGAGGACAACTCCACGTCTCGGTTGATGGGACCGGGATGCATGATGAGCGCGTTTGGCCGGGCAGGTCTGAGTTTTTCTCGGTCGATCCCGAAGAGGCGTGCGTATTCACGGATCGATGGAAAATAGTTGGCCTGCTGGCGCTCCAACTGAATTCGAAGGATATAGATCACGTCGACGTCGCGGATGGCCGCGGTAACGTCGCTGTATACACTTACGCCCAGGTCTTCCACGAAAGGCGGGGTCAAAGTCCTCGGAGCGCAAACGGAAACCTTAGCGCCGAGTTTTGTGAGTCCCCAGATGTTCGAGCGCGCTACGCGGCTGTGGAGGATGTCGCCGATAATTACGACCTTGACACCCTCGATCCTGCCGAGCTTGTCTTTAATGGTCAGGAGGTCGAGCAGCGCCTGGGTCGGGTGTTCGTGCCAGCCGTCGCCCGCGTTTATGATGCTCGCCTTCATGCGCGAGGCGAGGAAATGAGGAGCGCCCGAGGCAGAGTGCCGCATGATTATCATATCGATCTTCAGCGCTTCGAGATTCGACGCGGTATCCATCAAAGTTTCGCCCTTCACGAGGCTGCTTGCCGACGCGGTGATATTGAGGATGTCGGCGCTCAGGCGTTTTCCCGCAAGCTCGAATGAGGTGCGTGTCCGCGTGCTTGGCTCGAAGAACAGATTCACGATGGTTTTGCCGCGCAGAGCGGGGACCTTCTTGATGGGGCGCGTGGAAATCTCTCGGAAAGAGAAGGCTGTGTCAAGGAGATGGTTTATCTCCTGCGCCGAGAGGTCCTGGATTCCGAGCAAGTCTTTACGATTCCAGCGCATTAGTTTTCCCTACGTGCACAGAAGCCTGTCATTGTAGTGTGGCCGACCCCGCCCCGCCGTGCGGTCAATTGTGGCAGAAACTCCCCCTTAATTTCGGGTACCTTGCGACAAAGATGTCCCGTAATTATGTGGGGCCGAATTCATTCGGCCAATTGTCCCCTCCCCCCTTTTGCAAAGGGGGGCTAGGAGGGATTTTACCGCTATTCTGCTTGAACATGGTGCTGCGATATTACGCCATTCTCGCGCTGCTTATCAGTTCCACTTTGTCTTCGCCGTCGGTTTCAGCGAGGTTTACACTGATTCGATCGTCGCGACCGGTCGGCACGTTCTTGCCGACATAGTCCGGGCGGATGGGCAATTCGCGGTGCCCCCTGTCAACGAGCACGGCCAGTTGGATATTCTTCGGACGCCCGAAGTCCATTATCTGGTCAATCGCGGCGCGAGTGGACCGGCCGGTAAAAAGGACGTCGTCCACAAGGATTATTCTCTTACCGTTCAGGTCGAAGTTAATCTTTGTGCTTCGTACCTGCGGCTGGCCACCGTGCGGAGCGCTTATGTCGTCGCGGTAGAGCGTGATGTCGATTATGCCGACGGGCGGCTGGGTTTTCTCAATCTGTTCGATCTTTTGGGCTAGTCGACGAGCGAGCACGTCTCCACGGGAGCGGATGCCTATCAAGCACAGGTCCTCGATACCCTTGTTGCGCTCGACGATCTCGTGAGCGATGCGCGTGAGCGTTCGCTCGATGGCCGCCTTGTCCAGTATTATTGCGTTTTCATTCATATTTCAAGCCAAAAAAAAAGCCCTCACCGGAGGGTCAATTGCGGGGCCGAACTCGTTCGGCCTCCAATCCATGCGAATAAATTCGCACCTACGGGGGGCGGGCCTTTAGCCGTGCAGCCTTATTGACCCTTACCGGCTTCACCGAACCGATTTAAAGGGCCCGTTCGATGTCGAACGTATTATAGCCATCCCCGGTGGGCATGTCAAGCCCATTCGATTTTGGATTTTGCCTTTGCCCTTTCGCTTTTCACTTACTCTTCGTACAGCGCTCTTGTCTCGGGGCTCATAGAGGCTAGGCGTTGGACCGCAGTCTTTGGGGAAACTGCCTCGAGGGAGCCGTCGGGATTCTGCACAACCACGCCGTTTCCCGCAAGCATTTTGTAACGTCTCTTGCGCTCCTCTTTGTCGGGTGAGCAAATAAGCTGGCAATTGCCGCAGGTCAGATATAGCTTCGTCTCCATCAGAATGTGGTGAATTCCGCCTTCCATTTTGGGCCTGTTGTTGGTTGCTTCGATGGCGCGCGCCAGGACGGGCATGAACTCCTCGTCAGTTTTGGGAATTGCGAACCGCCCCGGTGACCATGTAGACCATTTCCCGGATGGATGCAGTCCAGTGAATCCGCCGCACACCAACTCACATCGGAGATAGCTCCGCCGCCTCGAGTATTTAAATTCGACGCCTCCGAGCGTGACGCATGTTTCTTCCTCGGGGTCCGCGAAGCTCGCTGCGCATGAAGTCAGGCACAACCGGCAGTTGTCGCAATAATTCTCTTCTTCCGGCAAAGGCGTCGTTGGTTCGAGTTCGGCCGTCGTAACGACCGAGCCGAGAATGACCGCCGCGCCGTGGCTCTTCGTAAGCACATTGCCCGAGAGCCCGAAGCTACCGACGCCGGAACGAACGGCAAGGTATCTCTGCGAGATATCGGGCATCATGTCGATGGCGCCCCGCGGAGTATCCTGCCGGAAGACCTCATTTGCGGCGACTGCAACCGATGCGTAGCCCTTCTGCTCGAGGAATTTGGCCAATTGGAGGGCCATTCCACTCGCGAGCAGGTTTGTCCGGATGTTGTCCCTCTCATGGGAACGCCGGTCTTTCTTCATCAGATACGGCGGTATGAGGCTCTGGTCGAGCGGGACAGCGAAACTGACGGCGGATTTTGCGCCCGGCAACACATATGAAAGATCGACTGAAGGCGGGCCTCCAGCAAGTGTCTCCACGGTCGCGATACCGGCCGAACACACGGCCTCCTCCATTACGAAATCGAGTACGAGTTCGCTCAGGTTTTCCACGACTCTCTCCTTTAATGTTCTTGTGGATACGAATCCATTAGGACAATGAACAAGGACATTTTACCGCAAAGACGCACCGAGCGCAAAGCGAAGAGAAATTTGGCAACAAGATAGCGGTTTAATTGCTTTTTGCGGCATTTTCGTGGTTCAATACATCCCTTGACGCTCTCGGACTCTCGGTGGCAAGCAGTTCTATGTTTATATTGGACAAATGGAGATGATATGAAAATACTTAGGAGAATCGTGTACGCAGTCATCACTATCATATTGATTCTTACGGGGGTGTATGTCATGCTTCCGAAAGGTCCGCGTGAGCCGATGGAATTCGATGACCCGTATCAAACCGCGAGAAAGTCCGTGAAAGCGGATGATTACATGGCCGCGACGGGGACGCCATGGGCGACGAAGGCGGCGCTCGATATTCTGCAAAAGGGCGGAAACGCGTTCGACGCGGGCATGGCGGCTTTGCTGGCACTGAACGTCACGTATCCGGAGGCCGCAAGTTTCCCGTCGGTAGCGCCGACGCTCATCTACGACGCGGAGAGGAACGAAGTCTCAAGCTACTGCGGTGTCGGAACCGCTCCGAAAAAAGCCACCATCGAGTATTTCACGTCAAAAGGACACAAAAATATCCCTGAGATGGGCATCCTCGCACAGCTCGTGCCGTCGTCACCCGACGCCATCGTCGCGATTCTCGACAAGTACGGCACAATGAGCTTCGGCGAGATAAGCAAAGAAGCGATCCGGCTCGCTTCAGAAGGCTTCCCGGTTCACTCGATGATGCTCAATCATCTGCGCTTGTCGCTGATCGAGCGGATCGGGTTCAGTGTATTGATGCCTTATAACGCGAAGGTCTATTTCGGGGGACAATGGTGGCGGCCGCTCCATCACAAAGACCGGTTCATTCAAGCCGACCTCGCGCGCACTTTGACGGCAATGGCAGAGGCCGAGAAGAAGGCGATTGAGGCAGGCGGCAGCCGTTCCGACGGGCTGAAAGCTGTGCGCAACTATTTCTATAAAGGCCCGATCGCCGACGCCATCCTGCAGTTGCATGAGGAAAAAGGCGGTTTGTTCACCCGTGAGGATTTGGAGAACTATTCGGGCTATTGGGAGCAGCCGCTTGCGGGCGACTTCGGCGAATACACGATTTACGCGAACCAGACATGGAATCAAGGGGCCGTCATCCCCATGATACTTCAAATCCTCGAGGGGGTTGACCTCAAGTCCATGAAACCCGATTCGCCTGAATACATTCATGAGGTTATTCAGGCGGTGGAACTGGGGATAGCCGACCGAGACAAGTATTTCGGCGATCCGGCGTTTGCGAGAGTGCCGACGAAGGGACTGTTGAGTAAGGAATACGCATCCGTGAGGCGTCAGTTGCTCACCCCGGCAAAAGCATTCGGGCAAACGCCTCCGTTCGGCGACCCCATAAAGTTCGAGACCGCAAGCGCGAATGAATCGAGCGGGGACGCGGGGAAAATCGGGGACACCATGCGGCATGGTGTCCCCGATTTTCCCACCCCGCATCGTGTCCCCGATTTTCCAAAGAAGACCGAGAAAATCGACACAAGTTATCTTGCTGTGACAGACAAATTGGGAAATTCGATATCAATGACTCCGAGCGATTTCCCGCAGTCGCCAATGGTACTGGGAACCGGCCTCTGTCTCGGGATCAGAATGACTCAATTCAGGCTCGACCCGGCGCATCCGAGTTCGCTTTTGCCGGGGAAAAGGCCTCGCATCACGCCGAATGCGAGCATGGTCACGAAAAACGGTAAGCTGTATATGACCTTCGGGACACCCGAGGGCGACCAGCAGCCGCAGGCTCTCGCGCAGGTTTTTCTCAATCTGACTGTGTTCGGTATGGATATCCAGGACGCGATCGATGCGCCCCGATTCCGCTCGAAGAATTTCCCCAATTCTTTCTCGCCTCACGAGTATAAGCCCGGCACGGTCTCTCTTGAAAGAAGCCTGTATGACAAGGTTGGCAAGGGCCTCGAGGCGATGGGATATAAGATCGAGATCGAGAAAGACTGGCATTACGAAATGGGCGCGGTATGCGCGATCATTCGGGACCCGGATACGGGCAAGCTCATCGGCGGCGCTGACCCGAGGCAGGAGAACTGGGCCGACGGACGGTAGAAGATGCAGATATATTTTTTTGCTTGACTTATCATATTTACATGAGTAAACTATGATGAATTTTGAGTTTCGCGAACAAGGAAGAAATCGCACGCCGGCGAGGAGGCCAATGTTCGATTGGGTGGTTCCAACGCTGATTCTTGTCGCTTCGGCTCTTGTATTGAATGAGATTCGTGTCTCATGGCTTTTGCGAAAGGGACGGAAGAAGCATCTTTACGAGCAGCTTGAGAAAACCATCAATAACATGGCGGACGAGACTCACAATATATATGAAACGCTGCCGGCGCTCGGAGAGACTGTTGAGAAACGGCGCGAGACAAATGCGTCTGACAGGCCGGCTTCAAGAATCAGATAAAGCGCCGCCGCCTAACTTATTGAATGGCAATGTATCCGCTGTTCGCAAAATCGAGATAACCATGTTTGCGGTCGGGGCCAACTGGTCGCGGGCGACAGTGTCGAGCGTATCCTCCTTGAAGAACATGTAGGACGGGCTCGAAAGCAGTCCGACCACAGGCGCACCTGCTTCGTAAAATTCACCCGAGATGCCGCGAGCCTTGCCGGTCATCTTCTTTACGACCCATTGCGGAATGATGACGGCGCGCCGGTAGTTGTTGTGCAAGATGCTCGATTTCACGATTCCGTTCAGTCGCCGGCTTCGCGAAGTAAAGAACATTCTAACCGATGGTGTGTCGGAGCACGCAAATGAAAGGTCTTCACGCGGCGCGAATTCTCTTGCTATATGCTCGACTGAGACGACGAGCGCGACTTTCGGCAGGAGAGCGTCGCGGTGGCGCTTGACGAACTCCTTTTCGCCGAGGCGTCCGAGCGTGTGTCCGCCTCCCGCGAGAAAGATTATTCCTCGTTTGAGCGGGTTCTGCGCGTTTACGGCGGAGAAGTGTTTGGCAAGCGCGAGGACAACCGAAACGCCCGAGGCGTCCTGCACGGCGTTGGCGAACGGCGCGTCATGGTGGCACATGACGATGTAGTATTCGTCTGTTTTGCCGGGCAGAGTGGCCCAGACGTTATAAGTCTCTGCGTGTCCTTGTTCTGCCGCCAGCGACATGCGCGCCACCACATTTTCGCGTTCGAGCCATTTCCTGACCACCGCCGAGTTTTTCGGGCTCACCCAATATCCCGGTATCTTCTTGCTGACACCGTAGTTCAATTGAGGACAAAACGTATCCGACTCCCACTCTAGTTCTGACAACAGGCCCACCATGCCGACTGCGCCCTTCGTGACTGCTTTGTCGTGAATATCTCTCTCGACGCGGTCAACCGGAACCATCGCCTTATAGCCTTCGGACACCGTTTCGCCGGGATCGTACAGGAAGAACATTTTTCGGAGGAGGTCCCAATTTTGTGTCTCCTGGATGTGGTCTGTCTCGAAACCAGAAACCGTTTCTTGGATGTCTCCCATGCAAAATTTGCGCGGGCTTTCACGCGCAAGGCCAAACAATGCAAATATTTCGTGGCACGCCGATTGGAGGAACTGACGCAAGTGGCAAGAATGCCCATTCTGGAAACAGCAGTCGACTGCCTAACTCTTTAACTATGATTGGGTTACATGTGAGCATGTGTTTAATGATGAGGGCAATTCGAAGGTTGGCATTGGAAATGCTTTTACCATTCTGCACTGTTAATAAAAAGGTGAGGGTTCCATTTTTCAGAGTTGCCTGAGTAGATACGAAAAAGGTGTATCATTGTCGTTGCCGATGAGGGTTTTGGTCGTTGATGATGAGCGCAATGCGCTCGTGGCTTTGGCAAAAATTCTTCGAGAAGATGGCTATCAGGTAGTTGTTGCGTCGAACGAGGAGCAGGCAATGGAGCGTCTGGGCCTTTCGACGTTCGACCTCATCATTACTGACCTGTTTCTGCTGCACAATTGCTGTATAAAGCTTCTCGACAAGATAAGGAGCCTGAAGCCGCGCACGCCCGTCATTCTTACAACTGCGCATGGCGATGTGGATCGGTACCTGGACAAAACGAGTCTGTCAGGAATGTTCTGCCTGTCGAAGCCAATCAATTACGATGAACTGAAGCGCATAATTGGGCAAATCGAGTCGCAGAGTAAACTGGCGGAAACCTCCGAGAACGGTTCTGTCACTATGGGAGAATCGAGGGCATAACAGACTAAGAGCAGAGCGAGTCAAGTCTTCAAGGTGTGTGCTATGGTGGGTCGTACGCATTGGGGAAGTCCGCAAGGGCGATAAAGAAATCTGTTAAGGTTGGGCGGGCGATTCAATAGGCGCCCGCGAGTGGGAAGACACAATCAAACGACTGGAGGGAACTCGGAAAGAAAGACCCATTTACCCATGTTGATCTGCCCATGTTGGCTGATACAATTCTGAAAAGGCGAAAGAGAGCAGTTACCCGTCACCCCAACTAAGTAGCCTGATGAGGAAGAGGAAAGTGCGGTATCGCAAGGGATTTGTTGCGCTCTTCCAACAGGGCAGTTACAGCGATGTCGAAATCTGAACGGTTTATCCAGGCGCTAACGAAAGCCCCCAATTCGTTAAGCTCAGCTTGGCCTCGGCCATGACACTTGATCCAGTGCCTGGAGTATTCCAGTGGGAGCGCAACGAACCCTTGCATTGAGCTTCTTCTGTCGCTCGGTGCGACGCGCGGAAAATTAAGATAATAAAGCTATCGAAATCGCGGCTGTTGCCTGCAAGTGGGTGGAATTGTGCGCTTGACCAGGCAGGAGTTGCGTTTTTTTCTTAGACTGCGAAGAAATGCCCGCCAGTGGTGGGTGGTCAGCACGTTTTTCCCGACCGAACATGTCGAGATTCCCGCCCGATTTGAAATTCATACCGTAGGTATGCTATACTTTTTGTGTTTCTAACGCGCAGGCTCACCCGATAATCCTGACATCCCTGAAAGGGTCGAGTGTAGGATCAGAGACCTGTCTTATGGTCTCTTTTTTTGTGGGGAAAACCCCTCCTCGATGGAGACGCGGGGAAACAAGAGGACCCAAACAAAATGCTAAGAAAATCGATACCGATTGTGCTTGTCTCTTTTATCATCTCATTCGTCACGCCGAAGCCTCAAGCGAACGCGGCTGACTGGAAAAACTGCATAGGGTGTCACGCCGAGCAGAAAGAGGCCTCAAGGGCGCCTTTCGTAGACCTCGCCGTCCTCGAGAAGTCGGTGCACAAGAAGTTGAAATGCCTTGACTGCCACGCCGACGTCCACGAGGTCAAACATGCGGTTGGTGAGACGCCTCATCAGAGATATCCCGAGAAGGTGAGTTGCACGACACGATGCCACATCAAGGGCAACACGATGGGGGCGCCGGATTTTTCGCCGATGGAACAATACAAAGACAGCGTGCATGCGATTGCTCAACGGGCGGGTATGCCTGAAAGCGCGACATGCACCGACTGCCACGGTCGGCATAACATCAGGTCAAGAAACGACCCTGAATCGAGCGTTTACCGAGCGAACGTTCCGCGGACATGCGCTGTATGCCACGAGAACATGCAGGTGGTAGTGAAGCACCATATACATGCCGAGAAACCATTTCAGGAGTACGAGCAGAGCGTCCATGGGAGAGGCCTGTATCGCGATGGGTTAGTTGAGGTTGCCGCAGTGTGCACCGATTGTCACGGCATCCATGATATTCAGGCGGCCGGCACGCCCGGTCTGAGGGCTCGGCGACCGGAAACCTGCGGGAAGTGCCATAAGGGTATCTTCGACGTCTACAAGGAAAGCGCGCACGGCAAGGCCGCCATCGAGAAGTTGAATCCCGACGCTCCTGTTTGCGCCGATTGTCACGGCGAACATAAGATCGCCGTTCCAGCGAAGGAGATGATTCCCAGCATCTGCTCGCAATGCCATAGCGAAGAAGGGATCATGTCAAAATACGAGATACCGATTGACAGGACGGGAACGTACGAACAAAGTTATCATGGTATCGCGAGCAGCTACGGCAGCAAGACAGTCGCGAACTGCGCGAGCTGCCATGGGTATCACGACATCCGGCCGCCGACGGACCCGAAGTCGTCGGTATTTCCCGCAAACTTGGTGAAGACGTGCGGAAAGGCGAAGTGTCATCCGGGCATATCAGCCAAGGTCGCCTCAATGAAGATTCACGTTGACGTAAAGAAGAAGGAGTCCGGCGGGGTTTACTACGTCCGGCAAATCTTCGTCTGGATATTCATCGGGCTGATAATTGTATCCTTCATTTGGGTGATTCCTGATTTTGTCAGGAGGATGAGAAGAAGGGGTGCGCAGTAAATGAGGCTGGCGATAAACGTGGCCGCAGCGGCGGCAATCATGGTTGTAGCTGTAATCTGCGCGCCGGCGTTTGCTGTCACGAGCGAGGACTGCCTTTCGTGCCATGACGACCCATCCATGGTGAACGCGCAGGGCGTGTCGCTGCGGGTAGACCCGAAGGCTTACAAGGGCTCGATTCACGGGGAGAGCGGGCTCGAATGTGTGGACTGCCATGCGGCGCTCAGCGACGTCGAGGATTTCCCGCACGAAACGCCGGTGGCGAAGGTGGATTGTTCGGCGTGCCACAGCCAGGAGTCGGAAGACTATAAAGCGAGCATGCACGGCAGGGGCTTTGCGAGGAACGACCCATCAGTCCCCGTATGCTCGACATGTCACGGATCACACGATAGACGCCTGCCGGAAAACCCGGAATCTTCGGTGTATCCGTTGAACCTCGTTTCCGTGTGCATAAAGTGCCATACCGACACCCGGATAGTAGCGGAGCACCACTTACCGCCTCCCGAGAAAATCAAGGCCTATGAGAGCAGCGTCCATATGAAGGCGCTCGAGGAGAAGGGCCTTACGGTAGCGGCGGCGTGCAACGATTGCCACGGTTCTCACAAGATTATGCCACCCGACGACCCCGATTCGTCCGCCAACAGATTCAACATCCCAACGACCTGTGCGAAATGCCATCAAGGCATTTACCAGACCTATATCGAGAGCGTGCACGGACAAGACTTCCTTAAGCGGAACAAGGATGTTCCAATCTGCACCGACTGTCATGGGGAACATTCTATCAAGGCTCACACGAGCCCGGAATCAACGGTCTATGCGACGCATGTCGCCGAGATATGCTCGAAATGTCATGAGAATGAAACGCTGAGCAAACGGTACGGGTTTGCCGCCAGGCGGCTGAAGACGTACCTGGGAACATATCACGGCATCGCCTCCAAGATGGGCGATATCAAGGTGGCGAATTGCGCGAGCTGTCACGGCTACCACGATATCAGGCCGGCAAACGACCCCCGGTCGTTGATCAACCCAAACAACATCCCGAAGACCTGCGGCAAATGCCACCCGCAGGCGGGCAAGAATTTTGCCATCGGCAAGGTGCATGTGTCCGAGGCGCGCGAGAGCAGCATGGGCGCGTTCGTTGTCGAGAAGTTCTACACAATTTTCATTGTCGCAAATATCAGTGGGTTTATCGTTTTCATAGCGGTCGATCTTTACGCCCGGCGCCGAAAGAGGATGCGCGAGCGCCAGGCGGCGACGGATGAAGAGAGGACGCAGGAGCAATGATTCGCGACGACGATTTGGAGCTTTTGGCGAAAGCAAAGGCCACCGGAATGCTGGCGAACGAGGCCGTCACCGAGGATATGCTCGTTCAGGAGGACGAGGAGTTCGAGCGTCTTACGCTGGCCGAGCGCATTCAGCATGTCATCCTGTTTACGAGCTTTTTCACGCTCGTGATGACTGGGCTTCCGCTCGTGTTTTCGACTGCCCCGTTCATACACAAACTTTTCTTTTTCCCTTCGAGTTTCTGGCTGCGCGGCATTGTTCATCGGATTGCCGGGGTAACGCTCATCGGAGTTGGGATTTTCCAGATTTTCTACGTCATGTGGTCGGCGCACGGCAACCGCGATTTCCGGAAGATCATCCCAAACCCTGAAGATGCGCGGGACGCGATAAACCTGTTCCTCTGCAATCTGGGTCTCCGGGAAGAAAGGCCCAGATTCGGGAAATTTAACTTTATAGAGAAATTCGAGTATTGGGCTTTAGCGTGGGGCACCTTCGTCATGGCGCTTACGGGCCTCATGCTGTGGTTTCAGGAGGCCTCGATCGCGCTGTTCCCCATCTGGGTGCTCGACATCGTTCGAATAGTGCATGGGTTCGAGGCCATCCTTGCGTTTCTCGCCATTATCATCTGGCACATGTACAACGTGCACCTCAACCCCGAGGTGTTCCCGATGAGCAAGGTGTGGATCACGGGAAAGATTTCGAAGGAAGAGATGATGGAACATCACCCGCTCGAATATAAAGAGATTCTCAGGGAGCGCCGTGAAAAAGTGGAAGTGGAGAGAGTGAAGGCGCTGATCGAGGAGGTCCGACACAAAAAATCGGAGGGAAACGAATAATAGCAACTCTCTCCAAGCGCCCTCAAGCGCTCTCGGACAGTATTGCGCGGGCCTTCTGAAGCGCGACGATGTGTGTCTTTTCTTGTTCTATGAATTTGTCGATGAGCTTTCTCCCCTCGACGCCGGCGATCTCCCTGCATTCGCGAAGAAGAAGAATGTTGTCCCTTTCGAAACCGATGGCCATGTCTATCGCTTCGTTCTCATCCGCTAAGTTCTGCGCGGCGGTGGCCGCTTGTTCCGGACTCAAGAATATGCGGTGATCGATGAGTGCGAGAATATACCGTCTGAAATCGGCCGTAAGCTTGTCGGCGGGTTTTGCCGCCGCCCTTCGCGCTTCAAGTTTTGCGGAGAGCTTTAGGAAAGCAAGGCGGTGCATCCTCTCGGCGCGCATCATCATCTGAGCCAGTTTTCTTATCTTTTCGTTGCCAGTACGGCGCGCCAGACTCTCATAGAAAGCCGCCCCTTCCTCTTCCACCATTGCCAACTTCTGTATCAAACCTCCTACATCCAGCACTTGTGCCATGCTCTCAGTCCTCCTGCGGTTGGTTCAATTTGCATTGTAGCATATTTCCTCTGCGTTCGCCACGACTCACGAGAATGGCCTCCCCGGAAAGAGGCGAAAGGAGAAAGGCGAAAAGGGAAAGAGGGAACGATACGCGGTGAATGATGAATGAAGAGAGTTTATTCGCAACGTCCCAAAGTGGCGAGTAGCATCTTCTGATCAGAGCTTCATCTTGAGTATTTCGACAAAGCGGCGAAGACCGCCCTTCGGGGGTTGCGCTTTGGGCGCGGCTTGGCCGCCGCGCGCCGCCGTCTGTGATACCATGCCCACCGGAATCGCCGAGTCGCGAAGGGATGGAGGCTTTAGAAGCTCCGACGCGATGTAACGGATGCATCGCGCGGCGGGGCGTTCGGGAAATTGCGCGATGTAGGGCTTTCTCATTTTCTCGGTTTCTCTGAAAGTATCGCGATCGTAAGGCACGAAACCGAGGTAGCCTATCTCGATCTTAAACTTGCCGTCGTCCTTGAAGTGTTTGGCGGCAGTGGCGGCTACTTTACTGAATACTTTTCCGCCCATCTCAGTGGATTCAACCTGATTGATGATAAACTTGGGGGAAAAAGTTTCTTTCATCTGATACTCGTGAATCTGTTGCGCAAGTTTTGTCTCGATGTCTTTGAACCTGAAATAGCCCGCTTTGAGGCAAGCATAACCCGAGACGATATCCTGCGGCGTCGTGATGATGATGACCTCATTTGCCGCGAGCGCGAAGTCGAGCACACTCTCATCGATACCGGCGCCCAGGTCAAGTACAACCACCTCGTATTCCTTGCTTATTTCCTGGAAACTCCGGATGAATTTCAATTTTTGCACGTAGACGAGATTCGCAAGCTGATATTCGCCCGATTGTCCGCCGACAAAATCGAATCCGTACTGTGTTTTCGCGATTATTTCGCTGATGTCCTTTTCCTTGCTTAACAGGTCCATCAACGTGTGCTGGGGACGGATGCCGACTTTCACACCGACGTTCGCGTTCCCCAGATCAACATCTATGAGCAACGTCTTCATCTTCATCGCGGCGAAGGCGCATGCAAGATTGACCGCGATGTGGGTTTTTCCGACACCGCCCTTGTTCGAGATTATGGCGAAAATTCGAGCTTCTTTTGCAGGAGATTTCCCTTCTTCGATCTCCTTTCGAATTTCGCTCTCGAGTTGCTGCGCGTGCGACATCCGATAGTTCTTCGTGAAATACTGGAGTTCTATCGATTCGAGAATATCTTCGCGCGTCGAAATCAGCGGTGTGATTTCCAGCCTTGAGACCTTCGATAGTTCTTCGAGAGCGTCAAGGTCCATGGGATCGCACATGGCGATTTCGAGGAAGCCATCGTTGGCCCGAATAGGAACGCACTTGTATTTTCTTGCGAGATGTTCCGGGACGAGGTCGATAGCGTTGGGTTGCATTGGCGTAGTGTAGAGATCGACATAAGGGATTTCCAGTTGCTCAGCCAAGGCGTGGGCAAGCCTCTTCTCGTCGACGATTTTCATCTCTATCAAGACTTCTCCAAGAGGTTTCAAGAGTTCTTTCTGCTTTGTCAGCGCGTCGTCAAGCTCCTTCTGCGAGATAACGCCGTGTTCGAGCAGAAAGTCACCCAGCCTCGTGTTCACTGCAACCGTCCTTTCCCCCTCCGACTCTTGCTTCGCACCGCCTTTAGCGGCATCTGGAAACATATTCCAAAATGCCCGCTTCCGGCAAAAAGCAATATCAATGCCAACGTTGGAAGATGGTCGTAAGATTAATTCACGCAATGGATTAGGGGGCGCAGCTTTGTGTCAGGTCGTTTAGTGCATATGGCAAAAATTGGACATGGGTGCTCACTCCGGTGCGCTCAACCGGAAACCTTTGACGCCTCAGAAAAAGCCTCAGAAAAAGCTTGACAAACTGAAGTTAGGATGCTATACTCTGGTTGCGATTGAGTCTCAATTGTTGAGGAAAGACGCTGTGGCTAAAGAACATGAGCTTTTCAGAAATTTCCTCGGCGAGAAACAGCTTAAGCTGACGCCGCAACGCAGGGCGATTTTGGATATCGTCTTCGAGACTCACCGCCACTTCGACGCTGAAGAGTTGGTCGAGATCATCAGGCAGAGGCAGAAGAGAATCTCGCGGGCGACGGTTTACCGAACATTGGACTTGCTTGTCAGGGCCGGGCTCGTGGCCGCGATGGAGTTGGGAGAAACCCGAAAGGTGTACGAGCACGTGACGGGCCATAAGCATCACGACCATATGATCTGCACGAAATGCGGGAGAGCGATAGAATTCGATGACGGTTTCATCGAGTTGCTGCAACAGAAGGTGTGTGACCGATTGAATTTTGAAGCGGAGACACATAGCCTTCGCATATTTGGGCGTTGTGAGAAGTGCCGATGAGATTTTTCTTGAACTAATTTTGAGACAGAGTCGCATTTGCAGGAGACAGAAAGAGCCATGCATCATCAGTCGGACGACAAAGTAGTGCTCAGGAGTTCAGTCTCAGAGCCCACGATCGCTTTGGTGGGCAATCCAAACGTCGGGAAGAGCGTGATTTTCTCGCTGCTGACGGGCAAATACGTGACGGTCTCGAACTATCCGGGGACGACCGTCGAAATCACGCGGGGGACCTCGAACTTCGACGGCGGCGCGCATCGCGTAATCGATACGCCCGGCGCCAACAGTCTCACCCCGCGAAGCGAAGACGAGAAAGTCACCCGCGACTTACTTCTCTCGCAGAATTCAACGACCGTCATCCAGGTGGCTGACTCAAAGAACCTCCGGCGGTCTCTCATCCTGACTTCACAAATAGCCGAAATGGGCATACCGATGGTTCTTGCGCTGAACATGGCGGACGAGGCGAAAAGCGCGGGCATACGCATCGACACGAAAAAACTCTCGGAACGCATCGGGGTCCCAGCGGTCGAAACAGTCGCCACCGAGGGACGAGGCATAAACAAGCTCATTGGATTACTCGCCTCCGCGAAACCCTCCACCTTCAAAATAGAGCAGCATCCTCACCTCAAAGCGGCAAGAGAGAAGATTGCTCGTATCCTGCCGGACACGCCCGTGTCGCGAGAAGCCGTGGCGAACATGATTCTTGCGGGCGATCATGGCCTCGACAAATGGCTTAAGACGAATTGCAGTGAGGCCGAGATTGGGGCGATCCGCTCTATCGTGGAGGAAACAGACGCGCATTTTCGCGAACCGCTCGCGTACCTGATAGGTAAAGGAAGGCTCGACCATATAGATGCCGTGCTGCAGGACGTAGTGCGCATCGAGCGAAAGGAGGGCGCGACGTGGACGAAACTCGTGGGCGACCTTTCGCAGCATCCGGTTTGGGGCGTGCCGATTTTGCTGTTCGTGCTTTACCTCATGTATCTCTTTGTCGGTCAATTCGCGGCGGGCACGTGCGTGGATTTCATCGAGTCCGTCATTTTTGGTGAGTATATCAACCCTGCGGTCATCTGGCTCGTGAGCAAGTTGCCAGTACCGGTCATACAAGATATGCTGGTAGGTGAATTCGGCCTCATCACCATGGGGCTGACATACGCCATCGCGATCGTGCTTCCGATTGTGGGCTTCTTCTTTCTCGCTTTCGGGGTGTTGGAAGACACCGGTTACCTGCCGCGCCTGACTATTATGGCGAACAAGATTCTTAAGGTGATGGGAATGAACGGCAAGGCTGTGCTTCCGATGGTGCTTGGGTTGGGATGCGACACCATGGCGACGCTGACGACAAGAATACTGGATGGCAAGAAAGAACGGATAATCGCGACTTTTCTGCTTGCGCTTGCCATCCCCTGTTCGGCGCAGATGGGCGTTATTCTTGGGATGCTGGGGAAGATCGCTATGAGCGCGTATGTCATATTCATCGTCGTGATTGTATTGCAGATGCTGGTTGTCGGCTATTTAGCGGGCAAACTCGTTCCTGGGGAGACATCGGATTTCATCATTGAGATTCCTCCGTTCCGGCTCCCGAAGCTATCGAATGTGCTGCTCAAGACGCTCTCGCGAGTCGAGTGGTTTCTGAAAGAAGCTGTGCCTCTCTTCCTGCTCGGGACGTTTGTCCTTTTTGTCGCGGACAAGCTGGGGATTCTCGGCGCTATCGTAAGGGCGGCGGAGCCTGTCGTCGTTAAGTTTCTGATGCTGCCTCCGCAGGCCGCCGTGTCGTTCGTGATGGGATTCTTGAGACGCGATTACGGGGCGGCCGGCTTGTACCGATTGCAGGAGGAGGGGTTGCTTGATCCAACGCAGGCAATTGTCAGCCTGGTTGTCATAACGCTGTTTATCCCGTGCATAGCCAACTTCTTCGTTATAATAAAGGAACGCGGCCTGAAGACGGCCATCGCAATGACGGCGCTCATTTTCCCGCTCGCGGTTGCCACGGGCGGAATTGTGAACTTTATTTTGAGGGCGTTCAACTACTAAGGCGTTGTAAACCGCAAAGGCGCAAAGTTCGCAGAGGAAGATTGCGGGCTATCCCGCAATTGGCGAATCGATATGAGCCTTTGTATGTGCGAATTCATTCGCATACGATGTGACTACTTTAAGAGCCGCTTATGCGAATAAATTCGCACCTACAGAGCTACAGGAAAGCCTTACGTGGAGCCCCTTTGCGGCTTAATTAGAGTGTTTTGGGGACGAACGGGAAGTAAAGACATGGACACTGCTGAGAGAGACACCAAGATGACGTGTACGTTGTGCGGAGCGGTGTTCGAGCCGGACGAGAACACGTGCGGGGGATGTGTGCTGCACAAGGACTGTAAAGTGGTGTGCTGTCCGAATTGCGGATTTGGGATACCGAAAGAGTCTAAGTTCGTTAGTTGGCTCAGGGAACATCTCGGAAAACAAAAGGAGTGACTAAGGTGGCATGGAACAGCCGTAGACGCCGGTGGCGCGGCGGAAAGCCAGTAGAGGAAATCAGGACACCTGCTCAGTTTCACTACAGAAAGAAGGACGTTGACGAGCTTCTGGAACTCATATACTTGCTTGAGGAATCGGGTGGCAAGATCACCGTCGAGGAATTGAAAGAAAAGAGCGAGGATGACACGGACGTGGATGAATTGCTCGATGAAATGGCGTCCGCCGGTCTCGTGACGGCGAGCAATGACGTCGTCACCTTTTCCGAAAACGGGAAAAGGGAGGCCGTGAAACTCATCCGCGCGCACAGGCTGGCCGAGCGCCTCCTTACTGACGTGCTGCTTATCTCGAAGGAGGGCGACCTCGAGAGTCAGGCTTGCGAGATGGAGCACATTCTCAATCCCGAGATCGTCGACAGCATCTGCACGATCCTGGGACATCCGAGTATTTGTCCGCATGGGAAGGAGATTCCTGACGGCCCGTGCTGCAAGGACAAGAAGCGGACCGCAGCGCCTGCGGTTCTCTCGCTCGATCAGCTCCAGAGTGGCGAATCGGGAAGGGTTCTGTATGTCGAGACAACGAACCATGCACGGCTCGACAAACTCACGACGTTCGGCATGCTCCCGGGCACTGTTATCAGAGTGCATCAGCGCCAGCCCTCGCTCGTAGTTCTCGTGG
Source organism: uncultured bacterium (assembly GCA_964450145.1). Taxonomy (GTDB): domain Bacteria; phylum Abyssobacteria; class SURF-5; order SURF-5; family SURF-5; genus JACRIR01. The sequence continues at coordinate 47,726 of CAYVDS010000005.1, forward strand.
GAGAGACCCAGCTTGCAATCGACCGCGAAATCGCGCAGAATGTTCATGTTGTGAAGACAAGTTCCTGAGCACAAAAGCGAATGATGAATGATGAATTCGGAATGATGAAGACAAAAAGAAGCATTAAGAGGGAGTTTTGCCTGGGGCAGGCAAAGTTCAAAGAGTCCCTCGCTTTCCTTGTGCGCCATGTCTTGCGTTCATCATTCATCATTCATCATTCATCATTAAGGCTGAGATCACATGGTATTGCTCTCCTTCGCCTCATATTTATTCCACTCCTTTTCTTCGCGTCTTCATGTCAGGCGAATCGCGGCCCGGCATATGAGGAACGGGCCGACATCATGGGTACGGTCTTTACCATAACCATTGACGGTCCGGGTGATCACAAGCGCGCGGCGCAAGCTGCGTTTGACGAGATTCGGCGTATCGACCGTCTCATGAGCACATATAAAGACGACAGCGAGATATCCGAGGTGAATCGGCTGGCGTGTAAAGCGCCAGTCAGTGTGGGGCCGAATTTCTGGAACGTCGTGACCGCATGCCGCTTGTATTCCAATATGAGCAACGGCTCGTTCGACCCGACTGTCTACCCGCTCATGAAAATGTGGGGATTCACGCGCCACGAGGGGCGCCTTCCGAGTGGTGAAGAGATGAAAAAGACTGTGCCGCTGCTCGGCTTTGAAAAAGTGAGGTTGGACGAGTCTGCGCGCACCATCAGTTTCACGCGGGAGGGAATGGGGCTGGATTTCGGAGGGATCGCGAAAGGATATGCGGTTGACCGGGCTATAGAAGTGCTCAAGGGATTCGGCGTGACGAGCGCCATCGTTGACGCGGGTGGCAATTTCTATGCGCTCGGAACACCGGCGGACAGAGCGTACTGGCGCGCAGGCATCCGACATCCGCTGAGGGCCGACGAGGTGATCGCGCGGCTTCCCGTTGCGGGCAAAGGCGTTTCCACCTCGGGCAACTATGAACGCTTCTTTGAGATAGGGGGCAAGAAATACTGCCACATTATGGACCCGCGGACGGGGTGGCCGGTCGAAGGGATGCTGAGCGCGACTGTCATCGCCGACAGTGCAATGGCGGCTGATGCGCTCTCGACCGCGGTTTTCGTTCTCGGGCAGGAAAAGGGAATGCAATTGATTGAACAATTGCCCGGCGTCGAGGGAATGCTCATTTTGCCGGAAAAGAACCCACCCTCGGGAAATCGGGGACACGATGAGGCATCATGTCCCCGATTTCCCGAAGATTTCACAATCTTGATATCTTCCGGCCTGAAAGACGTTGTTGAACTGCTGGTTCCTGCATCCTCATAAAGAAGTTTCAGGTTTCAGGTTTCGAGCTGAAAAAAGGCAACGAATTCCCCTTTACTCGCCATTCGTCACTTTATGTTTTGCCGTTTCTCGTCTTCTTTTACTTGCGGTTTTCCAGCACCTTCAGTTTGATTTTTTCCTTTCGTCTTTCGCTTGCATCTCTACCCATCTTCTTGTTTGACAAACCTTGAGCAGTGTCGTTATTATTGAGCCATGCGCGTGGCGATGTATTACAACAACAATGATATTCGTATCGAGGAGCGGCCAACTCCGAAGATCGGGCCCGGCGAGCTTCTTATGCGGATCGAGGCCAGCGGCATATGCGGAAGCGATGTTATGGAATGGTACCGCATCAAGAAGGCGCCGCTCGTGCTCGGGCATGAAGTTGCGGGTGAGGTTGTCGAAGTCGGGGAGGGGGTTAGGAAATACAAGGTTGGCGATCGCGTCGCGGCTTCGCATCATGTTCCGTGCAATACATGTGACTATTGTTTGAGCGGACACCACACCGTCTGCGACACCCTGCGCACCACGACTTTTGATCCGGGCGGATTTGCCGAATACGTGCGGCTTCCAGCCATCAATGTCGACCGCGGAGTGTATCCGCTCCCCGAGGAAATGCCGTATGAGATCGCTACCTTCATTGAGCCGCTCGCATGCGTCCTTCGCGCTCAGCGAATCGCGCGGCTGCAGCCGGGCCAGAGCGTGCTTGTCGTTGGAAGTGGAATGACTGGCCTGCTGCATATGTGTCTTGCGCGCGCGGTGGGCGCCGGCTCCATCATGGCCACAGATATTTCTCAGTACCGGCTCGATGCTGCGCTCCGTTTTGGCGCCGCTGTGGGCATCCACGCGTCGGACAATATTTCTGAGGCCGTTCGTGACTACAACCACGGCAAACCAGCGGACGTCGTGTTCGTGTGCACCGCAGCAGTGAGCGCAATCGACCAGGCGTTGCAGTCGGTCGACCGCTGCGGCACGGTTCTCTTTTTCGCTCCGACAACGCCGGGAGTCAAGGCTCCCATTGACGTGAACGAACTCTTCTTCCGCAACGGCGTTACACTCACGTCCTCATACGCGGGCAGCCCAGCCGATCATGTGACGGCCCTCACGCTCATCGAGTCGAACGTTGTGAACTTGGAAGAAATGATTACTCACCGGCTGAGCCTCGAGCAGACCGGCCTTGGGTTCAAGCTGGTGGCTGATGCGAAGGAATCGATTAAGGTCATCATTCAACCGCAAAAATGAAGGGGGAAAAGGGGAAACGGTTAAAAGGGGAAACGGGAAGCTAAGAATGTTGCGAGTCGAAAACCGAAGGTCGAAGGTCGCGGGCCACAGTTGAGGAAAAGACTCGAGACTCGAAACACCGCGCCTTGCGCGATTCCCTTTTCGCCTTTTCCCCTTTTAACCTTTTCGCCCCGCGAAAGTGAGATTATTCATCTATGTGCCAGAGTTGGGTAGACACCATTAAGATCAAAGGAGGTTATTAAGATGGATTGGGGACTACAGAATCGGCTTTCTCGCATAATTAATCCCAAGACGAAAAGGACGGTAATGCTGGCGGTGGACCACGGCTATTTTCAGGGGCCTACGACGGGCCTGCAGCAGCCGGGCAAGACGATCAAGCCGCTGATCCCGTACGCTGATTCGCTGATGCTCACGCGCGGGGTATTGAGAGCGTGCATAGACCCGGGCACGGACATACCTATTGTTCTCCGCGTTTCCGGCGGCACGAGCATTCTGAAAGAGTTGTCGAACGAAGGGCTGACAACCTGCGTGGAGGAAGCCATCCGTTTGAATGTCTCTGCCATTACGCTCTCGATCTTTGTCGGCGGCGAGTACGAGAGGCAGACGCTGCTGGCGCTCGGGCATTTGGTTGACGAGGGCAATAAGTATGGGATTCCCGTGCTTGCGGTAACGGCGGTCGGCAGGGAAATGGCTCGCGACGCCCGCTACCTGGGACTCGCATGCAGGATCGCCTCCGAGATCGGCGCTCACTTTGTTAAGACCTATTATTGCGAGGATTTCGAGAAGGTCGTCGAAGGGTGTCCCGTGCCGCTAGTTATTGCCGGCGGTAAGAAACTTCCCGAGCGCGAAGCTCTCGAAATGGCTTACAACGCAGTCAGCCGCGGCGCCTCCGGCGTGGATATGGGCCGGAACATATTCCAGTCGGACCACCATGTGGGCATGATCAAAGCGGTTCGCGCGATTGTTCAGAAAAACGCTTCAGTCGACGAGGCGTATAAGATTTACGAAGAGGCGAAGAATAGGAAAGGCATTACAGTATAGGGAAACCTGCTGTTACCGCAAGGCGCGAAGGTCGCAAAGAAGCCCTTTTCGCCCCTTTGTTTACGTGTAGATTTGGCGCACTGCGGGTTTCCTGCGGGCGCCGTGGATGGTGCGAGCCTGCTTCGCGCGTTCGATGCGGCGTTCGGCTAACCTGTCAGCAGCGACGCACGTCGGGATTTTATCCGCTTTTGCGATTCGGATGACGCGCGCGACCGCGTTGTATATCCGACCGGCTTTGCGCAGCGCGCGGGCGTGATCGTATCCTTTCAGTTCCTGAGCGACGTTGATGAGGCCGCCCGCGTTTATTACGTAGTCAGGCGCAAAGAGTATTCCGCGACTTTCGAGTTTGCCGCAAGAGCCTTCCGACTTGAGTTGATTGTTGGCAGAACCCGCGACGATCCTGCATTTGAGCGAACGAATAGTCTTGTCGTCCAGAATCCCGCCGAGGGCGCACGGCGCGAAAATGTCGCATTTCACCGAGTATATTTTCTCGGGCTTGACGTACTCGGCCCCGAACTCCTCGACAACTCTCTCCGCTTTCTTCTTGTAAATGTCAGTGACGATGATGCGAGCGTTTTCTTTTGCAAGATATTTGGCAAGGTAATACGCCACATGACCCGCCCCTTGTATGGCGACGGTAAGTCCGCTGAGATCATCGCTTTTGAAGGCAGCCTTGGTACACGCCTTCATGCCATGAAGCACGCCGTATGCGGTCACAGGCGAAGGATCGCCGCTGCCGCCGTGTTCGATTTCGAGGCCAACCACGTGCCGCGTTTCTTTTCGGATAATCATCATGTCTTCAGTGGATGTTCCCACGTCTTCGGCGACGATGTACCGGCCCTTCAGCGTATTGATGAACCGGCCGAACGCGCGCAGCAGCGGTTCGGTCTTGTGCGTCTTCGGATTGCCGATGATGACGCTCTTGCCACCGCCGAGGTTGAGGCCGGCGACAGAGGCCTTATATGTCATGCCGCGGGCCAGCCGCAGCACGTCATCGATGCCAGCGCGCTCCGAGGTGTATTGCCAGAAACGGCATCCGCCAAGGGCAGGTCCGAGGGTCGTGCTGTGAATCGCCACGATAGCTTGAAGGCCTGTGGCGCGGTCTTGAAAGAAAACCAGTTCTTCGTAATCAAACTCCTCCATCCGTTGAAAGATAATCATAGTGTCCTCGCCTCTCCCCTCTGCTCACTGAATGATATCTGACAGATTCCCCTGCTAAGACACACAATGCGGGGCGTTATTTTGGATTTTGGATCACTGCTGTCCAATAAGAATCCGAACCGCAGAGGACGCCGAGGTTCGCAGAGAAAAAGCAAAGGAGAAAGAGTGAAAAGCCTGTCTGTCGGCCTAGAGTCACTTTCCCATCGGCGTTTGTCGGCGTTCATCGGCGGTTCCAATGCCTTCATTCTTTCTTCTTGAGTCTGCGGAGACTTTTTTCCTCTAACTTCTTTGTGTATGTCGCCCATGCGTCGGCGTCGCCCGGTTTCTTGCGCCACAGGCGGAACTTGCACGTAGGCGCGCCCGCCGGGATGATGCTCTCGAACGCGACGTGGAATGCGTCCACTCCGAGTTTCTCGCGACAATGCTCGAGAATCCCCTGTACGAAGTAGCGCTGTACCCGACAATCGAATGGCAGATAGACGTCCTGAAGTGGGCACCATAGGATGTCGAAGCCGCACTCGTCCTCGCTCAGAATCCACGGGTCCTCGAGCGACGCCCACAGAACGGTGTTGATATATGTTGCGATTTGACTCATGACCTCGACTTGCGACATGTCGGGTGGGACTTCCGCCCCTTCCAGCATCTGGCGCGCGGCGTCGCGGCCGACTTTTCGAATTGCCTCGCCGGCCACCTTCTGGCCTTCCTCGCCGAAGCGTTCCTCAACGTCTTTCAGCAATTGGATGACTCCGAGCGACATCATGAGCCCCCACTGGAACAGCGTCGCGGGGTCAAACTCCGGCTTTGAGAGCACATCCTTCCGGAGCTTCTCGACGGCTTTCTTGTAGGCCACGCCGAACTTGACGTGTTTTCGATTCTTCGTTGTCTCGTACATGTGGATCCTCCGTTTCAAGGATTACTTCCTCAGCCCCGCGTCGGTGAGGACCCGGATGACGAGGTCCTTCTGCTCAGGCGTGAGCGGCGGCAGCGGGCTTTTCACGGACGGCGTGATGGGGACACCCAACTGGCGGAGCGCCTCTTTCATCATCGCGTGAGGGGTCATCGAGGTCGTCATCAGCGGCACGAATTTGAAGAGGAACGACATGAGCTCGGTCGCCTTATCCATGTTTCCGCTCTTCAGCGCGTTGTAAAATTCGACGGATTGTTTGGGCGCGATGTTGGGGAGCACGCAAATGCAGCCGCATGCGCCTTGCTGCATAGCGGGCATCAGGTTCAGAACCGTGCCGGAAAGAACGGAGAACGGTTTCTTGCTGACGAGTCTCGCGAGTTCTCCCATTTCGTCGACGTCGGGAATGGTTTCCTTCACGCCGACAACCTGCTCGATTTTCGCGAGCTCCGCTATCTCAGCGGGAGAGAGCTTCAAATGCGTGGTATCGGGAATATTGTAGTACAGTATCGGGAAGCCCACCTCGCTCGATATGCGTTTGTAATGCCGCTTCACGTCCTCGAAACTGATCGGATAGTAGATGGGCAGAGCCACCATCGCGGCGTCGGCGCCAGCGTCGCGCGCATACTTCGTGAGCGCGATCACCTGATCTGTGCCGAAGTAGCCGGTTCCGATGATGACGGGCACGCGCCCGCGCGCCTCTTCGACGGCGATGTCGATAAGCTGCCGTTTCTCCTCGTCGGACAGATACGGGAACTCGCCGTTGCTGCCGAGAACGACGAGGCCGTGCACCCCTTCGGCGATGAAGTGATTCACCATGTGGCGCATCCCGCGCTCATCCACCTCATCGTCCGCAAACGGCGACATCATGACTACGAATACACCCTCGAGCGTTTTCATATTCTTCTCCTAGTTTCTTTTTGGAACACGAATGCCACGAATCCCGCGAAGCGGGGGGAACGAATTACATGAATAAGAAACCGGAATCCTCAGATTTCGCAGATTTATGGCAAAACGAGTTTAAGCCCGGATAGCGGAAAAATCCCCCTTTTTGTAACGGGGGAATTAGTGGCCCCCTTTCGATTCGTAGACCCTTGTGGTTTCATCATTCATCACTCATCATTCCTGGCCTTGCCCTTCACACTTCACCCTTCCTGTCTAACCTTTTCCCCCTTTTAGTTTTCCATCGCGGTAGGCCGTGATATAGCGGATGCAGTATTCATCCATGCCGAGGAGCGCTTCGGCCGCTGTGAGCGGCGTCATGATGGTACTATTGCATGGGTCAACGAACGCACAGTCGATGCCCGCGGCCATCGCCATCACAAGGTACGTCGCTTCAAGAAGCGACCGTTGCGGCAACTGAAACGAGATATTGCCCACCCCGGCAACAATGTGGACATCGGGCAGCCGCTCGCGGATCATCGAGATTGCCCGGAGTGTTTCCTTGCCCGAATTCGGCGAGACGCTGACCGGCATCACCACGGGGTCAACAAATATTTTCTTCTGCCCGATTCCGGCATCGGTAAGCCTTTCAACCAACTGGACGGCGATATCCAGTTTCTTTTCCGCCTGCTCCGGCACCTGAATCGAATCAATCGTAAGAGCCACAACACCGCACGAATGCTTGACTGCCAGAGGGACGAGACCGTCCAGCCTGTTGCTTTCAAGCGTGACCGAATTAATGACAGCCTCGCCACGATGATCCCTAAGAGCCCTGTCGACGGCCTCGGGGTCGGCGCTGTCAATCCATAGTGGCGTATCCACTGCGGACTGCACGACCCGAACGAGCCACGGGAGATATTCGGCCTCTTTGCCGACGAACGCTCCCGCATTCACGTCAATATAGGCCGCTCCCGCGTCCCGCTGCATGCGCGCTTCCTGCTGAACGAGCGATTCGTTTTTCTCCTCGATCGCCTTTGCAATAGTCTTTCGGGAGGAGTTGATACGCGCGCCGATGGTAATAAGTCCACGAGCATTCATGATCTCTGCCACCTTCAAGGCCGGGGGTGACGCATATTCGGTGACACCATGCGGCATGGTGTCCCCGAATATGCTCATGAACTCCTTATTGGATATTCGCCGTATTCACGGTTAGCCTTTAACATCGTCAGGAAATTCTCGGCCGGGATGCCACTGTGGATCGAGTTGCTCGAGCTGAGCACGTATCCGCCACCCGGCGCACAATCGCGAATACATTGGCGTACGGCCTTCACGATGTCCACTTTGCTGCCGTTTGTCAGGAGGTCGCCGCAGTCGATGTTGCCGAGCAGCGTAATCCTATCGCCGTATTGTTTCTTGAGGCGCGCGATATCCATTCCGGCGCTCGGCTCGATGGCGTGGTAGCCGTCGACGCCGCATTCGAGGAGCAGTTCGCGCTCGATGTTCTCGATGTTGCCGTCGGTATGCTTGAAGAAGGGAAGCCCGCGCGCGTGGCATTTATCCGTTATCCGGCGTAATTGAGGGAATATGAATCGCCGGAACATCGCGGGTGAGAACAGCGTGGTCGAGTGATACGCGAAATCGACGCCGCCAATAAAGCCGTCGACACCCGCCTCCGCCTCAGCGTCGATAAGGGTGAGCATTTCAGTCGTTGTCGCCTCGAAATATCGGGCAATGAGTTCGGGCTCAAGGGCCATACATTCGAGGAACAGAGGCTGCCAACTCGCTTCGGAGGGGAACAGCACATCGGCGTCACCGAGAATGAAGAATCTGTCGAGCGCAGGTTCGAGGACCGCTTTAAGTCCGGCCATCAAATCGGGCGATACAAGGGCCGGGCGTTTTTCGAGCCATTCGACGTACTGGCGCAAAGCATCAACGCCTTCTTGCTTGATTCTCGAATCGATTTCCGAGTGGTAGTCGGATTCGGGATGGTAGGCGATGATGCGCCAGAAGCCCGAGTCGGGCTCGGTATATTTCCACTGATTGGGAGCTATCAATTCGACGGTTTCATTGGTAAGCGGAAGCGTGGGCATCGGCAGGATATCCAGTTCGAGGTGCGAGTAGAACTCGATCCAGTCGCTAAAGATTTTGAGGGCGAGTTCGAGTGTCCGGCCTTCCGCCATCCACTCAGAGAAGACCTTTCCGACGAGCCAGCCGCCGAAGCCGACGTACATCTGCCGCCCCATGATGTCGGAAGCGACGGGCGAGTTGATTGAGAGTTCGAACACGGGAACCCGGTCGGGCTCCCGGTGCGCCACGGCGGCGCGTACGCGTTCTGTGGAGTTCATTGTTCAGACCAAGGTCGAGTCGCAAAACAAAAAAACTGCAATTATTCGGGGACACCATGCCGCATGGTGTCCCCGAATAATTTAGCGCCTGCGCGAGAATGACTTGCGCATCCGACCTTATTCACAGGCCGAGAAGCGCCTTCGCCTTGTCGACGGCCGAGGCGGCGTCGGGCGCGTAGCCGTCGGCCCCGATTTCGCTCGCATAGCGTTGTGTGACCGGCGCGCCTCCGATCATGACTTTCACTTTCTTCAGAAGGCCGGCCTTCTGGAGTTCGTCTATTGTCGCCTTCATCGAGGGCATGGTCGTCGTCAGCAGGGCGGACATTCCGATGAGGTTTACGCCCTCCGTCTTGGCGGCTTCGACGAATTTCTGTGGAGTCACGTCGATTCCCAGATCGACCACTTTGAATCCGTTGCCGCGCATCATCATGCTCACCAGATTCTTGCCGATATCGTGGAGGTCGCCGCGTACCGTTCCCATCGCTATTGTGCCGACTGGTTTGATCCCCGCTTTGACGAGGAGAGGTTCGAGCACCTTCATCCCGGTATGCATCGCGCGGGCCGCAATAAGAACTTCCGGCACATAGATTTCGTTGTTCTTGAAACGTTCGCCCACCACCTGCATCCCCGCGATGAGGCCGTCTTCAAGTATCTGCTTGACCCCAATTCCCGCGTTCACCGCCTCCTTGGTCATTTTCTCGACGGCGGGAGCATCGCCCCTCATCAGGGCTGATGCAAGTTCTTTCAAGTCGGCCATGCAATCCTCCCTTCGGATAACAAAACGAAGTTCTTTTCACACCATTTCGCGAAACAGCCTAAAACCGTGCGAATAAATTCAAACCTGCAATAATTCGGCCACAGTTCGCAGGGCCTGCGGGCGCCAACTTATTCGCACAAACCATCTCAAGAATCGAACCGTGTTTTCACTCGGGGAGACAAAAAGAAAGCGTGATATGTGCGCCAACTGGGGCAGACTATATCACGCCGTAAGCGCCGGAGTCAAGCGAGGCTCGGGAGATGAATGATGATCTTTTCCTCGCCCGAATCGCTGACGCCGGTGGACAAGTCGAGGTCGATTTCCTGAGTTTTCACGCCGACGACGAGCTTGCCCTTGCGTTTGGTTTCGTCCATTCCCGTCATCTCTTCGATTTCGTCGAAGAGGCTGGCCATCACCTCTTCGGCCGGGGCGGGAAGATCATAAAACTGTTCGCCCGCCATTCTGCAGAGCGCGCGATCAGGCGCCTTGCGGACAAAGGATATGTCCTTCGCGCCTACGTCGATTCCGTACAGGAGCACGAGCGCAAAGTAACGAAGCGCCTCGTCGGGAAAATCCTCGCGCAACCGGTTCCTCAATTGAGGAGTGGAGAACTCCTCCAGCTCTTTCTTGTGGTCGCTATCCAGGAAACAATCGAGAAATTCCTGCAGTTTGACATGCGGGCTTCTCGTCCTCTGTATGCTCTGAGCATCCATTTTTGCACCTCTCTTTTCCGCGCGATGTGTGAAACGTTCTTGAAGCATGCTTCTTACAAAAATTCTATCAGCAATTGAGAATATTCGCTACGGGGAGTGGCAGCGGAATGTCTTGCACTTTGTGAGTTGGGTTGCCTTGAAAACCCAAGAGAAATTTAATAGAATCCATCCGACTTCACGCCGCATAGACCCGGTATTGTGAGAAAATCGGGGACACGATGCGGCATCATGTCCCCCATTTTCTGGCGTGCGGCATCGTGTCCCCCATTTTCGCTGGAAAATCAATAGATAGGAATTCCTATGACCGTCAACAGCAATCTGGATGCGCTCTTCAAACCGAAAACGGTGGCCATAATAGGGGCCTCGACGAATCCGGCGAAGTGGGGCTTCAATTTCATGCTCTATCTGCTTCACGGAGGATACCGGGGGAAATGTTATCCCATCAATCCTTCGGGTGGCGAGATTCTCGGCCACAAAAGTTATGCGAGCGTGCTTGAAGTCCCCGAAGAGATCGACCTCGCATTCATTTTGATTCCGCCCGAAGCGGCGCTGTCGGCGCTCAGGCAATGCGCTCAGAAACGCGTCCGCTCCTGTGTGGTCGTGACCGCCGGTTTTGGCGAATTGGGCGAGCAGGGCGGGCGTTTGCAGGAATCACTTATAGAAATAGCGCGCGAGGCCGAAATCGCGCTGGTAGGCCCGAACTGCGCGGGAATCACGAGTCCGGAGCCCATGCGGCTCTATTGCACGATGCAGCCGAACTTCCCGCAGCCCGGCCATATTGCCGTCTTCTCCCAGAGCGGCAATATCGGAGGCTCGATACAACGGGTTTGCGACACCCACGACATCGGGATCAGCCGCTTTGTCAGTACCGGCAACGAATCGGTCCTCAAGAGCGCGGATTACCTCGATTATTTCGCGCAAGACGAACAGACCAAGGTGGTCGTCGGTTACATAGAGGGCGTGGCTGACGGCGGCCGATTCTTCAAAGCGGCCAGAAACCTCACGCGCAGGAAGCCTCTGGTCCTGATTAAAGCAGGCCGGACTGCCGTCGGCGCAAAAGCGGCCAAATCGCACACAGGCGCGCTCGCAGGCTCTGACGGCATCTTTGAGGGCCTGTGCCGGCAATGCGGCATCATCCGCGTTTCGAATATCGACGAGATGTTCGACATCGCGACGGCGCTCGTGGCGCAGCCGCTTCCGAGGGGAAACCGTGTGGGCATAGTCGCCAACGGCGGCGGCTGGGGGGTGCTCACAGCCGACGCCTGCATCGCGGCTGGACTCGAGGTGGCGCCCCTGCCGGAGGAAACACTTCAGGAGTTGGACAAACGGCTCCCGCCTTGGTGGGGAAGACAGAATCCGGTGGACCTCGTTGGCGGAATCAGTCGCGGCGCGTTTTTCAAAGCGATCGAAGCGCTCGCGAAATCTCCCGCGCTCGACGGCGTGATATCGCTCGGATTCGGGTATGCCGCCAGCATCGCGGAAATCTACAGAAACGTTACAACTCTCGGCAAGACTGGCGAGCGTATCGCCGACGACATGCTGGCGTCCGATATGCGCGGCCAAAGCTTACTCGTGGACGTGACCGCGCAAAGCGCAAAGCCCGTCATACTGGCCTCGGAGAATGCGTACGGGGTCGACCGCGAGAAGAACGACGCGATCATAGCCCTCAGGAAGAAAGGGGTTGTCGTGTACCCCTCACCCGACCGCGCCGCAAACGTTTTCGCGAAGATGCTGGAATACAGCCGCTACTTGAAGTCGGTGTTGGCATAATCGGCTCCGCCCATAGAAAGTCAAACCACAAAGGCGCTAGAGCGCAAAGATGAGGGAGACAAAAGACGAAGAAAAAGCAAGAAACGTCATTCTGAGCGAAGCAAAGAATCTCTGTTTACAATTGGAAATTTGTAAGAAAATGAGAGATTCTTCGTCGCTCCGCTCCTCAGAATGACAATTCTGACAGAGCTATCAAGCGGAATCTCATTCGGCCAACACGCCGACATGATCCACGACTTTCTTGCTGCCTTTTCGCCTTTTCCCCCTTTAACCTTTTCCCTACTCTTCTCTTTTGCCTTTCGCCTCTTTCTTGCGTTGCCGGGATTGCGCGTTTGGAAGAGGCGTGATATGTTTGAAACAGTTATCTGTTTGCTCCCCGGTGTGTGAATAGATTTACCCGCCGAAAGGAGGACGCCAATGCCGCTGAACAAGGGGGGCTTATTCCTTTCGAGGCGGGGTTTCCTCAAAGCATCCGCTGCGGGGGCGTGGGTTTTTGCTGCGTCGTACCCGACATTTTTCTGTGCAGAAGCAGGAACGAGAACATCGACATCGAAAGAGGAGGCAAAAATGGCTTACGAAGCGAAGGATTTCAGCAGTTTGCTCGGCATGGAAGGTTTCAGCGACACCCTGCTCAACAATCACTTCACGCTGTATAAGGGCTACGTCACCAACACCAACAAGGCTCTCGAAACCCTCGAAGGTATGCTCAAGGGCGACAAGATCGGCTACGAGTACGGCGAGGTGAAGCGGCGGCTCGGATGGGAATTCAACGGGATGCGTCTGCACGAGCTCTATTTCGGTAATCTGGGCGGGAAGGGCGCGATTGACAAGAACGGCAAGCTTGCCAAGAAACTGGCAGAAGACTTCGGCAGTTACGACCTGTGGGAAAAAGATTTCAAAGCCGTCGGCGCGATGAGAGGTATCGGATGGGTCGGACTCTACCAGGATAACAGGAACGGCAAGCTCATCAACTTCTGGATCAATGAACACGATGTTGGGAACCCCTCGGGCTGCATTCCGATTCTCATCATGGACGTGTTCGAACATGCCTATATGACGGATTATCAGTTGAAAAGACCCGATTATATCGCAGCTTTCTTCAAGAATATCAATTGGGCGGCGGTCGAGAAAAGGTTGATGAAGTAGGACGGGATATCTCAGGCCGCAGGCTCTTGGAAGCCTGTTACACGCTCATGCTGGAATGTGAGTGCAAATCCCCCCTCACCCCCCTTTGCAAAGGGGGGAAGGGGGTTTTAATCTACGCTTTACGGTTGAAGAGAAACAAAACCTTGCCGGAGACTGTCCCGCAATTACACATTCGGGTTGGATTATTGTAAGTGCGAATTTATTCGCACAATATTTCCGGGCATCTTGTGCGCCACGAATGCGAATAAATTCGCACCTACAGAATCGCGAGACGCTCTCAAGAGGAAATCTGAGTCTACTGTTTCCGGTTGAAAAGAAACAAATTTCCCTCACCCCTCCCCTTTTGTAAAGGGGGGAAGGGGGGATTTGCACTACTCGAGGCGATTTTCTCTCTTGCAGAGGCAACCTTTACAAATTAGTCGATCCCCCTGCAGTCACTCTCCTGTTGGGCAAGGAAACACGATCCCATCTGGCATTTTCATACAAAACCCCCGATAGACATACTATGATAAAAAGGGGGTGTTTCAAATGCCGAAGTACGATAGTGAACGCCTCGTCCGTGATATAGAGAAAAAGAAGGATAAAGTGCCGTCCCTGTCCGACACGCAATTGAAAAAAGAGGTCTCGCACTTAAACAAGCTCTTGCAGTCGAGCCTGCCCGATTGCTTGCGCCAGCGGGCCGAAAGGATCGTCGCAGCCAGAAACCCGGAGAAGATAGAGACCGAGATCGAACGTTTCAATTTCGAGGCGCGATGGTTCCAACTCCTGCTTGATTACGAGAGGCGAGTTGCGAAAGAAGCCGAGAAACGGAAGATCGCTTGAACACAGGACAGGGAAGAGACGAAAGGAGCAAGGGGAAAAGGGAAAAATAAAACAATATTACCTGCTCTCGATTTTCGTAAAATCAGGCTTCTGTGTGTGATACTCCGTGTTTTGTTCGAAGGTATAGGCAGCGCGAAACAGCGTTTGCTCGTCGAAAGCTCTGCCTATTATCTGGAGTCCGATGGGTAGGCGAGTCGATGAGAAGCCGCAGGGTACAACCATTCCAGGCAGCCCAGTCAGATTGACGGAGAGCGTGAACACGTCGGAGAGATACATCTGGAGCGGGTCGCCGACTTTCTCGCCAATGAGAAAGGCGGGCGTGGGCGTGGTGGGAATCATCACTACGTCGCACTTCTTGAAAGCTTCCTCGAAGTCGTTCTTAATGAGAGTCCGAACCTTCTGCGCTTTGAGGTAATAGGCGTCGTAATAGCCGGAGCTGAGCGCGAACGTGCCGAGCATGATTCGCCTCTTTACCTCGGGCCCGAATCCCTCGCTCTTGGTTTTGTAGTACATCTCCAGGAGGTTCTCGCGCTCGGGATGGCGATACCCGTACTTCACGCCGTCGTAACGGGCGAGGTTCGAGCTTGCCTCGGCGGGGGCTACGATGTAGTAGGCCGCGAGCGCGTAGCCGTAATGCGGCAGCGAAATCTCCACGCTCTCGGCGCCAAACTCTTCAAGCAGCTTGATCGCCGCCCGGATCGACTTTTCGACCTCGGGGTCCAGTCCTTCCTGAAAATACTCGCGGGGCACTCCCATCCTCAAACCCCTAACGTCGGTCGTCAGGCTCTTTGTGAAATCGGGGCATTCGACTTCGGCCGAGGTCGAGTCCCGCAGGTCATGCCCCCCAATAACGTTCATAAGAAGCGCGCAATCCGTGACGTCGCGTGTGAGCGGACCGATCTGGTCGAGCGACGACGCAAAGGCGACGAGGCCGTAGCGCGAGACACGGCCATACGTTGGCTTGAGACCGACAATTCCACAGAAGGCGGCGGGTTGGCGTATCGAGCCGCCTGTGTCGGAGCCAAGCGCCACAATCGCTTCGCCGGCGGCCACTGCGGCAGCCGAACCGCCGCTTGAACCCCCGGGCGCGCGCTCGGGGTCCCACGGATTGCGGGTGGGCCCGAAGGCCGAGTTCTCGGTCGAGGAGCCCATCGCGAACTCATCGAGATTCGTTTTCCCGACGATTATGCAATCGGCAGCCCGGAGTTTTTCGACCACAGTCGCATCATATGGCGCAATGAATCCCTTGAGTATCTTCGACGAACACGTTGTTTCCGTGCCGGTCATGCACATGTTGTCTTTGAGGGCGAGCGGGATGCCTGCGAGCGGCTGAATCCGCTCTCCCGCCTTCACTTTCCTGTCAACTCTCTCCGCTGTTTTCAATGCTGTGTCGCGCAGAACCGCCAGGTAAGCCTTGATGACATTGTCACGCCTTTCGATATTGCGCAGCACGGTTTCGGTTATCTCGACCGACGTCGTTTCGCCGGAGATAATCATCTTATGCATTTCGTGCGCGGGCAACAAAGCGATATCTTGTTCGCCTTCCCGGTTCATTTTTTT
>CAYVDS010000005.1:63434-64540 GCA_964450145.1 uncultured bacterium
CGTTTATTCGGGGACACCATGCGGCATGGTGTCCCCGAATAAACGCACATCTGCCTTTCCAACGCATGTTCCCACTTGCTCTGTTTCTTTGGGCTTTCTTCCCTTTCGCCTTGCTCCTTTCCCCTTTCCCCTACTCGATTACCCTCGGCACAACATAGAAATTCTCTTCGCGCCGGGGCGCGTTCTCGATCAGTTTGTCGGTCGCAAGAGGCGCCTCTCGCACCCTATCCTCTCGCATGGGCGTTTTCTCGAAAAACATATGTGATGTCGGCGGCACACCGCTTGTGTCGAGTTCATTCAGCTTTTCGACATATTGCAGTATTTCGTTCAGTTGTGAGATGAAACCTTCGAGTTCCTGCTCGCCGAACTTCAGGCGAGAAAGCTTCGCCACGTGGTCTATCATTTCGCGAGTTATCTTCATTCACGGGTCTCCCGTATCTATCTGGACGGGTGTGCCGTTTCACAGGTTCCAGGAGATATTTCCGGAGGTTCGGAACATGTTGCGGCATTAGTATCAGGATGGGATTATACACCACGGACATCAGGAGGGCAAGCGTGTGGCCGCATCTGCCACCATGAATAACAACCCCGGCTCTTGTCATGGACATAGGGGACGAGGGGCAAACGATTGACACTATCCTAGAGCGCTCCGACGAGTTCCCTTGCCTTGTCGACGGCTGACGCGGCATCGGGCGCGAAACCGTTCGCGCCTATCTCGTCCGCATAGCGCTGGGTCACGGGCGCTCCACCTACAAGGATTCTTACTCTGTTAGCCAAACCAGCCTTGTGGATCGCTTCTATGGTTGCCCGCATATGAGGCATTGTCGTGGAAAGCAGCGCCGACATTGCGACAATCTGGGCATTATTATTCTTTATCGCATCAATAAATTTCGCGTAAGGCACGTCTATACCCAAGTCAATAACCTCAAATCCCGCTCCCTGAAGCATCATTCCAACGAGATTCTTCCCGATATCTTGGAGGTCAGCCTTCACAGTGCCCAGCAGGACTTTTGCTACCGTCCTGGCACCCGTTTCGACGAGTTTGGGCTTCAAAATATTGAGCACGACATGCATCGCCCTGGCCACGACGAGCACTTCGGGAAGGA
>CAYVDS010000006.1:0-2128 GCA_964450145.1 uncultured bacterium
GGGCCAAAAAGATCGACGTCGCAGGAATAAGAATCAACAACTTCGTAGAAAGACCCTCGCTGGCCGAGCGAACCAACCCGGACGTGATTCGTCGCTACTCCGGTGACCAGCTTCTGGGGATAATGCCTCATCTACGGAGGGTATCGGTCGCGCACAAGAGATATGATGGGCTTCTCGAAGCGACCGAGGCGAACATTGATGTCGGAAGAATTTTGGCGTGCATGCAGAGGAAACCGCGCTTAATTCGGGGACACGATGCAGCATCGTGTCCCCGAATTAAGCAAAACAATCGCCAATCCCTCTAAGAGGAGAAGCATCCTTGGCGCGAAAGAAGAAAGGTGCCCGACCCTATGCTGGGCAATTAGAGGACGACGATCGAAAATTCATCTGGCATCCGTTCACGCAAATGCAGGATTATGAAGCTGAAACTCCAATCATAGTCGAGCGAGGGAAGGGCTCTTACCTTTACGACATCCACGGCAGAAGATACCTCGATGCAGTATCGTCGCTCTGGATAACGGTGCACGGCCACAGAAAACGAGCCCTCGATTCGGCGGTCCGAAAACAGCTTAACATGGTGGCTCATTCCACCCTGCTCGGGATATCGAACGTGCCCGCGGTGAAGCTGGCGAAAATGCTTGTCGAACGCGCGCCAAAGGGACTCACCAAAGTCTTTTATTCCGACAACGGCTCGACCGCTGTCGAGGTCGGCCTCAAGATGGCGTTTCAATATTGGCGGCAACACAGAAGTGGGCAGCACAAGAATCGCACGAAGTTCATCTGCTTCGAGAACGGCTATCACGGCGACACGATAGGAAGCGTGGGCGTCGGTGGCATCGACCTTTTCCACGCGATGTACTGGCCGCTGTTGATGGACTCGGTCCGCGTGCCAGCGCCGTATTGTTACAGGTGTCCGGAGGAAATCCCCCCTAACCCCCCTTTACAAAGGGGGGAACAAGATGTGCGGGTCTGTTCCCATATGTCATGCCTCTCGCACGTCGAGCGCGCGCTCAAAGAACACGCCAATGAAGTTGCCGCGCTCGTGATCGAGCCGCTTGTGCATGCGGCAGGCGGCATTATCGTCCAACCACCTGGCTACCTGAAACGTATCCGCGAGCTTTGCGACCGCTATGCCGTTTTCATGATCGCGGACGAGGTCGCAGTCGGCATCGGGCGCACGGGCACTATGTTCGCGTGCGAACGCGAGGAAGTGTCGCCGGACATTCTGGCGGTTGCCAAGGGATTGACCGGCGGATACCTACCGGTCGCCGCGACTCTCACAACCGACGAGATTTACTCCGGCTTCCTCGGCGGTTATGAGGAGTTTCGCACGTTTTTTCACGGGCACACGTATACGGGCAACCCGCTCGGCTGCGCCGCCGCCATTGCGAACCTGGATATATTCGGCCGGGAGCAGACCCTCAAGAAGGTCCGCAAGAAAGCCGAGTTGCTGGAGGAGTTGCTGAAGCCATTGGCGGAGACGCCGCATGTCGGTGACATAAGGCAGTGCGGACTCATGGTCGGCATCGAGCTTGTCAGAAACAAGGACACCCGCGAGCCCTACGACCCCGCCGAAAAGATCGGAATCCGGGTCATAATGGAGGCCCGCCGCCGTAGAATGATAATCCGCCCGCTCGGCAACGTGATCGTCCTGATGCCGCACCTCACATTCAGCTTTGCCCAGATCGAGCGGATGGTTTCGATCACCCGCGCTTCCATCGAAGCGGTGACAGGAGCGTGATTTTAAGAGGGTGGTTCGCGAACCGTCCCTGCAAAATATCGGCGTGCATCCGCGTTTATCTGCTGTTCAAGTCGATTCTTCTTCTCGCGTTCGATCGCGGCGATGTCGTGTTGCATGTTTTACAGAATTCTTGCAAGAGTTTATAGTAACATACTGTTAAGGCATGACCACTGTGCTTCAATAGTCTGGAGTGCGAACCATGCCGATATTCTCCTACCTCGCAAAAATTGTATATTGGCAAGTTCGGAAGGTGTGAGAACTCCATGCCAGCATTTTCTTACCAAGCGATAGACCAGGAGAGCCGGGAAGTCGGCGGAACGGTTGAGGCCGGCAGTTTGACTCTCGCCGTCGAGCAGATTCGCGGCTTGAAGTTCAAGCGCCCCGTCA
>CAYVDS010000006.1:2138-9124 GCA_964450145.1 uncultured bacterium
AGTCGAAGGCGAGGAAGAGCCGGTTTTCCCCGCCACCCTTGCGGGATGGCTCAGCTCCGTCGTCCGCAGAAAAGTGAATAAAGCCCAGCTTGCGCGGTTCGCGCAGGATTTAGCCGGTATGCTCAGCGCGGGCCTTTCGCTTCCATTCTGTGTCTCGGTTCTTCATGACCGGCAGA
Organism: uncultured bacterium; assembly: GCA_964450145.1. Lineage (GTDB taxonomy): Bacteria > Abyssobacteria > SURF-5 > SURF-5 > SURF-5 > JACRIR01. The sequence goes on from CAYVDS010000006.1 coordinate 2,315, forward strand.
GCACCGGAAAATTGAAGGATGTGCTATCTGGAATCAGCAACGATGTGCGGAGCGGCAGCAGCTTTTCCGAAGCGTTGGTCAAATACCCAAAGGTTTTTGATGAGGCGTGGCTGACCATGGTGCGCGCAGGGGAGGCCAGCGGGACGTTGGACACCGTCCTAAGCCGAATGGCCGACGTCGAGATCGAGCGAGAGACGTTGATTGAGAGAGAGAAGAGTATTGGCAGACGCTCTATTGCCATATTTATTGTGGCAAACGTCTTGCTGATTTACCTCTTGCTGTGGTCGCTTCCGGCGATTGAAACGATTTCGTTTGGCATATCCATGCTTCTCATGAGATCAATCGAGAATTTCATGGACGGCGTATGGTCCATGTATGAACTACGTCAAGTCGTTGTTGTTTTCTATTTTGCTCTAGTTATTTTCGTTGTCGGAATGGTTCTTGCTTCCAAGTTGCTCTGCGGGATTACGCCGGTCCGTGCCGTGAGGGACAGAATTGTGTTGTGGTCCCCCGGCATAGGACAGGTTGCCAGAAGCATCGCCATGATGCAATTCACAGGAATTGCCGGCGCGCTGCTGGATGGCGGCATTCCTTTGTTGCAGTCGTTGGGAATCGCTCAGAAGGAGGTCAGCAATCGCGCGCTCTCAGGCACGTTTAATAAGGCCCTTGCACGGGTTGGCGCCGGCATGACAACGAGCGAAGCGCTAAGAGAGTCGGGCGTGTTTCCTCCGACCACCGTCAGCATCATAGCCGCGGGCGAACAAGCGGGCAGCCTCGGTCCAACGTTTCTGAAAGTCGCTGATTCCTGTGACGCTGAACTGGAGTTTGGGATACGGCGAGCCTTGCGGATGCTCATTGCCGCGATCGCGGTCTTTGCGGGCATTGTCATAATGCTCGCGCTCGTCGGGATACTATTCAGTTTCGGCGGGTGTCCACCGGGCGGCTGACGCAAGTAGCCGATGGCCGGACCCGGCGGGTCCGGATGAAAGGGGCTCAGTTTAATCGATCCCAAGAGTCGATCGTGACGTGAAACGTGTTGCCGCCCGCATGCTTTAGTCTCGCAACCGCCCGAATTTGACTCGCGCGGTTTCTTGCATAGCCGTCCAGCTTTCCTACAGAAAAGATGACCTTCTTCTTTGAGTCGGCTGGGTCGTCCTCGACTAGAATATCGAAACGGCCCGCGCTGAAGCGGACACTCTTTTCTCCCTTGTACGAGGTTCCTTGTTGCTCCAATTTCCATATGGCATGGTTGAGCCCGGCCTCAGCGAGGTAGAAACTCTTTGTTTTCGCTTCGAGCGAGGATTCAAAGTTGGTCGACGAAATAAGGTTCGAGACGAATAACGACGTTAGGATCAGGAGTACGGACAGAAATGCGAGGGCCAGGATGGCGGCTGTACCCCGCTCGTTCAGATGAGGAGAAGGCGCAGGATGCCTGGATTCCATGCCGCGGCGAAACCGCAACCAAACAATAGCGGAAAAATCCCCCCTGGCCCCTTTTTGTAAAGGGGGGAAATAAGCAGTCATTTGCTGTAGCGGTGGCATGAGAAAATCACGACAAGAATGCAAGATTTCGATGCAAGTATCACGACACAAATTCGGCGTTTGGAAACTTAGTAGCATAGTGGCCAGTCTAGTTTCTCATCAATGTGTAAAACGTCAGCGGGCGATTCCTCAGTATGCCGTACGTTCCCCTCTTTACCCTGAGGTTTGTCTTGAGAAGATTCGCATTATCCTCATCAACAGAGAACTTGAAGTCTTCGACGTCATAGCCGAGCTTAAGCGAATAGACGTTTTGGGATGACTGCTCTGCCGCCACCTGATAGCGTATGAGGGCTTTCTGGGTCTTTGCAAACTTGTAGACGACTATGTCGTTTCCAGAACCGCCCTCTCGTCTGATTCGAAGCATCAGGCATCCGGGGCCCGATTTTAAAGGCCCGAAATTCTCCTCGATTCCACTGCTCCTACGGATGTCGTCTTGTATCCTTTGGACCGCGTGATAAGCGCCTCGCTCTCTGAGCAATGCTCCTTCGGCGGCAGGAAGCGTTCGCGAGAATTGGAAGTAGACGGAGTAGATTACGGACGTAAGCAGACCGAAGAGAAATATGTAGGTAAGTATTTCAAAAAGGGTAAAGCCTTCTCGGTTTCTGAGTGGTTTTCTCACGGCTTTCTCACCAAAGTGGAAATTGAGATGCTTTCCTTCTTCCCGGCCACAGTCCATTTCACAGTCGCGGTAACCGTTTTGAGATTCCCGCCAGAGTCGGCGTAATCTCCTATCCGCAGAGTTCCTCTGCTGTTTGGAAGCGCAGACAAATCGACCTTTCCCATGAACGCGCCCGCGTAATTCTCCGGCAGTTTGTCGAAAGGCGTGGCCTTGACTATCTCAAGTTCGGACGCGGCCGCCACGAGCGCATAATTCTTGCTGCTGACAATCCTCATGTGATTGATCCCGCGATGCAACACGGCGTAGAGCGAGCCGAGTCCTACAGTGATAATGAACAGTGTGACCACCAGTTCAATCAGGGAGAAGCCACCACTATAAGTCTTTTTGGGAGTCGTCTTCACTGTTTAGGTTCCATCGGGCACGAGAACTCTTGCGAGTTCCTCCAGATTCGTAGCGCCGGCCTTTACTTTCTCGATCCCGTCCTCGAGCAAATCGCGCATGCCGTTTGCCTTCGCGATCTTTCTCATCTCGATTGCGGACGAGCGGGCAAGCACCGCTGCTCTCAGCGTGTCATTCATAATCAGCAGTTCGGCGATCACAGTTCTGCCACGATATCCTGTTCCGGCGCATGCGTTGCATCCTGCGCCGCGCCGTTCCTCGAAATCGGCCTTTTCAATCCCGAACGTGCTCAAGAGATCGTCCGAGGCTTTAACCGACACCGCGCATCCGGCGCAGACTTTCCTGACCAATCGCTGGGCCATGACGCCGGAGATGGAAGAGGCCAGCACAAAAGGTTCCAGCCCCATTTCTAAGAGTCTGGCAAAGGCGCCCGACGCCGTTCCACTGTGTATTGTGCTGATGACGAGGTGTCCGGTCATGCCTGCGCGGATAGCGGTATTCGCGGTTTCGGCGTCGCGTATCTCGCCGACCACTATCACGTTGGGGTCTTGCCTCAGAACCGACCGGAGCGCCGAGGCGAAGGTCAGTCCCCGGGCGGGCGCAACCTGAGTCTGGCTGAATTTCCGCAGGTCGCGTTCTACGGGGTCTTCAATCGTGGCGATGTTGACTGTGTTTTGCTTGACTTCGTATATTCGTTCAAGCGCCGAATAGATGGTAGTGGTCTTCCCGCTGTTGCTCGGGCCGGTGAGGATGACCGTGCCTTCCGGCGCCAGAATGAGCGATTCAAACTGCTCAAGAACCGACTTGCTGAATCCAAGCTCGTCGAGTGTGAACAGGTTTTGGCCGGAATCGAAAATTCGGACGACCACCTTGTCGCCTCGTATCGTGGGGAAAGTCGAGACCCTGAGATCGAGGCCCGGCCCATAGTCTTTCTCGATGCGTCCGTCGAGCGGAACGTCTCTCTCATATGTGGGCAATTTGGCGAGGACCTTTATTCGAGACACGATTCGCGCATGATACTCAAAAGGTATTTCCACCGCATCGATCAGCACCCCGTCGATCCGGTAGCGAATTTTCACGGTTTCAAGGGGCTCGAAGTGGATGTCGCTCGCTTTGAGTTCGATGGCTTTTCCGATAATCAAATCTGCAAGTCGGCTTATGCAATTCGGCTCGTCCTGAAATATTTCATTCAAGTGCGGCTCGAAGAGCGCCAGCAGACCTTGAACATTTGTTGGCGCGCCGTTGTGCTCGGTTGGGTTGACCGGTTTATGCGAAACTAATTCCACTATCTCCATCACCTCCGGCCGATCGAGACCGCGGACGCAGATTCTCTCGCCGCTTGCTTTCTCAATTTCCAGCCGGAGCCCCAAAATGGAACCTTTCAACGTGGCGGCCTTTATCTCCTCCACACGTATCTCACCGACAAAAAAGCTAAACGGGTTGAGAAAACGGCGTGCAATATAAATCAACGTCCCGTCCACCACGACCGCGCGTCTGTTCCCCCGAACGCTTTCGATATTCTCAGGAAGATTCTGGCTCATGAGTGTCCTTTAATCCGGAAACAGGAGGTTGGGCATTTTAAGTATTGGAAGCCATAGCGCAACTATTGCGAAACCGATGATGGCTCCCATTACGACCACTGTCACAGGCCGGAACAAGCTTGGAAGCAGCCCCGATGCATATTGAAGAATCGCCATTTCGTGTTCGGCCGCTGCTTTGAAAGAATCCGTCATGTTTCCTCTCTGTTCCCCGACAGCCACAAGCCAGACGAGCGTTGGGGAGAATATTTCTTGAGCCACGAGTGTGTCGGAGAAAGCCTTGCCTTCGGCCATGTCGCGCCCCATTGCGCCGATGGCGTTCTTGAAGACTGGCCATGTCGCATCGTTTTCGCAGAGTGACAGAGCCTCATGGACCGAAAGCCCGGACGCCAACAGCAGCGTCATCAAGCTGGAAAAGCGGAACAGATTCGAATGATACGCAATCGGCCCTAAAAAAGGTATCCGGAACAGGATCTTGCTGAACGGGCTTGCTCTCCGGGCAAGGGAGAGGAAAGCGCGTATGGAAATCAACGCACATGCCAGCGCGAATATCGAGAGTAATGCGTGATTCCAGAACAAACTCTTGAACATAACGAGCGCTCGGGTTGGAAACGGCAGGCTGCCCCCCAAGTCCCCGAAGATTTCAGCGAAAGTCGGCACCACGTTGAGAAGGAGGAAGAGAGTCACGCCAGCGCAGAGAGACAGCACGAACACAGGATAGAATATCATTCCCGTGATTCTGCGTTTCAGAAACACCATATCCTCATACTGGCGGTCTACCAGCTTGAGAGTGTCGGCCAGCGCGCCGCTCTTCTCCCCCACTTCTAACGCCGCATAGAACGAGACGGGGAACATTTTCGGAGCATGCGTTCTCAGGGCCTCTGAGAGAGGCTGGCCTTCCTCCAATGCCTTCTTCACTTTGCCGATGGTCTTCCTCATTCCCGGAGGACATTCTTTCAGAAAGACATCGAAGGCTTGCAACAGATCGATGCCCGCGTCCACAAATGAGGACATTTGATGTAAGAAAGTATGTTTCCAATACTTCGAGTTACGTCGCCTCAGCGAGGGAAACACAGCCATTCGGAATCTCCAGCCCACTTTCCGTTCAGCCCCCTAAAAATTTGGTGAGCGCGTACAACGGATAAAAAAGCGAGACCACTATCAGCACGATAAGCACTCCGAAAATCACGAGTAGCGCCGGCTCCAAGACTGACAAGATAAAGCGCGATGAAAGCTCGAACTTGCTCTGGCACATGCGCCTGGCTTCGTCCAGAGCGCCCGGTAAGTCTCCATTGGTCTCGCCGTTACGGATTAGCCAAGCGATTTCGAGTGGAAACACCGGCTGTTTTACCAAAGCCTGAGAGAACGGATTTCCCTCCGCCACCTCCGCGCACACCGAATCGAATGCAGTCGTCATAGACCGATTGGAGACCATGTTTCTGACAAGGCTCAGCGATTCATGCAATGGCGCTCCGCTTCGCAAAAGGATGGCAAGGGTAGATACGCTTTGAGCCAGGATTGCCTCTTTTGCCATCTCTCCCCAGACCGGAATCCGGAGAATGAATTCATCGAAAGACCTGCGAAAAGATTCGTCTCTCCTTGTTCTGGCGGCAAACATAACTGTAGCGGCCAGGATAACTACCAGAATAGGCGTCCAGAATCTATTAAGTCCAAGGAGCGCCTCGACAGAAACCAGCAGTCTCAAGGAGAGCGGAAAGTCGACGTGGAAACCGGAATACATCTCGACATAAGGGGGGACCATCAGTTTAATGAGGGATATGAGCACTACCACTGAAAGGAGTGTCAGCATGGCGGGATAGATAAGAGCCCCGACAAATTTCTTTCTGAAATCCTCGACCGACCTGAAATGAGCAGCCGCCTGGTAGAGTACCTCCGTCAGATTGCCGCTCTTCTCCCCCGCCTCAACCATGCTTATGTACAATGGGGGGAAATACTCGCGCTGAAGCGCAAGGCTTTCGGAGAGACTCTTTCCCGCCTCGAGTTGTGCAATTATATTCGCGGAAGCTTCCTTCAACCGAGGGTTCTTCATTTCCTTGCGCAAATGGGAAAGGCTTTCGGTGAAAGGCAGTCTGGTTCTTAGCAAGGACGACAGTTGCTCATTGAATGCGGCGAGGTCGGAGGCGCCGATTTCTTTGGAAGATTTGAAAGCTTTCGACTCAGGCGAGGGTTTCTTCTTAATGGAATAGACCCGAGCGCCTGCGTTTCTAAGCTGTAAGACAACAGCAATCGGGCTCTCGCCTTCGACAATGCCTCGTGTCGGTTGGCCGGAGCTGTCAACTCCAGAGTATTCGAATTGAGAGGGCATTTACATGCTCCCGGGAGACTGGTGCGTTGGAACCATTATACTTGAGTTTGGAGAAAAATCAAATCTCAAAAGGAATAGCCACGGGGAGCACGGAGTGTTGCAGGGGAGATGGAATTGCTCGTTTGCAGGATTGTTCTTTTCCCCGTGATCCCCGTGGTTTACATTATCTTCTTCTTTCTTTGCGTCTTTGTGGTAAAAAAGCCCTTTCGGGCGGCAGTGTCCTCTTATTAATCGTCACCGAATCGGAAAATCGTATGGTTTTGAAAGAATTATTTTAAGAAAGTAGGGACAGACCCTTTGCCACGGGTCTGTCCCTATTTTCTTCTCCGCTCGCTTCCGGCGGTTTTTTGCGTTCTTTGCGTCGTTGCGGTAGAATTCAAGGTCTC
>CAYVDS010000006.1:9134-16372 GCA_964450145.1 uncultured bacterium
TTGCTCTTGTCGAGGATTTTTCGGTACTCGGTTGTCCCCGTGTTTTACATTATCTTCTTCTTTCTTTGCGTCTTTGCGGTAGAATTCAAGGTCTCAGAACTTTCCATTGTGAGGATGGTCCATTGGTCGCGGAAACCCGAAAACTGACACGGCGAATCTTCATCGCGCTTGGCGTTCTCGTGGCGGCGTCTGTTTTCGCTGTTCTGGGTGTTGCCTTCTGGTTTGTGCGGCGCGAGTGCAAGAGAAACCACTCCGTAAAAGCCAACCCTGTGCCGGACGACCATTTCAGGAAGATAGTCCGCACTCGTTTCGATCCGCCGGAAATCTACAATCTGCATGCAGCGACGGTTGACTCGACGAGTGCGATACTGACGTGGGCGACAGCGCGAGAAAGCAAATTCGAGGTCGGTGATGCATACGGTGGTTCAGACCCTTACGTGGTCGAACATTCGCCCGTCCGCTATCACGTTTCCGAATTGGCCGGTCTGAAACCCGACACGGAATATTCGTTGCGCATCTCGGAAATCGACGGAAAGCTGGAACAGCGCGTTAGTTTTCGCACTCTGCCCGATGCGGGTGAAGTCCTTTTCTCGTTTGCCGCGTTCAGCGACAATCACTTCAAGCCCGACGGGCTCTCGTGGCCGGATGGCCGATACTTTCGCAGATGTTCCGATGTTCATCGATGCCTTGTGCGCGACCTGAACGCGGAGAAACCAGAGTTCTTGATAAACAAGGGGGATTTGACCGACATCTTTGAGCCATATCGACTTCGCGCATATCGAGAGGCAGTCCACGGACTCGAAGCGCCCGTCCATTGCATTCCGGGCAATCACGACCATCTCCGCAACAAGAATTTCAAGGCCGACTGGCTCGATTTCGCCGGGACCCAGCAGGTGTATCGTTCGTTTGACCACAAGGGTTTTCATCTTGTTCTGCTTGACACATGCTGGACGGGCGAGCAGGAGCGCGGCTATTTGGGTGACGAACAAATAGCGTGGTTGGTTGATGACCTCGAGCAAAACGCCTCGAAACGCACATTTATCTTTACACATCATCCGGTAAACGGTGACGTTCAAGAAAACCGCGTGATACACGATTACGTTGAATTTCAAAAGGCGGTCGCCCAGTTCCGGAATGTCGCCGCCGTGTTTTCCGCGCATGTCCATCGGAATTACGTAACTTCGTCGCAAATGACTCCCGACGTTCCGTACGTCGAAACCGCCGCAGTCATTCAGTACCCGATGGGTTATAACGTTTATCAGGTTTCACGCAGCGGCATCAAGCAGGTCTTCAAGAAATTGAGCGACATATCGCTGAGCGAGGAGAGTTGGCTGTCGTCTCCGCTCAGATGCCTGACGAATCCCGGTGACGCGATGGGAAGGATCACCGACCGTAGTCTGTTCATTGAGTTTCCGGAGCAGTCTCGCCTGAGCAGGCCTGCGCAAACGCCATAGGGTAAGAGCGTGCGGTGGAAACTCTTTTCCAGAAAGTAGGGGGAAAAGGGTAACTATCGTTTCGCTATTCCCTCCACTTCTAGTAATTTGTTGGTCATAACCCTTTCCAGTAATACCCTTTCCCGTAATTTCTTGGTCATAACCCTAATGAGCTATGCAGCTTGTGTGTTGTGGCTGCGGCAAAGAGGCATCACCGCAATCGGTACAGGCAATCCAAGCGCCGGGAATTGCCAACCAAGTAGACCTAAATAGATTATCAGTAAATCGATTCTTTTTTTAAAGAAAATCGCTTGACATAATATAACTTGGGTGATAAAATCCTGTTCACTGGCAAAGCGGGGAGGAAACTCCGGATGCTCTTTTGTCTTCTTTCTTGCTTATCATTATCCCTGCAAACAACCTCCCCCCTCGTGAGGTATTCTGAGATCGGACCATGCGATGCGAACGCCTATCTTTCGCCTTCCGACATTTCAAAAGCTATCAAACACAACTGCCGATATTGCAATACGCTCCATAGATTGCTCACGGAGTTCATTCGAGTCGAATGGGAGATGGCCTGATCCGCTGATCTCATAATTCAGCGGGAGATTAAAGGGCGAAGCGCATAGTGGGGGGATGGGTTTTCTCATTACTTGTGCCATCATTTCTGCTGTCTTTTCGATATCTCCCCCCGCACTGTTCACACTCGAAATAGCAAATCTTGTTGTGATTTCTTTAGCTGTGGCTGTGTCGTGCTGTGAACTCACTTCAGGGGACAAATGAGAAACATTCTCTTTTCTCGTATTACCACGCGGAGTTATTTGGATCAAAGGAGAGACACAATGTTATCGCGCGCTCAATCCACGCATCGTAACCTCTCGTTCACGGCCGTTGTTCTCATCCTGGCCTCGTTGATTCTTGCCGTTCCGCCACCTTTGCATGCGGCACAGCTTGCGATGGGAACTTCGCTTTCGAGCGCGGACGCCTCATTTATCGGTGAGCATGCGGACGACTTTTCGGGATTCAGCGCAGCCGCCGTGGGGGATGTGAATGGTGACGGCTGGGACGACTTTGTCATTGGCGCGCGTGGCAACGATGATGGAGGATACTGGGCTGGCCAGGCTTATCTAATCCTCGGCAGTATATCCGGCTGGTCCTTATCAACCAATCTTTCAAACGCCGACGCCTCATTCATCGGGACGAACGACAGTAGTTGGAGCGTGGCCGGCGCGGGAGATGTGAATGGAGACGGCTTCGACGATTTTCTCATCGGCGCTCCCTTCGAAGACCCGACAGGCACTACTTATCTGATATTGGGCCGGCAAGCTGCCGATTGGGGGATGGATTTCAGCCTTGCGAATGCTGACGCCTCTTTTGTCGGCGACAACTACGGTGGTTCCGGACGTTCAGTGGCTGACGCAGGTGATGTAAACGGAGACGGACTGGATGACTTCCTCGTCGGAGACTTGGGCGACGGCGACGCAGGTGAAAATGCGGGGCAGACGTATCTTTTCTTTGGGCGCGCAGCAGCAGACTGGGGGACGGGTTTCAGTGTTGCCAACGCCGACGCTTCTTTTACGGGCGAAAATGCCCACGAGGGATCGGGGGAAAGCGTAGCAGGTGTCGGAGATGTGAACAGGGACGGTTATGATGACTTCATAATCGGCGCGGCTCACGGATTTGTCGGCGCCGATAGTTACGCGGGTGAGGTCTATCTTATTTTGGGAAAATCCTTGGGCTGGGCGCCGGGAACCAGTCTCGCAAACGCCGACGCTTCGTTCATTGGCGAAGGCGCCGAGGACCACGTAGGAGAGATGGTCGCCGGGGCCGGCGATGTCAATGGAGACGATTACGATGACTTCCTGATCGGCACTCAATATAATGGCGACGCAGGTTCATACGCCGGAAAAACATACCTTATTCTGGGCGCGCAGTCGGGCTGGCAGATGCGAACCGGACTGGCTGGCGCCGACGCCTCTTTTGTCGGAGAAAACGCATGGGATTATTCCGGGGAGAGCGTGGCCGGAGTCGGCGATGTCAATGGAGACGGCCTCGCCGACATTGCCATCGGCGCTTACGGGAGTGACGCTGCCGGCAGTTATTCCGGCCAAACATATGTAATCTATGGAAGGCAGCCAGCCGACTGGGGCGCTAATTTTAGCCTCACAAATGCGGATGCTTCGCTCATAGGCGAGCAAGCCAATGATTTCACAGGCGACGTCGTTTCTCCCGCGGGCGATGTGAACGGAGACGGGTATGACGATTTCCTGATTGCTTCATGGCGCGATGACGACGGCGGAAGGGACGCCGGCAAGACCTATTTGATTTTCGGAAGTGACAACGACGGCGACGGCATTCCGGCCGCGTTCGACAACTGTCCGACAACTTACAACCCCGACCAGACTGACACCGATGGTGACGGCTTCGGCGATACGTGTGACGACTGTCCGACAATTTCGAACTCGAACCAACTGGACAGCGACTCAGACGGCCTTGGCGACGTATGCGACCCGTGGCCGAACGACCCGGATAATGATGTAGATGGCGATGGAGTGTCGGGACATATAGACAATTGTCCAAATGTCGCTAACGCTGACCAGGCGAATGCTGATGGCGATGCGTTCGGTGATGCCTGCGATCCGTGGGCGAATGACCCACAAAACGATATGGATGGCGATGGGGTGTCGGGCGAGATAGACAATTGCCCGTCCGTTGCTAATACCGACCAGTCTGATTCAGATAGCGACGGTCTTGGCGACGCATGCGACCCATGCGCGGGCGACCCAATAAACGATCCGGACGGTGACGGTGTCTGCGCCAGCATGGACAATTGTCCGTCGGTTGCCAATTCCGATCAGGCTGATTTGGAGCTTCCGACCTACGTTTTGAAATTCGGGATGGGCCAACTGAGTTTGCCGACCGGCATCGACGTAACTGATTATGTGTACGTTGCAAACATGGGCCAGAACAGTATTCGCAAATATGACACGAGCGGCAATCTGGTAGCCACATGGACGGGATTTGGCGGACCATGGGATGTTGCGGCGTCTGATGCCGGTTATATTTATGTTGCCGAGACAAGTGCAAATCGCGTGCGTAAGATGACAGCCGCCGGCGCGACAGTGGCTTACTGGACTTCCGGTTTCAATGGGCCGGTCGCAATAGCCGTTGATGACACGAACGGTTTGGTCTATGTGCTGAACAGGAATAACGGCACGGTTCAGAAGCGCGATATCAATGGCAATCTGCTGTTGCAGTGGAGTGGAGGGCTCAGCAGCCCGGAAGGCATCGGCGTGGATGCAGCCGGTAATGTGTACGTTGCGGATTCGGGCAACAACCGTATTAAGAAATTTGACATGAATGGTTTGCTAATTACAACATGGGGAACTGCCGGCATCGGCAATGGCCAATTCCAATGGCCGACCGATGTCGGTGTCGATTCGTTGGGTTACCTTTATGTGAGCGACACCAACAACTATCGAATCCAGAAGTTCGATGCCGACGGAAACTTCATCCTTAAGTGGGGAACACCGGGCGTCGGCGACGGGCAGTTTAACATGCCGTATGGAGTTGCGGTCGATTCAAGTGGCTACGCCTACGTTGTCGAGTACGCCAACAACCGTGTCCAGAAGTTCTTTGCCGCGACTGACGGCTTCGGCGATGCATGCGATAACTGTCCCGCGCTCTACAATCCCGACCAGGCTGATTCCGATGTGGACGGCGTCGGCGATGTGTGCGATTCCTGCCCGAGCGATCCCACAAATGATGCGGACAGCGACGGCCTTTGCGGCGCAGTCGATAATTGTCCTGACGACGCGAACGCGAACCAGTCCGATGTTGATAGCGACGGCGCAGGCGACGTATGCGATCCGTTCCCGAATGATCCGCAAAATGACATTGACGGCGACGGCGTGGCGGGCAACGTGGATAATTGCCCGGCCGTTTCCAACCCTGATCAGACCGATTCCGACATGAATGCTGCGGCAGCGGGAGAAGCAGACGTTCGGCTGGATACGGACGCGCCGGGCGCGGCAAGGTCCGGCATTCCGCAGATATCGAGTGATCCGGCGGGTCACGTCTATGTGACATGGACTGATTTCCGTAACGGCAGCAACGGAGATGTCTACTTCAATCATTCTTCTGATTCTGGCGCCACGTGGCAGGCGAGCGACACCCGGTTGGATACGGACACTCCGGGCGCAAAAGTGTCCGCCTATTCGCAGATATCAAGTGATTCCAGCGGTCATGTCTATGTGACTTGGCACGACAATCGTAATGGGAACTACGATATCTACTTCAACTATTCTTCCGATTATGGCGCGACGTGGCAGGCAAGCGACAAACGGTTGGATACGGATACGGCAGGCGCAAAATCGTCGCTCTATCCGCAGATATCCAGCGATTCTGCGGGTCATGTCTATGTGACTTGGTATGATTACCGGAACGGCGCCAATACCGACATCTACTTCAACTATTCATCCGATTACGGCGCGACATGGCAGGCAAGTGACAAACGGTTGGATACGGATACGCCGGGCGCAAAGCCATCGCTCGATCCTCAAATATCGAGTGATGCTGCCGGTCACGTTTATGTGACATGGCATGACGCTCGTAACGGGAGCAACGATATCTACATTAATTATTCTTCTGATTACGGCGCGACATGGCAGGCAAGTGACAAGCGATTGGATACGGATACGCCGGGCGCAAAATGGTCCGAGAAGCCTCAGATATCGAGTGATTCCGCCGGGCATGTCTATGTGACATGGCATGACGGCCGCAACGGCAACGCCGATGTCTACCTTAACTACTCTTCTGATTATGGCGCGATGTGGCAGGCGAGTGACATTCGGCTGGATACTGACACGGCGGGCGTGAATCCCTCTGTGCTTCCGCAGATATCAAGTGATTCCATCGGTCATGTCTACGTAACATGGTTCGATTCCCGCAATGGTTACGAAGATATCTACGTCAATCGTTCTTCTGACTATGGCGCGACGTGGCAGGCGAGCGACATTCGGTTGGATACGGACACAGCGGGCGCAAGGGGATCCTATAATCCTCGCATATCGAACGATTCCGCCGGTCATGTCTATGTGACATGGATGGATGGGCGCGACGGGAGCTACGATATCTACTTCAATCATTCCTCCGATTACGGCGCGACCTGGCAGGCAAGCGACATTCGGGTGGATACGGACACGCCGGGCACAAGGAATTCCTACTTTCCGCAGATATCGAGTAATTCCTCCGGTCATGCCTATGTGACATGGGAAGAATATCGAGACGGGTGGGAAGATGTCTATCTGAACACCGTAACAATTGGCGATTCAATTGGCGACGCATGCGACAATTGTCCCAATTCGCCGAATGAAGATCAGGCGGATTCGGACAGCGACACCGTGGGTAATACCTGCGACGTATGTCCGAATGATGCTACCAACGATTCGGACGGTGACGGCGTATGTCAGGACACAGACAATTGTCCGGCAGTCGCTAATGCAGATCAGGCGAACACCGATGGTGACGCATCCGGCGACGCCTGCGACGTGTGTCCCAACGATGCCGCGAATGACGCCGACAGCGACGGCCTCTGCGCTGACGTTGACAACTGTCCGGCTGTTGCGAATCCAGACCAGGCCAACGCCGACGGCGACCTGCTCGGCGATGCCTGCGATTCCTGGCCTAATGACCCGCAAAACGATATCGACGGAGACAACGTCTCCGGCGAAATCGACAACTGCCCGACAGTCGCCAATCCCGACCAACTGGACGGCGATTCCGACGGCGCAGGCAATGCCTGTG
>CAYVDS010000006.1:16382-18752 GCA_964450145.1 uncultured bacterium
TGACACGTGCCCGAATGACCCGAACAACGATGCTGACAGCGATGGTATCTGCGGCGATGTGGACACCTGCCCTGATGACCCACAAAACGATATCGACGGCGACGGTGTTTGTGGCAATGTTGATAATTGTCCGGCTGTAGCCAATCCTGACCAGGCCGACCCAGACGGCGACGGCGTAGGGTTTGCCTGCGACGGTGAGTCTCTGACCTCTGATTATGCCGCCGATTGCCTTGTTATCAATGCTGGGCAGGTTGTGGTCACCAATGGATTTGATCTTGATATCGGCACATGTGGTATCAGGATCGAGGCTGGCGGAATTCTCGATGCCAGTCCCGGCGCGGGAGGCGATTCAATCATCAAGGATGCTGGCAACTTGTCCGCTATGGGAAGATTTACCTCCGCGACGAGCACGGTAGTTATGGACGGCGTGACGCATCAGACCATTCAGGAAGGCGGGTTCCCGCCGAACGTCTTTGGTAACCTGCTTATTGATAATAGCGCGAATAGCGTTGAAACTCTCGGGGCGATCCGGGTAGCCGGAACACTCGAGGCGAGGAACGGCGAGTTCCGGCCTGCCGACGGCTCCATCTTCGACCAGATCGTGACAATTGGTCCGACGGGCGTACTAAGCCCCGCCGCCGGCGCAGCGATACAGTGCCGCGGCTCTTGGACAAATAATGGCAGTTTCGTCCACAACAACGGAACGGTGACATTCGACCCGCTGGCGCTCGGCGGCATGTTCAGCCAGGCGCAAGCCGGCAATTCTCCTTTCTACAATCTCAATGTGGCCTCCGGAACTTTCTCCGTGCTTGGGAATAACCTGCAGGTTGATGGTGCGCTGAGAGTGATGTCGGGCGCCAGCTTCTATAGAGAACTGCCCGATGGTTTAACCCTCCGAACAAACTCCACCGTTAACATTGATATGGGAGGCGCTCTCCGGCTCGAGGGAAATCACCAGTGGACAGTCGGCGCAGGCTCAACGGTTACTATTAGTGACGGTTCGACCGTGAGACTCCGAGGGGCCGACGCCGCCAGCATGCTGACCGTCAGGTCAACTGTACCCGGAACCGCGTGGCATTTGATTGACCTGAGTCCCCCGTCTGGCAATCCTGACGCCCGGTTCATGGACGTGCAGGATTCCGACGCAAGCGGAGGCAGCACGATAGTCGCTTGGGATTCGGTAGATTCGGGCAATAATGCGAACTGGAATTTCCAGAATGACAGCGACGGCGACGGCGTCTACAACTATCTTGACAACTGCGACAATACTCCGAATCCCGACCAGGCGGATTCTGATCTCGATGCGGTCGGCGACGCCTGCGATAATTGCGTGAACGTCGCCAACGCCGACCAGTTTGACACTGATCTGGACGCCGTCGGCGATGCGTGCGACAATTGTCCGGAAATCGCGAATGCCGATCAGGCAGACTCCGATGCCGATGGCGCGGGCGACATGTGTGACAACTGTCCGGCTCTCTCCAATCCCGGCCAGGCCGATTCCGACGTGCCGGTATTCGTTTCGAAGTTTGGCGCCGGCCAGCTTGGCAGTCCGTTCGGACTGGATGTCGCCGAGTATGTGTATGTTGCCAATTCGGGCTATGCGCAAGTCAAGAAGTACGATACAACTGGCAACCTTTTGGCCTCGTGGGCCGGCTTTAGCCAGCCGTGGGACGTCGCGATTGATGACGCCGGTTTTGTGTATGTGACCGACCACGGCGCATCTGTCGTCAAGAAATTGACTGCAGACGGGACTGTCGTGGCCACGTGGAGCGGGTTCAACTGGCCCACAGGCATAGCCGTTGACCGCGATCGAGATCTCGTATATGTCATCGACAGGTCAGGCATTGTAAGGAAACTGAATACGAACGGCGTCGTTCAACTGCAGTGGGGCGGCTCCGGCTCTGGTCCGGGACAGTTCGGTAATCCGGAAGGCCTTGGAGTTGATCGCAACGGCGACGTTTACGTCGCGGACTCCGGCTATCACCGTATCCAGAAGTTCGACAGCAGCGGCAATTTCATAGTGATGTGGGGCAGCCAGGGCAGCGATGACGGCCAATTCATATGGCCGACCAGCGTCGGCTCGGATTCCGCCGGCTTCTTATATGTAAGCGATTCGAATAACAATCGAATCCAGAAGTTCGAAAGCGACGGCAACTTTATCTTGTCGTGGGGCTCGTTTGGCAGTGACGACGGCCAGTTCTATATGCCCTATGGAGTCGCCATTGATTCCGAGAACTATGCATATGTCGTCGAGTTTGGTAGCGGACGGGTTCAGAAGTTCTTGGTCGGTGACGGTTTGGGTGACGCCTGCGATAACTGTCCGGCGGTTTACAATCCCGATCAAACTGACGCGGACGGTGACGGTTTGGG
>CAYVDS010000006.1:18762-52838 GCA_964450145.1 uncultured bacterium
GCCCGAATGATGCTAGTAATGACTCTGATAGTGACGGTGTGTGCCAGGATGTCGATAATTGTCCGGCCATTGCGAATCCGACGCAGGCAGACGCCGACGGTGACGCTTTGGGTGATGCATGCGATAATTGTCCGACTATCGCCAATGCCGATCAGGGGGATGCTGATGGTGACAGCGTTGGCAACGTGTGCGATAATTGCCCGACAGACGCCAATGCGGACCAGCTTGACACTGACGCGGACACCCAGGGCGATGTTTGTGATCCGTGGCCAAACGACCCGGATAACGATATTGACGGTGATGGGATATCAGGTCACGTCGACAATTGCCCGATCACTGCAAACACAGATCAGGCCAATGCCGACGGCGATTTGTTCGGTGACGCCTGCGACGTGTGCCCGAATGACGCCGCAAACGATGCTGATAGCGACGGCGTCTGCGGCAACATAGACAATTGCCCGACCGTGGCCAATACGAATCAGGCGAACGTGGATGGCGACGCTCTTGGCGACGTGTGTGACCCGTGTCCGATTGACCCGAACGATGATTCCGACGGAGACGGCGTGTGCGACAGCGACGATAACTGCCCCGCAGTGTCGAACGCGGCGCAGTACAACTCTGATTCCGACGCATACGGCGACGCCTGCGATAACTGCCCGTACGTCACAAATGCGACGCAGGCAAATTCGGATTCCGATACTTACGGAGATGCCTGCGACAACTGCCCGTCAATCGCCAACCAGGACCAATTGGAGGCCGAGTCAGCTTCTTTCTCCAAGAAGTTCGGAACTGCAGGCAGCGCGGATGGCCAGTTCTTGAGTCCCGCCGGCATCGCCGTTGACAGCGCGAATCAGGCTTATGTTGTCGACAGCGGCAACCGCCGCGTACAGGTCTTAAACTCAATAGGCGGCTTCAGGTTCAAGTGGGGCAGCTTCGGAAGCGGAAACGGCCAGTTCGACGGTCCGTCGGGGATTGCTCTTGGTCCGGCAGGCTCCGTGTATGTCTGCGAGACGGGCAATGACCGCATACAGAAATTCACTTCTTCTGGCGAGTATGTGACACAATGGGGCGGACTGGGGACCAATAACGGCCAGTTCACTGATCCTTATGGGATTGCAGTCGATTCGCTCGGCTATGTTTACGTTGCCGACACGGGCAACAATCGCGTCCAGAAATTCGACGCAAACGGCGCATTCGTGCTGACATGGGGAGAAGCGGGAACAGCCACCGGCAAGTTCAATGCTCCGTCCGGCGTGGCCGTGGACTCCTCCGGCAATGTTTATGTCGCAGACCGCGGCAACAATCGCGTGCAGAAGTTCAACAGCAACGGCGCCTATCTTTCGTCGTGGGGTGTCGGCTCGCCCTTTGGAATTGACGTGGATTCGAAGGGCTACATTTACGTGATCGAGTCGTCAAATCGCCGGGTTTTGAAGTTTGACAATACCGGCCGTGCAATCAGCGTGTGGGGTAGCTACGGCTCGGGTGACGGCCAATTCCAAACACCGTATGGAATAGCGAACAATCTCGAAAACGCCATCTTCGTTACCGATTTCAGTTTGCATCGCGTCCAGACATTCGATCTGGGTGACGGATATGGAGACCGGTGCGATAATTGTCCGACCGTCTTCAATCCCACGCAGGTGAACACCGACGGAGACGCCAAGGGCGATGCGTGCGATTCATGCCCGCTCGACTCGCCCGACGATTCGGACAGTGATGGCGTGTGTGAAGGCGTTGACAATTGTCCGGATGTAAGTAACCCGACCCAACTGGATTCTGAGGCGACTTTCGTTTTCACGTGGGGCGCGCTCGGTTCCGCTAGCGGCCAGTTCAATAACCCGGCCGGGATAACCATCAATCCAGAGGGAATCGTGTATGTTGCTGACACGAATAACAATCGCGTTCAGAGATTCAAAACCAACGGCGACTATCTAGGCGCGTGGGGCTCCGCGGGCACTGGCAACGGATACTTCAGATATCCATACGGGATCGCAGTGGATTCGAATAATGATGTGTTTGTTGTGGATAACGTGAACATCCGTGTCCAGAAATTCAACTCTACCGGCGGGTTCATTCTCTCCTGGGTCAGCTCTTTCAATAATCCGCACGGAATCGCGATTGACTCAGATGACTATGTGTACGTCGCCGACACGGGAAATCGGCGGATCGCCAAGTTCAACAATGTCGGCGGTTATATCGGGTCGTGGGGCGCCCCCGGTAGCGGAAATGGTCAGTTCAATGACCCGTGGGGTGTCACTGTGGCGCCTGATGGACACATATATGTGGCGGACACAAACAACAACAGAGTTCAGAAATTCACTAGCGCTGGCGGCTTCGTAGCGAAGTGGGGTTCTCTTGGCGCCGGCAATGGTCAGTTTAATTTGCCCAAGGGAATCGCCGTTGATTCGCTGGGATACGTCTATGTAATGGACACCGGAAACAACCGCGTTCAAATGTTCAATTCCGACGGAAATTTCATCGCCCAATGGGGTTCGACCGGCACGGGAACCGGCCAGTTCAGAGACCCATTTAGCGCTGCTCTGGACAGCAATGGGTATGTTTACGTTACTGACCGCACGAATAATCGTGTCCAGAAATTCGACATGGGTGATGGCGCAGGCGACGTGTGCGACAATTGCCCGGCAGTCGTAAATACCGACCAGGCGGATTGTGACGGAGACGGAATCGGCAACGTGTGCGACAGCAGCAGTCCTTGCTCAACCGACACCGACGGCGATGGGGTTATGGATGATGTGGACAATTGTCCCCTCAAAATAAATCCGTTGCAGCAAGATTCAGATGGCGATACTGTCGGCGATTATTGCGACAACTGTCTAACAATCAGTAATTCGGACCAGTTGAACACCGACGGTGATATGGTTGGAAACGCATGCGACAACTGTCCTGATGCCACGAATCCTGGGCAGCAAGATTGCAACAGTAACGGACTTGGCGATGCTTGCGATGCGATCAATCCGGCCGCTGACGATTCCACTTGCGACGGTCTCGATCAGAACTGTAACGGTGTCGCCGATGATGCTTATGTCCCAACCGCCACTTCCTGCGGCATAGGCGAATGCGCGTCCACCGGCCAACTGATCTGCGTTGCCGGCAGTCTGCAGGATACGTGTTCGGCGGGTTCTCCGACCGGCACGGATGATGATTGCGACGGCTTGGATCAGAACTGCAATGGTGTCGCCGATGATGCTTATGTTCCAACGGCCACAAGCTGCGGTGTAGGCGAATGCGCTGCCACTGGCCAGATGATTTGCGTCGCTGGCAGTCTGCAGGATACTTGCGCTGCTGGCTCTCCGACTGGCGCCGATGACGACTGCGACGGTCTCGATCAGAACTGCAATGGTGTGGCCGATGACGCCTATGTGCCAACAGCCACTTCTTGCGGTGTCGGCGAGTGCGCAGCCACTGGTCAGATGATCTGTGTTGCCGGCGCATTGCAGGATACCTGCGTGGCTGGTTCGCCGACCGGTTCCGACGCTGATTGCGACGGTCTGGATCAGAACTGTAGTGACGTTGCCGATGACGCCTATGTTCCGACTGCGACCTCTTGCGGCATAGGCGAATGCGCCTCTACCGGCCAGATGATCTGCGTAGGCGGCAGTTTGCAGGATACCTGCGCAGCCGGTACGCCATCCGCAGAAGTCTGCGACGGCATGGACAATGACTGTGACGCAAACATTGACAACGGTTTTGACGCCGATTCAGACGGGGTGGCAGATTGCTTCGATAACTGCCCTGACACTGCGAATCCGGATCAGGCGGATACCGAGCTGCCGGATGCCGTTTCCTACTGGAGATTTGATGAAGGTGTCGGAACGGCTGCGGGCGACTCCGCCGGTTCAAATCCAGGAACGGTTTATGGGCCAAGTTGGACGGCGGGACAGGTTAATTCCGCGTTGAGATTTGACGGCTCCAACGACTACCTGTCAATCGCAGACAATGATGCATGGAGTTTTGGAACCGGTAATTTCACCATTAGCTTCTGGCTGAATACATCCGCGCATTCCTCAACTAACGGAATGCTTATGTATCAGGGAGATGCTCTTGGAATGTATTATTCGGTTTCCTTCTATGCATATGTGCGAATGGGAGGTAATATCTATTTCACGCCGGATTATAAGAATTATCCAAACCATCACTTCGTGACTTCGACAACTGCTGTCAATAATGGCGCATGGCGCCATGTGGCCATATTAAGAGACGGCGCCTACTTCAGAATGTACGTTGATGGTTTGGAAGCGGCAACACCTTTGAATCTTGGCAGTTCTTTCGCAATGGCAAACTCGGCATACCCGTTGCTCATGGGCGTGATGCCGCCTCCTTACTTCTATAATCCATATAATGGGTCACTTGACGAAGTTGGTTTCTATCGCAGAGCATTAAGCGCAGGAGAAATCCAAGTCCAATATCAGAATGGGTTGGCCGGTCGCGGTTATGACAGTGATGGTATCGGCAATGTCTGTGATAATTGTCCGTCCAGTCTGAATCTGGATCAACTGGACACCGACGGCGACAACCTTGGTGACGCTTGCGACAACTGCGTGAATGTTCCCAATTCGGGACAAGAAGACTGCAACAACAACGAAACCGGAGACGCATGCGATCCGATAAATCCGGCCGCTGACGATTCGGTCTGTGATGGCGTGGACAACAACTGCGACGGCGTAGCAGACAATAGTTACGTACCTACCGGCACGACGTGCGGTACGGGCGAGTGTGCTTCAACTGGCCAGACGATATGCATTGCTGGCTCATTGCAGGATACCTGCGTAGCTGGTACACCGACTGGTACGGATGCCGATTGCGATGGTCTGGATCAGAACTGCAACGGTGTGGCCGATGACGGTTATGTGCCAACAGCCACTTCATGCGGCGTAGGTGAATGCGCAGCAACCGGCCAGATGATTTGCGTTGCGGGTGCTTTGCAAGACACTTGCTCTGCCGGTTCTCCAACTGGTACTGACGCTGAGTGCGATGGTCTCGATCAGAACTGCAATGGCGTGGCAGATGATGCCTACACTCCGACAGTCACGAACTGCGGCGTAGGTGAGTGCGCAGCAACCGGCCAGATGATTTGCGTTGCCGGCGCTCTGCAAGATACCTGCACGGCTGGCTCGCCGACTGGCACGGATGATGAGTGCGACGGTCTGGATCAGAACTGCAACGGCGTGGCCGATGATGCTTATGTTCCGACAGCGACCTCGTGCGGCACAGGTGAATGCGCAGCAACCGGTCAAATGATATGCGTGGCCGGCAGTCTGCAAGATACTTGCGTGGCCGGCTCGCCGACTGGCACGGATGATGAGTGCGACAGTCTTGACCAGAATTGCAATGGTGTCGCCGATGACGCATATGTGCCAACGGCAACTTCATGTGGTGTTGGTGAATGCGCAGCCGCTGGCCAGATGATTTGTGTCGCTGGCAGTCTGCAAGACACTTGTTCGGCCGGTTCGCCAACGACCGAAATATGCGATGGTCTGGACAACGACTGCGACACGAGCGTCGACGAAGGCTTCGACGCCGATTCCGACGGAATAGCCGATTGCAGTGATAACTGCCCTGTCACTCCGAATCCGGCGCAGGAGGACGCCGATAGCGACACTGTTGGCAACGCATGCGATAACTGTCCGTCGGACCCGAACGCGGATCAGCTCGATTCCGACGGCGACGGACTTGGCGACGCCTGCGACGCGCAACTCTGCGGAAACAGCGCGCTGGAGTTCCCGGAACAGTGCGACGACGGCAACAATGTGGATAGTGACGGCTGCTCCGCCGTCTGCGGTTCCGAGAATGCAACCGGCATATTCGACGACGTACAGATAATCGACAATGGTGACGGGACCTATACGTATATCTTCATGATGGATGGGGTTCCCGTGATCGAGATCGAAAGCAATGGAGCTTTGATAGACCTGTCAGGCGTCACGTTCGCCTACACCGAGGGACCTGGCGGCTCCGGCCGAGTCGCGCTTTCAGTGGGTGGCATGAGCTTGACGGGCGCAACCAAATCGATTACCTTGCCGTACAAGACAATGCTGTGTGTGGTCGACAACACCTCGTTTGTGGCCGGGAATGTACTCGGCAACTGGAACTGCTGGGATGACCCGAATCGCATCACATGGTCCGCGTCTGGCGGAAACAAATGTGATGATCCGGGCGTCCAGGTCCAGGCGAAAGATAAGGATGGGAACTGGCTGCCGCAGTATACGTGCGAGCAAGTCGTCTCGGGCAGCGACGAATATGCCAAGATGAGCGGATTCGCACACACCACCGCAATGGGTGTAAATGACCTCGACGAAGACGGATATTCGGAGGAGGTCGATTGCGACGACCTGAACGCCGCTACGTATCCCGGCGCTACGGAATTCTGCGACAGTTTGGACAACGATTGCGATGGCGCGGCAGATGAAGGGTTCGACGCGGATTCGGACGGACTCGCTGACTGTCTGGATAGTTGTCCGAATGATCCCGATAATGACGCCGACGGTGACGGAATCTGCGGAGATGCGGACAATTGCCCGACGGCGCCGAACGCTGATCAGGCGGACGCCGATTCGGACGGCCAGGGCGACGCATGCGACATTTGTCCAAACGATGCCGCCAATGATATCGATAGCGACGGCGTGTGCGGCGATGTGGATAATTGCCCGGCTACGCCAAATGCCGACCAGATTGATGCGGACTCGGACGGCAGCGGCGATGTATGCGACAGTTGTCCGAACGACGCTGCGAATGATGCCGACGGCGACACCTACTGCGTCAGTGCAGGCGATTGCAACGATCTGAACGCGAACGTTCACCCCGGAGCGACCGAGGTATGCGGCAACAGCGTCGATGAGGATTGCAGCGGCGCAGATTTGTTATGCGACGACACGACGCCGCCCGTAATCACATGTCCTGCGGACATTCAAGTGAACCTGCTCTGCGGCGGAGTGCCCGCTTCCAATTCGGCCATTCAAGCGGTCCTGAATGGGGCAACGGCCACGGATGATGTTGATGGACCTGTTCCTGTCACGAACAACGCGCCCGGAATCTTCCCGGCCGGCTTGACAACGGTCGCCTTCTCCGCGTCTGACGCCGCTGGCAACACGAGCACATGTCAGGCGTCCGTCCGGGTGACGTATGAGTACAGCGGAATACTCCAACCCATCAATGCGGATGGTTCCAGTATATTCAAGATTGGAAGAGCTGTCCCGATAAAATTCAAGTTGTATTGCTCCGGCGCCGCGCCTGTAGGATCGGCGACGGCCACTCTCTCTATATTCAAGATCACAAGCTCTGTGACCGGGACCGTGACGGAGGTCGAGACCGTTCCTCTCAGCGAAGCTAACACCGGGAACCTGTTCAGGTATGATCCGGACGAGCAACAGTACATTTACAACTGGTCCACGAGGGATTTGGGCCCCGGCACATATAAGCTGCGCGTCAACCTCGATGATGGCGCCATACACGAAGCGTTGCTCTCTCTGAAGACAAAATAGCGCATCGAAGTTCCCAAGGAACAAGGGGGGAACAACATCCGTTGCGGAAAGGGGATTGCGAGAAATCGCAATCCCCTTTCTCTTTGGGACTTGTCGCCGAAATGACATTCAGGCTGATGACCTTCTAGGAACTGTCATTCTGAGGAGCGGCTCGACGAAGAATCTCTCGTTTTGTGGTTTTGCGACTTGTTCCGGAGATACTTCGCTTAGAATGACACTTGGCAATTCTCTTTGGGCGCGAGGCTCTTTGGTTCTGATCAAACCCGTCGCAAATTCCTTTGATTCCGGTCTGAATAAAGATTGACACTCAGCGAGCTCGGCGATATAATTTTGTGAACATTCGTTTCCAGTCGGCAAGGTACTGTGCGAAAGAAGCGAACAAGGCGTTCCCGCGAAGGAAGGAATCCGTGTACGAGAATCATAAGAGTGGATTCCCTCCTTCGCGGGAATGACAAAAAGAAGGGGGGAAAACGATGGACTCCGCCACTCTCTATAAAAGCATAGGTGACATCAAATCGTTGCTGAAGGACGTTGCGACCCTGATTGACGGGAAGGTGAACGTCCGCAACCATGACAAATTCCGCAAGCTCGCATATGCCCTCGTGTATAATTCCATTTTCAATTCCGACAAGGACATCCAGGAGCTTTGCAGATGGCTCGTACGCGCAGGCGCAGACTCGTGCGGCGTGAGACTCGCCAGCATACACGATCTGTATATGGCTCGCGGGCGGGGCGAGTGCAGCGGATTCACCGTGCCGGCCATAAACATTCGAGGGTTGACGTTCGATGTGTCGGAAACTATCTTCAAATCCACGCTGAAGAACAAGGTGGGCCCCGTTATCTTCGAGATTGCGCGTTCAGAGATGAGTTACACGTTTCAGAGTCCGGCCGAATATGCAGTCTCGGTCATTGGCGGCGCGCTTGCGAGCGGTTACGCGGGTCCGGTGTTTGCGCAAGGCGACCACTTTCAGGTGATCGCCAAGAAATACAAAGCCTCTGCCGACGCCGAACTCGACAATATCCGCTCATTGATAGAAAAGGCCATTAACGCCGGCTTCTATAATATCGACATCGACGCATCAACAATCGTTGACCTGAGTAAGCCCACGGAGGAGGCGCAGCAGGAGACAAACGCCGCTCTTACACATGAACTGACCATGCTTATTCGCCAAAAGGAACCCAAAGGCGTCACGATTTCAATAGGTGGAGAAATAGGCGAGGTCGGCACAAAAAACAGCACGGTCGAAGACCTCACCGGCTTCATGAATAACTATAACAGGCGGCTTGAGAAAGAAGGCATCGCAGGCATCAGCAAGATAAGCGTTCAGACCGGCACAACTCATGGGGGTGTCCCGCTGCCCGACGGCACAGTCGCGAAGGTGAAGGTTGACTTCGATACGCTCGAGAGGCTCTCTAAGGTTGCCCGCGATAAGTACGGGATGGCGGGGGCAGTCCAACATGGGGCGTCAACATTGCCGGAAGACGCATTTCACATTTTTGCCGATAAGGAGACCGCCGAAGTCCACCTGGCGACCGAATTCCAGAACATGATTTACGACAATGCCGCGTTTCCAGCCGACCTCAGACAAGAAATCTATAAATATCTGGACAAGGAATGCGCAGACGAGAAAAAGGAAGGCCAGACACAGGAGCAATTTATCTACAAGACCCGCAAGAAGGGCTTCGGTCCATTCAAGAAGCAGATGTGGGACTTGCCCTCAGATATCAAACGACAGATATGCGCGAAACTCGAAGCGAAGTTCGATTTCTTGTTCAAGCAACTGGCGGTCCCGAATACTGACGGACTGACGAAGAAATTCATAAAACCCGTGTCAACGCCTATTCCAACGCCGAAGGCCGCCGAGTCGCTGGTATAAGCGACGCAATTTTGCCCCAGCCAAACGGTCGTTATTTCCTTTAATTGGGGACACCATGCCGCATGGTGTCCCCAATTAAAGGGCTTTTCGGAAATTCGATAGCCTGAACAAATACGGTACAGGCTGAGAACTGCAAATATGCAATGCCCGCAGCATCCGGACCAAGTCGCAAGATTCTGGTGCGAGAAGCACAACATACACATGTGCGAGTTGTGCATGACGTGCCGCGATCCGAAGCTGCATTGCCGAAGTCGCGAGCAATGCGTTATCTGGCGGTTGGCAAAAGAAGACTACGACGATGAACATCGGGGAGAACGACCGCCGGAGGCGAATAAGAAATGAATACACAGATTCCGCGCGCTTCGCGCGGTCCCCTTTCCCTATTTGCCGGCGCGCCAGAGTTGTCTTATCATGTGCGCGGCAAGTTTCGGCTGGCGGTCGCGCGTGAAGAGTCCCTTCCGGTTGAGGACGGTCCGCGTGTAATTCTGCGGCGTCTTGAAATCTGCAAAATTCCAGATGTGCTCGCCGACGGTGAAGTCCTTCGAGCGGATGACGTCTATATATGCGCGGAGCAGAGCGGCCTGTTTCTGTGCGCATTGGCCTGAGGATAAAGCATGATGAACCCCTTCTTATTTTGGATTTTAGATTTTAGATTTTGGATTCAATGAACCAACCGGTAGAATAACTCATACCGCAAGAAGTCAAAAACGCAAAGAGGAAGAAAGCATCCCCTTATTCTGTAGGTGCGAATTTATTCGCACGCGCGTCGCGGAAAAAGCTGGAAGATATTCTGTGAATAAATTGGCGCCTACAGAATTCCTTGCTGGTTCCACCAATTGCAGAACAGTCTCAAAAGGCGACGTGAGTATTGCGAATCGTATCAGTTAGTTGAACGGAAAGCAAGCGGAAACAAGATAATTCTGCACTAGTAGGACACTTCCTATCGGCGTTTAGCAGCGTTCAGCGGCGGTTCGGTTTACTGTTTGACTTGTTCGACCCGGAGTTGCTAATATTGTCGGGAACGGAAAGAAAACTTGGGGTGACCATGATGTCTTTCTCGACCAGTGCGAGGCGGCGCAATCTCCGCTTGAAGTTATCTGAATTCGGACGAGCGGTCCTTTCTTGCTCTTTCTTTTTGCCGTTTCTCTTGACGGCGTGCGGGGCCCAAGGCCTTGCCGCAGACGATACCATTCAAAAGCCGCCAAACATTGCCGCCGATGAGACAGAATCCATCATTACCAGGGAGGAGACGATTGATACGCAGGTGGGCGAAAAGAGGCTGGTGCGCACCGACGCGAGAATTCTGGACGTCGCGGTCACGAAACCCGAAGTTGCGGAAATTTTCGTCACAGAAGCCCAAGGGATGGTAGTGAGCGCGAACTCGGCGGGAGTGGGGAGAGCGATCGTGAAACTCAGCGACGGCGCGCGGGTCGGCTATACGATTCGCGTTTACGTGGCCGACCCCGAGGAATTCGCCGCCGAGTTCAGAAAGAAAATCGGCGACATCTCCGGCGTCAATGTTGAGGTAGTGAAAGGCAGGATTCTCGTTGACGGCAGAGTTTTATATCTCAAGGACATGGATGCGATTGAGAGCGCTGTTGGTGACAATCCCTCAATCATAAATCTCACCTCGCTGAGCTCACGCAACGCGCGGATATTGGCGCGCGAAATCCAGAGAGAGTTTCGCGAGTCCGGCATTTACGGCGCGCTGGTCGAGGTTCGGAACAACAAGGTCACGTTGGTCGGCTCGCTGGGCTCCGAACTGCTCGTGAAGAAGGCGGAGCGTATCGCTTCGAGCTATACCGCAGATTTCGAGAATCTGATCAAAGTCAATCCCGAGCCTCGAACCGGTGAACCTCGAGCCAAATAAATCGGAACTAATCAGATTATCTCGAGTTCAATTTCAAGGAGAAGGGTGTTTCCGAGAGGTCGAGACACCGCGCCGAGCCTCACGCCATCCTTCTCGGTCGTAACCACATACTCGGCGCCGAGCCGTTCACGAATGCTCTGTATTTTTTCGATGTCGGCAGGATCATACCAATGATGGTCGCTGAAACGAAGGCCCTGCGCAACGTGCGCGCCAAGGCGCGAGACGGTTTTCTCGAAAGCGGCCGGGTTTCCAATGCTCGAGAGCGCAATCACTCGCTTTTTTGAAATGGACCCGCACGGCATCTCTGTCTGCTCTTGCAGATTGATGAGCCTTTTCGGCCGATGCCTGCTTTTCAGTAAACGGGCGTCCGGATTGATTCCTCGCAGGGCATTGACGACATCTTCGTGCCCGCGTTCGTCGGCGCGCGTAAGAAGAAAACATGTGGCCCTTTTCAACGCGTCGATCGGCTCGCGAAGCAGACCCCGAGGAAGGAGACGCCCGTATCCGAACGGCGCCGTACAATCAATGACCACAATATCTTCATCTCTTGCGAGCGCAACGTGTTGAAATCCGTCGTCGAGGACGATGACCTCCGCGCCGAACTTCTCGATGGCAAACCGCGCTCCCTTCACTCTCTTCCCGCACACCACCACTGGAACGCCCGATAGTTTGCGCGCGATGAGATACGGTTCGTCTCCGGATTCACGAGGTGAAAGAAGAACCTTGGAACGATCCGATACAGCCAGCGGCTGGTCGGCCGGAGTCACGCGGCCATAGCCCCGGCTGAGCACGACGATATTTCGCCCTTCCTCCAAGAATCGGCGCGCGAAGTACATGACAGCGGGGGTCTTGCCAGCCCCGCCCGCCGTGATATTACCGACGCTAACCACTCTGGCATTCACTCTGCGCGACCTTTTCAAACCGAGTCTATACGAGATGCTTTTCCCCTCGTATACAAGGCGATAAAGGCCTGAGAACATCGAGAACGCGCCACGGGCGACGGACGCTGCTATCCCCTTCTCGTTGCCCGAAACAATCCTCATGTAGAGCTCTCGATTCATAAGAAGGTGAAAGTCGGCGCAACGGCCCCATCAACCGAACAATTATCGGTTAGGTTCATTATACCCGTCGGATGAAGAGCTTGCCCGGCACTTGCTGAACCAACCCTTTGATCTCGAGGGTCATGAGCGCGCTTGAAGTCTGCGACGCGGTCAAGCCGCACCCCTCACCGACATCATCGATGTGGGTGGGCGTCATCGAGAGGAAATTGAAGACTTTCTTCTCATTCGGCGACATGGGGGCGGTCGATTGAGACGCCGCTTCGGCTGGCTGCGACGCGTCAGTCATCTGTATTCCCACAAGGTTACATGCAACTTCCTCAATGATATCATAAATGTTTTCGACGAGCTTCGCGCCGTCCTTGATGAGCTTGTGGCAGCCTTCGCTGTACGGCGAGAAAACATTTCCGGGAACGGCAAAGACCTCTCTCCCCTGGTCGAGCGCATGCTTCACCGTAATCAACGCGCCGCTCTTGCGCGGCGCCTCAATCACGAGCGTCCCGAGTGAAAGCCCGCTCACGATGCGGTTGCGAATGGGGAAAAAGCGCGCGTCAGGCTGGGTTCCCATAGGAAATTCCGAGATGAGCGCGCCGGAAAGCGGAATCTGGTCGTATATCTTCTGGTTAGATCGCGGATACACCACGTCCACCCCCGAGCCGAGGACGGCTATCGTGCGCCCGCCGGCCGTAAGCGCTCCCTTGTGAGCGGCGGCATCGATGCCGTATGCGAGCCCGCTCACAATGCAGAAACCCATGCGCGCAAGGTCTTCGGCAAATTTCGCAGCCGCCATTTTTCCATAGTGCGTAGCTCTCCGGGACCCCACTATGCTGATAGCGTTCACGTCGGTCGGACTGAGTGTCCCTCTTACATAGATGATGGGAGGCGGATCGGGAATGTTCTTCAAACGTCCGGGATAGACGGGATCGACGAATGTGATGACATGGACACCGTTCTTCTCGATGAGGCTGAGGGCGGTGTCGAGTTCGCTCTTACGGCCAGCCCTTATCGCATTGATGACCGCCCCGCTGATTTCCAGTGCCTTTTCAAGCGCCGACGCCGGCGCATCGAGAGCGAGTCTTGGACTCCCAAAATGATCGATCAGCTTGAAGAAAGTCTTGGGACCAACACCGGGAACGAGGCTCAGTTCCAACCAATCGTGAATTTCGCTCATATTTCCGCCACAGCTCCTCCCGCCGATTCATCTGCCGCATGATGTTGACGGTACTCGATGTGATGGGACACCCGCTTCCGGGGGAATGCAAACGCAGGAATTATACAGGAAAGAACGTGCTAACTCCAGTTTCGACAGCCCGTAGGCAAATGAGGATTTTTGCGGAATCGCGACGACGACCCGCTAGATTGTCGAGGTTACCGCCGGAATATCAGATAAGCCCCCGCAGTCTCAGCGACAGGTCTTTCGGGCTTGAGGCGAGCTTGAGAGCAATCTCTTCGGATATCTCTTCGGCCTCCCACAGTTCATACAGATGTTGATCGAAAGTCTGCATCCCATAGGTTTCGCGGCCCTCTTTCATCAACGAGATAATCTGCGAAGCGTCGGCCTCTAATTTTATCCTGTCCTTAACCAGCAAGGTGCCAATCAGCACTTCGACGGCCGCGATACGTCCAACTCCTGCTTTCCGGGGCGCGAGCCTCTGCGAAACCACTGCTTTGAAACAGTTTGCAAACTGGGTGCGCACCTGCAAATGCTGACTGGGCGGGAAGAAATCCGTGATTCTGTTCACTGTGTCGACCGCGTCGGGCGTGTGGAGCGTCGAGAGGACCAAATGGCCTGTTTCTGCGGCCTGCATGGCCGCAAAGACGGTCTCCGCATCACGCATTTCGCCGAGCATTATGACATCCGGGTCCTGACGCACAACCGCGCGCATCGCATCATGGAACGAATGTGTGTCGGTGCCAAGTTGGCGCTGAGTTACCATTCCTTGTTTGTCGTTATGCACAAACTCGATCGGGTCCTCGATCGTGACGACATGTTTGGGAAAATGGGTATTTATATACGTTATCATTGCGGCGAGGGTGGTTGATTTTCCGCTTCCGGTAGGTCCCGTGACAAGCACTAGTCCCCTCGGCGCCTTGCTGATTTCTTCGAGCACCAGCGGGAGTTTCAACTCGCGTATTGATGGAATCTCGAATGGAATCAGCCTGAAAACGATCCGGACGCTTCCCATTTCGCGGCAAATGTTTACGCGGAATCTGGACAACTCGGACACCGCATACGAAACATCGAGTTCGTGCCGCTGTTTGAAAAGCTCCATCTCCTCTCCGGTCAGAATCTGCCGGATCACCTCATCGATATCTTTGCGGGTGAGAGGTGAATAGTCGAGTCTTACAAGACGACCGTCAAATCGGATCACCGGCGGGTTTCCGGCTTTGAAATGGATGTCGGACCCGCATTGGCCGACCACAGTATGGAGCAATGCATGCAAATTCATGGGCAGTCCTTTTGCCTGTCATGGCGGTTGTTACTCGGGGTAAGCAGAAGCTTCCCCTCTGTATTTGAGTGAGCAAGACTCGTGCCACTCTCTTTCAAGACCTTCACAGATTCCCAACATCTCGTCAATCGTGCGCGCGTGATTTATCTTATCCCTTGCGGCTGCCGCGCCTTGCAGCCCTTTGATGTACCATGCGGCTTGTTTTCTCATCCTTACCGCCGCCCGTCCCTCACCATCGTGATTTGCCAAAAGTGTGCAGTGCCTGGCAAGAATTTGCAGTCTCTCGGAGGGAGATGGCTCCGACAGCGACACCCCGCTTTGGAGGAATTCCCGTATCCGACTGAAAATCCATGGGTTTCCCAAAGCCGCCCGCGCAACCATCACGAGGTCGCATCCGGTTTCATCAAACATCCTCTTTGCGTCTTTTGGCGAGCGCACGTCGCCGCTGCCAATGACCGGAATGTTCACCCTCTCTTTTGTCCGGCCTATGAGACTCCAGTCGGCGTGACCAGCAAATCCTTGCGAACGCGTCCGTGGGTGCATGGCGATTGCGGATGCGCCCGCCTCTTCCAGGAGTCGCGCGACCTCCAAAGTATTTATGGAGCTTTCGTCCCAGCCGGCGCGGAGCTTCACTGTTACCGGAACATCGCTCTCCCCCACCGCGGCTCTTACGATGTCGGCCGCCAGTCTTGGGTTACGAAGGAGGGAGGCTCCCGCCGCGTGACCCGCCACCTTCGGAACCGGACAACCCATATTGATATCTATGATGTCAATGGGATACTTGCTGAGTATGCGGACGGCGGAAGCTATGGTATCAGGGTCGCCCCCGAAAACCTGAACTGCGACCGGCCGTTCCGACGGGTCAGATTCGAGCAGGTCGAGCGTTCTGTCGCTGCCGAGGCAGAGCGCCTTTGCGCTGATAAGAGGAATATACACAAGGGCCGCGCCAAACGACTTTGCGATCAGCCTGAACGGCAGGTCGGTAATCCCGGCCATAGGGGCAAGAGCAACCGGCCCCTCGATCTTGACCGACCCTATTTGTGTTTCAAATTTTTCCATAGTTCGGATGAAAGCAGCAGATTCGGCGAAGCGTTGAGCGTCATGTCGGCAACATACCCGGCCGAATACCTGTAGTATCCGGCTGAGGCTATCATCGCGGCGTTATCGAGTGTAAGCTCGATCGGTGGCGCGAAAACCTCGCACCCTGCCCGTTTTCTAATAGCCTCTTTAAGTGAATGATTCGCCATCACACCCCCCGCTAACACAAGCTTATTTATGCCCGTCTCGGATGTCGCGCGCCGCGCTTTTTCTGCCAGCACGTCCGCGATGGCTGCCTGAAAGCCTGCCACAATGTCCGGAATCCGCTCCGAGACGTTTCCGATTCTACTCAGGTCATCAACACAATATAGCACCGCCGTTTTGAGACCGCTAAAGCTGAAGTCAAGTTTGGAGTCGCCGAGCATCGGCCGGGGGAAATCGAACGCATTCGGGCTGCCTCGGGCGGCAAGCCGCTCGATTACGGGTCCGCCGGGATAGCCAAGGTTCAGCAGCTTCGCGACTTTGTCGAACGCTTCTCCGGCTGCGTCATCGCGCGTACGCCCCAAGATCCGATACGAAAACCCTTCCCGGCACTCAATCAAGTCGGTATGTCCGCCGGACGCTACGAGAGCGACAAACGGAAACGTCAGGCGCTCGTGGACGATTATGTTTGCGTAAACATGGCCCTCGAGGTGGTGGACGGGGACAAGGGGTTTTCGTTTAACATAGGCAAGCGACTTGGCAAAGCTGATACCTACAATGAGCGAGCCGACCAATCCCGGCCCTGCGGTTACCGCAATCGCATCGATCTGATCGAGAGAACATCGCGACTTGGCGAGAGCAGAGTGAAGCATGGGCGCAATAACAGTGAGATGAGCCCTCGAGGCGAGTTCAGGGACAACGCCCCCGAACCGGGCATGGAGAGGAATCTGTGACGCGACTTCGTTGGCCAGTATCCGTCTGCCGTCTTCGACAATGGCTACCCCGGTCTCATCGCACGAGGTCTCGATCCCAAGTATCAGCATCGTTCTATTTCACTTGACTAGGTTGGAGGCATAAACAAGCTCGATACCCTCTTTGTCCACAACGGGAAACATTTCGCGGAGAGCCTCGATCGTGGCCGGGTGGACATGACAGATGCCTATCGCCTCGCCCTTTTGGTTTGCGCGCTCGATCAGCAACTCGATTCTCTCCTTGATATATTCGACGTCTTTCTCATTGTCGAGGAATATATCATTTTCAGCGACGCAGAGACCATGTTCCTTCGCAACCTCGTACGCCACCGAATCGCTGGTCGTCCGGCTGTCGATGAAGAAAACTTTTTTCCCTCTCAGGTATCGCATGACGCAGGCCATCGCCTCCGGATTGCGGGTCATTTTCGAGCCTTGATGATTGTTTACACCGGCCACATACGGGATAGAATCGAAATCGCTGTCCATCATCGAATAGAGCTGTTGTTCGCTCATGTCGGAAGCAATCATTCCCGGGTTGCGTCTAAGTTTTTCATCGGGTTCCATGGGAAGGTGCATCATTACTTCATATCCCATGCTGTGTGCGGTCTGCGCAATCATTTTCGAGTGCCTGAGTTGCGGAAAAATTGCG
The DNA here is from genome assembly GCA_964450145.1 of uncultured bacterium. Taxonomy (GTDB): domain Bacteria; phylum Abyssobacteria; class SURF-5; order SURF-5; family SURF-5; genus JACRIR01. The sequence goes on from CAYVDS010000006.1 coordinate 36,157, forward strand.
ATGGTCATGGGACGACGCATGTTCAGCAACTCGAGCGCGCGTTTTTTGTCGTACCCAACATCATCCACAATGAGCGCTATCTTGGGGCGTTTCTCCCGCCAGATGCCTTTCGGGATAGAAGCGATGCGTTTTTGCGTGAGCAGCATCTGGTAAACGGGAAACTCGTCATAGTATACCGAGAATTGGATTTCATCAATGGAATTGTTTTTCTCCGTCTTGACCTCCTTGACGGCGAAAACCGGTCTGGTGAGACCGCTGTGGAGTTTCTTGCTCACGGCGGGCAGCGACTGCGAACCGTCAAGGGCAACGACGACTTCGATCTGTTCCCAGTTGACGCCGCCGTCCTTCTTGGGAACGGAGTTTTTCTGTATTTGTGACGGCTTGATATCGGCCGCCGCGAGATTCGCCGAGACAATCGAGTCCACTCGTTTCGCCGCGAGTGAAACATTTGGCCTGAGGAATAGGCGGGTCAGGCAATAGGCGGCCGTCATGATGGCAACGAGCGCGACTGCAAGCGCTGCTATCTTTGTGTTATTGTTCCAGTTCGGTTTTCGCATGGTCCTCTATCGCGAGACGGACGTTGTCGGAGTAATTTCTCCGGCGAAATCGTTGCGAGCGTATAGTCCGTCTCGGCAGGTTACTTGTGGGAGAAGGGCGAATCTTGCCGCTTCATTCTTCTTACGGGTGCTTTTAATGGCAACGCCGCCGCTTAATCTTCGGATTTCTCGCTGAACCGGGCCGTCATCCACTTGGTGTCTGGAGAGAGGGGCCGACGAATGTCCAAATGTCCCGCAAGCGTTTCTGTTTCTTCTCCTTCAATCAGTATCTGCACTTTCTTTATACCGCGCAGATTCTCTGCCACCGTGTTCACGATGGAATAGATCGTCACCAATTCGCCGGCAGAGCCCCCTGGGTGGTTGGCTTGAAGCTCGCGTGTGAAGTCAACGACGAGGATGTCACCCAATTCATACGCGCTGAGTAATCGTGTTCCGGCGGGGATAGTCGCAAAATGGTTCCCCGACTCCGGTCCCTTAATAAGTTCCAAGACAATCGCCACTCCATCCGGCGCGGTTCCGCCGCCGAGGTTCACATCACGCTTTTCTGCAACCAGGCTGGTCGCATTCTCATCCGCGAAATAGAGTTTGACCTCGTGCTCCTTCATATTTGGAGGCGGCAGAGGAACCGTGGAAGACGCGCTTCTCCCCGGGGGATGCGCAAATTCCTTCAGAAGTTTGAAAGCGAAACCCGCAAGGATAACCACGGCAATCGCCCAAAAAAACGCCAGCGCCATTTTGAGGGAGCGTTCCTTCGTCACGGTTTTGACCCCCCATTCAGCAGGCCGAGCTTTGTCTCATATCGTTCCTTGAAAGCCAGCACGGCCGCCCCAAGAGATTCGGAGCACTCGTTCTTGAAGCCTTCCGTTTTGAGTTTCGCCTCTTCAGCGCGATTCGATATGAAACCGAGTTCGACCAACACGGACGGCATCGCGACGCCGGACAGAACGATGAACCGGGCCTGTCTCACGCCTCGATCTCGTGCGTCGAGCCGCTTGCCGAGTTCCTCCTGCACGATAAAGGCGAGCTCGCTGCTTTCGAAGATGAATTCCGCGTACTGCAAGTCCCACAGAATGCTTGTAAGCGAGGATTTGCCGGTCTCTTCACCCTCCTCCAGGCCGATCACCGCATTTTCGATGGCAGCCGTCGCCTCGGCGCCAGGGTCTATCGCATCGGAAACATAGTATGCTTCAAACCCGTCAACGCTCGGACTCGTGTGCGAGTTGGCATGAATGCTAATGAACAAATCGGCCGGCGCCCCATTCTTGGCGTGGTTGGCGATCGAGGTGCGTTCCCTCAGCGGCACGAACAAATCGTCGGTGCGAGTAAGAACAACCTTCAGCCCCGCTGCCTCGATTCGTTCTTTCAGTTTCAGGGCGACATTCAGCGCGACATCCTTTTCCGTCAAGCCGCCTCGCCCCCTGGCGCCGTAGTCTTTGCCGCCGTGGCCGGGGTCGATCACAACCGTAGTAAAAGGCGCTTGCTTGGGCAAGGGCCCGGGCTCCTGTTCGGCCCATGCGGTAGATTGCCCGGGCAAATGGACGCCATCACGGAGATCGGCTGTCGCGCCTCCGTCATTGAGTGGAGCGTCGACACGCCAGCCTGAGGCAAGCCCGTCAGAGATTTCCTTCTCGGTGACAACTCGTTCGAGCAGCCGCGAGAACAATGCGGCGGCGTCCGTAATCGATGCCGTTACAGAGCCGGTGGCCGCCACAATCGGCGATGCAAAGCTCACGGGACGCCCGTCGAACTTTGCGTGTCCGGTCCCGATGAAAATCTCGGCGTTATGACTCTTGTAAGTCAGCAAGAGCTTTTCATCGGCGGGTTTCCAATGTGTCGCCACACCCAAGAAACGAGCCAAGTCCGGCACTGAGACGCGTTCCTCCGCGGAAGCAGTCAACGTAGGGGTTTCAGCGAATGCTGAAAGGACCGGAAAAGCAAGCAGCCCGATAGATGAGAGGATTGATATGACTATGAGCCTTCGCACAGAAGACAAATCTAACCTCTTTCGCGCTTGAGTAAGCGGCCTTCATAATTCCTGCGACATATTTCATGAGGGGCGACTCGCGAGCCGCCCCTACACACTTCAGGCAAGTATGTCACGGTATTTGTGAAAACCTTTGTCTAGTGTGCTGTCAAGACAAGTTTTGCAGGTATCGGCAGTTGGTGCTTCGTAGGGGCGTCCCGCCTCGGCGGGACGCCCCTACAAATACCAACAAAATCAACTTGACAGGATACTAGAGCTTGCTACTGAACCTATCTGGTGGAGGCGGGGGGAATCGAACCCCCGTCCAGAGATACCACCTCGTGGGCGTCTACATGTTTATCTCATGTTTTGTTCTCGCAGCACGCGGCTCTCATGAGCAGGATCCGCATGTTGCCAGCCTGTTAATTTTGGCGCCTGCGGGCCAGGCTCTCCGCCGACGTTATCCTGCTAATCGACGGTCTTTCCCCATCCGCAGGCTGACGGAGAAGACCGGGAGGCCTGATTAGGCCGCCATTGCGAGATGATTCTCTGCAGTTACATTTAGTTCCCATCCGTTTAACGAGTGGTCGGGGACCTCGACATGCAACCCAGGAAGCGGACTATCACTGTCGAACCCATTTCGCCCCCATGGTTTACTAAAAAGGGATCACCTGTCCCTCAGGTCTCGTTCCATTTCTCTTTCCGCATCCCTCCTTTTTATCGCTTCCTTTTTCTCATATTCGCGTTTGCCCCGGGCCAGCCCAAGCTCTACCTTTGCGCGACCGCGCAGGAAATAGACCTTCAACGGCACCAGCGTCAGTCCCCTTTCCTCGGTTTTGCTTGTGAGCCGCTTTATCTGCTGTCTGTGAAGCAACAATTTCCTCTTGCGCACCGGATCGTGATTCTGGATATTGCCATGAGAATAAGGGCTTATGTGCGCATTTATCAGGAATACCTCGCCATCTTGCACCTTCGCGTAGCTATCCTTCAGATTCATCCGGCCTTCTCGAAGCGACTTGACTTCTGTCCCTTTCAGAGCCATTCCCGCTTCGAATGACTCCAGAATCTCGTAATCCCTTCTGGCTTTCCGATTTATCGCTACGGTCTTTTCGCTCATACATTCAACATATAATAATACCATAAGTAGGGCCTGAATTCAAGGATGCGTTCCTCTGTGATATGATGTAAGATATTATAGAGTAAGATGTTATGCATTATCTAAGGGATTGGGTGTCGAGTGGATGGGGAAAAACCGCAAACGGGGTTACCAGTTAATCAGCGATAGGGCTTCTTCGGAGACCCGATCATCCTGACATTCTGCGACCACTACAGTGGCGCCCGAAACCTTAACATTTTGACTGACGTAAAGGTTGCGCTCGTTTGCGATATGTCGCCGGGTATCTTCAGCCGATTTCTGAGACCCGCAGTTGTAGTATTTCATTTTCACTTTTTCCCGGCTAACCATAAACTCTTGAAAAAGAGCGCTTTGTATTTGGCCGCCTACCTTGCGCTCAAGTGCGGCCAGCTCTTGATGAGGTAGATATCGCTCGCCTGTGAATATCCAGTCCTCCGGCAAGTCACGGACTTTGATCTTGAGGAGGTGAAGCGAGTCGGGAGCGAGTAATCTGGCAAGTTCGTCTTCGAGGTCTTTGGTGGTGGCGGCAAGCTGCACGATAACACCGCTCTTCGTCATGACAAGGCTTTTTGTTCCATCGGTTGCCACAAGCTTCGAATACCCGAAATCAAACCATTCCTCTCCGACCGGCAGCATATAGTTCACTTTCGCCCTTTCCTCGCCGCGAGCGAGGGTCTGGTTTACAAGGGCAATGAGCGGGAATCCGAGTCTAATGCGGGCGTTAAGCAGTTGCTGCTGGGAGGCTCGTGTTTCACGGGTGATTGTCATGCCTTGGGGAAGCGAAGCGGGGGCGAGCTTGATTTCGGCGATTGCATCCTTCTCAGCTTTCCCCCAAGCCGGATTGGAAAAGCAGATGATAAGCGCCAGAAGTGTTAAGACGAAGCTGAATCTCTTGCCTGATGACTCAATCATTTCCCGAAGATATCCTGCGCCTCGCGGGGGGCCTGACGGTGTTCCACGGCAACATGCCGACGCTTTCCTTCTGGGCAGCCAAGTACTTATCCATCTGGTCGCCAAAGCCCCGCATGGCCTCGGCCACGGTGCTTCCTTCTGCGATTCTTTGAGCGAGAGAGGCCACACGCCTGTCACCTCGAGCAAACGCGCACTGCAGCGCCGCCATCCGCGGACTCTCGACGTTTAGACGGGCATTAGGAATGCGGGCGACGCTGCGGCGCAAGAGCGCGACACGTTTCAACAGAACAGCCGAATCCTCGAACGGAGCTGCCTGCCAGGGGGTAAACGGTTTGGGGACAAACGGGTTTACGCTTATGGTCAGACTTCCCACTTTGCCGAGGGCTTTCGCCTCTTGCCGCATTTTGCGCTGTACTTTTGAGACAAGCGCCGCGATTGCCTCGACATCGGTGTCCTCTTCTCCCGGCAGGCCAATCATGAAATACAACCTGAAGTTGACGATACGATGCCTGAGAGCCATGTCGACGGCCTTGAGGAGCATCTCCTCGGTGATGTTTTTCCCCGTTAGAGACGCGAGCCTGTCAGAGGCAACCTCGGGAGCAAGGGTCAGCGTACGCTGCGACGCCGCTTTCATGCCTTCGAGCAGATCATCGGTGATCGAATCCGCCCGGACAGACGAGACGGAGAATCCCAACCCTTTCCCCAACAGAAAGGCGAGTAATTCTTCTCTGTGGGGATAGTCCGCGAGGTCGGATGTGACAAGCCCAATTCTGTTCGACAGCCCTTGCGCTGCGAGAATCTGCGTTTTTAGCGAGTCAAGCGACCGATTGCGCCTGAAGTATGTGTAGCACGCCAAGCAATACTTGCACCCCCTCCTGCATCCGCGCCCGAGCTCGATGAGAAACATATTGGCGAACTCCGTCTCGGTCGTGATGATAGCCGAAGAACACGGATAGTCGTCAAGATTGTCAACGACCCTCGGCGCTACCGGGAGCAAGTTTGCATTCCTGCTCTCCATACGCACCAGAGCGCCATCGTCCGAATAGACGGGCGCATGGTGGGAAGGCACATATGCGCCGGGAATACGCGAAAGCCTGTGGAGCAGAATCGCCCTCTTCAGTCTCTCCTCGTGCGCTTCCAGGACAACATCGATTATCTCGCCAATTAGTTCTTCTCCCTCACCTATTGCGCAGAGATCAAAGCAATCGGCGAGCGGCTCCGGGTTTGAGAAGACGCAAGGTCCCCCTGCGATCACCAGCGGATGTGATTCATCCCGGTCGGCAGTCCTCATCGGGATGCGGGCCTTGCGGAGCACTCTGAGGACATTGGGATAGTCAAGCTCAAAAGAAACCGAAAAAGCGAGAATATCAAAGGCCGCGAGCTGCGAACCGGTTTCAATCGACCTGCCGACTATCGGCTCTTCGCAGAAACTGCGTTCGCACGCGCAATCTTTCCTGGCATTCAGGATCGAGTAAATCTCGTGTACCGCAAGATTAGACATGCCGGTATGATAAGTATTGGGGAAAACAAGGCACACTCTGAGCGGCGCAGTTTTCTTTATAATTGTGCCATGTTCGTTTGAGAGCTTGGCTTTGCGGTATCTTTCTACATCATGAACGCTCTTTTTCATTCATCCATCAAAAGCGCGATTGAATCCCCGGATGGATTCAATCGACTTTTCGCTGCTCCACGGCTATAGGCGTCCTCTGCAATCCTTTCCGGCGGATGAAAGTGGGTATTTCAAGGTTCTCCCTGAGAACTCTTTCGTTGCTCTTTGCCGGGACCACTTTCATTTTCTTGTTGCCGCCCGAATGCCTCACAAAGGCAGGGGTATTGCCGAGCTCTTCGATTGAGAACAGTTCCATCGGCTTGCCGGGTTCGTGGACAGCCTGTTGCTTGACGGCTTCCTCGTCGGTCTGGAAGCCAGTTGCAATCACGGTGACTTTCATTTCGTTGGCGAGGTCAGGGTCGATGACCGCGCCGAAGATGACGTTTGCCTCCGGGTCGGCAGCTTTCGACACAATGGTGGCAGCTTCGTTGACTTCATAAAGGGAGAGGTCGGTGCCTCCCACAATGTTGATGATGACACCCTTTGCCCCGCTCATATCGGAGTTTTCAAGCAGCGGCGAGTTTATGGCTTTTTTTGCCGCCGCAGCAGCCCGGCCCTCGCCCGAGGCTGAGCCGATCCCCATCAGCGCCGACCCCTTTCCCGACATGATCCGACGGACGTCGTTAAGGTCGAGGTTGATAAGGCCGGTCATCGTTATAAGACCCGAGATGCACTCGACACCCTGCCTCAATATGTCATCTGCCATGCGAAACGCCTCGATGATGGTTGTGTTCCTGTTTATCATCTCGACCTCGAGGAGCTTCTGATTAGGCACGACAATCAGCGTGTCCACGCACTTCTTTAACTCCTCGATTCCCGCCTTTGCGTTGTCGTGGCGCGGTTTTCCCTCGAAATTGAACGGTTTTGTGACGATCGCGACCGTGAGCGCCCCCATGCTCCTGGCAACCTCGGCGATGACCGGACCCGCGCCGGTGCCGGTGCCACCGCCGAAGCCGGCGGTTACGAACACCATTTCGGCCCCCTTAAGGGTTTCCCGGACCAACTCGACGTCCTCGAGGGCAGCCTGCCGCCCCGTTTCGGGGTTACCGCCGGAGCCCCTGCCATTCGTGAGGACGGCGCCGATTTGCATTTTGACGGGCGCGCGCGAACGGGCCAGCGCCTGAGAGTCAGTATTGACCGCAACGAACTCGACGCCCGAAATCTTAGCTTCAATCATGTGGTCAACCGCGTTATTGCCGCCGCCACCCACGCCGATTACGATGAGACGGCCTCCAACGTTAGGTTCATCTATGAATTCAAAAGCCATGCTGTCAAGCCCTCCCGAAAAGTTCCTTTAGAGATTTGCCCTCAACCATCCCTTCATTCGCTCGAAAAGTTTCCCCACGGGTGAGCCGTCATCGTCTCTTTTGTTGCGCCGGATCAATCCGGAGCGCGCCAGACCGGTAACCGTGGAATAGAGAGGGTCGTCCAGTTTGCTGAACTCCTCGATGTTTTCAATGTACCTGGGTCTGCCCAGCCTCACAGGGCACCCGAAAATCTCCTCGCTCATTTCAGAGACACCCGGAAGGAGTGAAGCGCCGCCTGTAACGACTACTCCTCCGGCGATGAGCTCCGCATAGCCCGTGAGCTGGATTTCCATCTGGATCAGCCGGATCAATTCGTCCATCCTGATTTCGATTATTTCGACAAGGTCGCGCAGCGGAATTTCTCGATCGCGCCGGTCGCCGACGCTCGGCACTGCGATTGTCTCGCCGTTTCGGACCATTGAAAGCAGGGCGCAGCCGTGCGTCTTCTTTATGGCCTCGGCCTTTTCGTGCGGTGTGCGTAGGCCGACCGAAATGTCGCGGGTCACATGTTCTCCGCCAAGGCTGATGACCTCGCTATGACGCACCGAGCCGTTCAAATAGATAATGATGTCGGATGTCCCCCCGCCGATGTCCACCACCGCCACCCCGAGATCTTTCTCGTCGTCAGTCAGCACTGATTCGGCGGAAGCAAGGGGTTCGAGGACGACGCCTTCCACGTCGAAACCGGCGCGATTGACGCTCTTGATGAGGTTCTGCACGGAGGTAACAGCGCCGGTGATTATGTGGACGTCCACTTCGAGTCGCACGCCCAGCATGCCCAGTGGATCACGAATGCCATCCTGTCCGTCGATTATGTATCCGTAAGGCAGGACGTGGACAACCTCCCTATCGATGGGTATCGCCACGGCCTTTGCGGCTTCAATAGCGCGGCGCACATCCTCCTGCGTTATTTCCCGGTCGTGTTTAGCCACGCCGGTCATCCCGCGGCTGTTCAAGCTCTTGATATGGCCGCCGGATATGCCGATGATGACCGAGTTCGCCTCGACGCCTGCTTGGGTTTCAGCTTCCTCGATGGCTTGCTGGATCGCCGCAATGGTTCGTTCGATATTTACGATGACGCCTTTTCTCAGCCCTTCGGACTTGCTTTCACCGAACCCCAGCACCCTGATCTTCTGGTCTGGCCCCGATTCTCCGATAAGGGCGCATATCTTATTCGTTCCAATGTCGAGACCTACCACCGGCGTTTCTCTTGCCATAGCTGCTCCCTCACCTGCCTTCCAGTTGTTCCGCTCTCACCGACCTACTCGATCATCTTCTCCTGGGAAACAAGCCGCTTATTCGGGGACACCTTGCAGCAAGGTGTCCCCGAATAAGCTCACCGTGCCGCACGATTCCCGAAATAAATGACAGTCACGTTCCCTTGAATTTTGCCGGCACAATGGACTCGAATCTCATATCCACCCTTTCCAGACTGGCGGTCCTGAGGCGCTCGTTCTCGTTGATTGCCTCGGCTATTTTGGTCAGCCTCCAGAGTTTGTCCTCGAGGTCCTCTCCTGAACCAAGGAAAACTGTGGCGCCCGAATGCTCCGCAATCATGACAATGTTCGACGGGTCGTCAATATTTATCTCCGCGACCTCGAGTTGCGGCGGAACGCCATTCGCATTCGTGATCCGAATCAACTCAAGGGCTTTGTCGATGCCTGCGATCCCGATAGTGTCGCCGGGTTCCAGCCCGGTAAGAGCTCTAGCCGTGATGAACGGTAAGTTTATGCTGTCAGATGGATCAAAGGGGGCCAGGACTTTGCCCCGTGCGTCGATGTAGAAAAGCCCCTCCATGACCGCGACCGCAGCCGGTCGGCGTTCGGTTATCTCGATGTGGACTTCGTCGGGGAGCGCTCTGCGCACGCAGACATCGTCCACCCACGGAATTTGTTCAATGGCCGCCGCCGTTCCGTCGAGGTTCACGCGAAAGATACTCATCCCTTCACCGATCCCCGATTCGGATATGACCTCGCGAGCGGTTACGTGCGTGTTCCCGCTGACTGCAACGTGCGAAATCGTGAAGTCTGAGGATACATGTAGATAGTTGAACACGCTGGCGCCGAAGACCGTAAGAGTCGCTCCAAAAACCAGCAACTTGACGGCTGCCGTAAACGCATTGGCAACCCTCTTCTTCCTTGCCATCACGATTCGCTGCCGGCGTTTGACCCTCTGGCGGCGTTGCGGAGAATTTCTCGCCGTTTGAATTGTCTTCTTCTCGCCCTGGAACTTTCCCGCGAGAATCTGCCGGGGATCTCCTTGTTCGAGCACGTTGCGCAATGCGCCCCACCCCATGAACAGCTTCGATCTGCCATTTGCGGTCTTTTGCACCGGCTTCAATCTCTTCCTAGAATCTCGATTTCTTCTTCGAGGTCTATGCCCGTCGAGCCGCGCACGCGGCTCTTGATTTCGGAGACAATCGCCATCACGTCCGCGGCGGTAGCCGAACCCGCGTTTACTATGAAGTTGGCGTGGATGTCGGACACCATCGCCCCCCCCCGCATATACCCCTTGAAACCGAGCGCGTCGATGAGCGCGCCGGCGTGGTATCCGGGGGGATTCTTGAACACACAGCCAGCGCTCTTGAACCCCATTGGCTGGGTATCGGCTCTTTTCGCAAGATATTCCTTCATGCGTGTGCGAATGCTTTCAGGTTCGGCGCGCTCAAGCAGGAATTCGGCCTCGAGGACGATGCCGAAAGAGGCGACGTCGGATTTCCTATAGCCGAAACTGAGCTCACTCTTTGCGACCCCCCGCGTGTTCCTCGACTTGGGGTCGTAAATGACCGCCGTCGCGAGGACATCGCCCATGCTCGCTCCCCATGCGCCTGCGTTCGCCACAAGCGCCCCCCCGACGCACCCCGGTATCCCGACACAGAATTCGAGTCCCTTAAGCCCCTGCTCGGCGGCGAACCTGAGCGCTCTGCCGAGCGACACGCCCGCTCCGGCGACGATGCGTTCGTCGTCTCCCCTCAGAGTTCGGCATGCGTCGCGGAGGTTTATGACCACGCCCGGCATGCCCCCGTCACGCACCAAGAGGTTCGTGCCGTGCCCGACTACCCTGTAGGGAACGTTTTTCGATTCGCACAGATCGAGCAATGCATAAAGGTCCTCGATTGTTTCCGGCGCTGCCCAGACATCGGCCGGCCCGCCTATTTCGAAGGAGGTATGATTCGTCATGGCTTCGTTTCTTTTCAGTTTGCCCCGCATACTCTCCTTGATTTTATTGTAAAGATCGTCGTCCATTCGCTGTGCCAGCCTGGCCTAGAGCTTCGTCATTTTGGCCGACGCGCCAAATTTCTCGTTGACCCTCCGTGCGATTTCATCGGCTATCTTCCAGATGTCCCCTGCGCCGAGCACTAGGACTGCATCTCCCGGGGAAAGCGCGGCTTCCACCGCATCCGGCACCTTCCATTTGTCTTCGAAGAACTCGGCGTCGCGATGTCCAAGCTCGCGGGCTATATTTACGATATTCAGGCCGCTTACTCCCGGCATCGGTTCCTCGCGCGCCTTATAAATCTCGGTGACGAACAATTTCGTGGCCGGCAAAAGCGACTCGGCAAACTCTTTTGTGAAGAATTTTGTCCTGCTGTATAGATGCGGCTGGAAAATCGCGATGATGCGCCTGGCCCCGAAATGCGACGCCGCATCAAGTGTGGCCGCTATCTCGGTAGGATGGTGCGCATAGTCCTCAACGACCAGCACGCCTCCGGTATTCGCTTTAATCTGTAGCCTGCGCTCGACGCCGTCATAGAGGAGAAGCCCTTCGCAAATCTGTTCGAAGGCCATTCCAAGCCCCAGACCCACCCCGATGGAGGCAAGCGTGTTCAGTACGTTGTGCGTGCCCGCCGCTTTGACTCGCACCCGCCCGAGCCGCCCGACGGGCGCCAGCTCCTTGTTCGAGTTCTTGACGTCGAAGGATGTCTCAATGTGCTCGACGCTGTACCTGCCATTCTGAAACGCCGGCGGATTCGTCTGGATCGAGGAAGCCTCGATGTCGGCAGGATAGTTTATGGCGTATGTTATATAATTCGAGCGTATCTGCGGCAGAAAGTCACGAACGTTGAAGTCCTCCTTGTTCACTACGGAAAACCCGTAGAAGGGAATTCGGTTCACGAAATCCACAAAGGCTCGTTTTATGGCGTCAATCGTTCCATAGTACTCGAGATGTTCTGCGTCCACGCTCGTCACAACGGTGATCGTCGGGAAAAGCTTCAAGAAGGAGCCGTCATGTTCATCAGCTTCGGCCACGAGAAAATCGCCGGTTCCCCACGACACATTGCTCCCCTTTCGATTGAGGATGCCGCCTATTATCGCCGTCGATTCAATATCGGCCTTCTCCAGAATGGCGGCGATCAGCGAGGTCGTCGTTGTCTTGCCGTGCGTTCCCGCGACTGCTATTGCGTTCGGCTTTAACCTCATGAGGTCAGCCAGCATTTCGCTGCGTGGGATACAGGGGATTTTCGCCGATTGGGCCGCAAGCAACTCCGGGTTATCCCGGCGAATTGCAGCCGAATAGACGACGATGCTCGCGCCAGTCACGTTCTCGGCCACATGTCTTTCGTAGAAGACCGCCCCAAGCCTTTCGAGGCGGTCTGTGATTGCACTCGCCTGAATATCTGAGCCGGACACCTGATACCCAAGGTTAAGCAAAATTTCGGCGAGGCCGCTCATCCCGATACCGCCGATTCCTACGAAATGGACTTTCTTAACGGGCTTTATCACGTATTTCTCTCCTACGCCTATGCGCTCACTTGAAAACGAGTTCAAAAAGAATGTTTACGACTCTCTCGGCGGCATCCGGTTTGCCGAATTGCTTGCTCCGGGACTGCATCTGCTTCAATGCTTTCTCGTCGCTCGAAAGCGCGTTTATCCTATCGGCCAGCGTTTTCCCTCCAAGCTCGCCGTTCATGATGATCTCTGCGGCGCCCGTCTCTACGACCGCGCGCGCGTTCCGCTCCTGATGCTTGTCGGCTGCGTGTGGGTACGGCACAAGGAGCGCCGGCAGGCCGACGGCGGCTATTTCGGCCAGAGTGCTGGCGCCCGCGCGCGACACCGCAAGGTCGGCTGCGGTATACGCAGTGACCATGTCGTCGATAAACTGAAATACGGCGGCGGAAAGACCGGCGCGCTCGCACGCATCTCTCGCCCACCGGTAGTCGTCCTTCCCCGTCATGAACACAAGTTGAAATCGCCGTGGATCAAGATGCGGAAGCGCGTCAACCATCGCGACGTTCAGCGAATGCGCGCCGCGGCTGCCTCCCAGAAGGAAAACCGTAAATTTGTCCGGGTGCAGTCCGAGCTTTCGCCTCGAATCGGCTCGGCCGATCGTTTCGAGGCGACGGGGCAGGAAATCCGAGCGGATAGGATTGCCCACCGTGCGAGACTCTTTTTGGGCGAAATAGGAAGCCGACTTTTCAAAATTGATTGCAAGGACGTCTGCAAAGCGGGCAGCTATGCGATTGGCCTTGCCCGGCACGCAATTCTGCTCATGGATCACTGTGGGAATCCGCAGGATTCGCGCGGCAAGGACAGGGGGAAGGCTCACATATCCTCCGGTGCCTATCACCACCTGCGGGCGGAAGCGAAACAGAATGGTCAATGCCTGCAAAGTCCCGACCGCCGCACTCAGGACCGCGCGCAGCTTCCTTAAGATGTTTCCGCCGGGTAGGCCTTCAACGATAATCGGCCGGAAGGGTATCGTCATTTCGGCGGCAACACGCTCTTCAATGGAGCCCTTTTTCCCCAGATACATGAGCTGGAGATGCGGATCGCGTCTTTTCAGCTCCTCGGCGACGGCCACGGCCGGGAAAACGTGCCCGCCGGTTCCGCCTCCTGCAAACGCAACTTTCATGGATGTCCCTTGTCTCTGTCCGACAATCAGATTCCGCGAGTCACCGGATTTGTCTGTAGCACGTCGAGGTCTCTTGATGACCGCGCGATGCTCATAAGTATTCCTATCGCGACCATATTAGAAAGCAGCGAGCTTCCGCCATAGCTTACAAACGGCAGCGTAATGCCTTTGGTCGGCAGCATATCGACCGCTACGGCCATGTTGATGAGGGCGGTGATCGAGATCATAAGGCTGATGCCGAGCGCGAGAAATGAAGCCTCTCGATTCCGGGCTTTCAAGGAGATGCGGATGCCGATGACCGCAAACGAGACGAAAACGAGATTGATGACCATCGTTCCCACAAGCCCCCATTCCTCGCCGATGATGGAAAAGACAAAATCGGTATGCGCTGCCGGCAGGTAGAGATATTTCTGGAGGCCGCGCCCGTGGCCGACTCCCCACACGCCGCCGCTGCCGAGCGCCGCCATCGACTGGATTATCTGCCAGCCCCCGTGCATTGGGTCCTTCCACGGGTCAATGAAAGTCACTATCCTCTTGAACCGGTATGGCTCGAGGAGTATGAGCGGAACCAGCGCAACGAGCGCGGCCCCGCCGGTCGTGGCTATATGAACGATGCTTGCGCCGCCGATAAAGAGCATGAGGAGCGTCGTCATCCCGATGGTGACGGGGATGCCAAGGTCATGTCCCGCAAGGATGAGCACGGTAATGCCCGAGACGATAGTCATCGCCGGCAGGAAGCCGCGTCTCCAGTTTTTCAGGTGTTCGGCTCTGCGCGCGCAAAAGCTCGCGAGGAAGAAGACAACGGCAATACGCGCGAACTCCGAAGGCTGCACCGTCGCAAAACCGAGAGTGAAACTTCTGCGGGATTCGCCTACCGCGACCCCAAGAGGCGTGAACACAATGAGTAACCCTATGGCCGATAGCGCGTAGAAGACCGCCCAATATCGGGTCCACATCTCATAGGACCTGGTCGCCGCAAAAATCATTCCGGCCAATCCCGCTGCGGCAAACAAGAGCATCCGTTTCAAATAGTAGTAATCGTCATGCATAATCTTTTGGCCGACGGGCGCGCTCGCGCTGTAGGCCATCATGAGGCCGAAGAACAGAAGCACGCACGTTATCACGACGAGCGCTCCGAACTCGCGGTTCTTCATCATAGGTTCGCGACGGCCTCCTTGAAAACACGCCCCCGGTGTTTGTAGTTCTCAAACATATCGAAACTGGCGCACGCGGGAGCGAGCAACACGCAGTCGCCGGGTTGCGCGAGCGCGGCGGCGAGCGCTACGGCCTCGGTCAGCGTGTCAGCTTTTCGGGTCGGCACGACGTCGCCAAGGGCCTCCTCGAGCAGCGCAGCGTCTTCGCCTATGACAACCATCGCCCTCAATTTTTCCTTGACGAGCGGCCGGAGCACGAGATAGCTGCTCTTCTTCCCGCGCCCGCCCGCGATCAGCACGATGGGGCGGTTGAAACTCTCGAGCGCTTTTTCGAGCGCCCCGATGTTAGTCGCCTTAGAGTCGTTGACGAACAACACTCCGTCTCTCTCTCGGACCTTTTCCAGCCTGTGTTCGACACCCGGAAAACTGGCCACTGCCCGCTCGTAACAATCGGCGGGAAGCTTGAGTGGCATGGTTGCGGCGATGGCGGCGAGCACGTTCTCGACATTGTGCCGGCCGAAGAGCGGTATTGCGCCGATATTCATAACTTCGCGCTCACTGCCGTCGAACCTCGAAACCAATTTGGAGCCCCTGAGGAATGCGCCTTGCCTGACCTCGGACCTCAGACTGAACGCAAGCGGCGTCGAACGTATTCTGTCCGCGATCCGGGTGACAGGCTCGTCGTCCTGATTTATCACGGCGTAGTCCTTCGGCGACTGGTTCCTGAACAACTGAAGCTTCGCCGTGACGTAGTCCTCCATGCTCCGATAGCGGTCGAGATGGTCGGGCGAAAGGTTTAAGAGCACCCCCACCAGCGGCCTGAAGTCCCTTATGTTCTCGAGTTGAAAACTGCTCACTTCGAGAACCATCACGTCGAACGGCCCTTGACGGACGACCGCCGAAAAAGGAATCTCGACATTTCCCGCCAGGCCCGCTTTCAGCCCTGCGCAAGCAATTATGTGATGAGTCAGCATCGTCGTGGTCGTTTTGCCGTTTGTGCCGGTGATAGCTATCACGGGAGCATTGCAGAGCCAATAAGCCAATTCGACCTCGCCGAGAATCTCGACGCCGGACCTGCGCGCTCGCTCGATCTGAGGCAAGTCAGACGGAACACCCGGGCTTATAACGACAAGGTCTGACTCAAGCAGTAAAGCGCCGTCGATTCCACCTAAACGATAGCCGGCGCCGACCCCCTCGAGCTCTTTCAGCGCCTCCTTCAACAGGTGCGCCGGCTTGTCATCCGTAAAGGAGACCGATGCTCCACGCGCGAGCAGCAACTTTGCGGCAGCCACCCCGCCCAGTCCCATTCCCACCACCGTCACATTTCTCCCTGAGAGGACAAGCATAGTCACCTGACCTTCAGCGTGCTGAGACTGAGCAGGGCGAAGATCGCCGCGATTATCCAGAACCGAACCGTCACCTTTGTTTCGGACCAGCCGAGAAGCTCAAAATGATGATGCAGCGGCGCCATCTTGAACACTCTCTTGCCGCCGCGCAACTTGAACGAAACCACCTGGATGATTACCGACATAGCCTCGAGCACGAACAGGCCTCCGACGATCACCAGCAGGAGTTCCTGCTTGATAAGCACGGCGATGGCGCCGAGGACGCCTCCCAGCGAGAGCGCGCCGGTGTCCCCCATGAAGACCTCGGCGGGATAAGCGTTAAACCAGAGGAACCCGAGGCCGGCCCCCACAATCGCCGACGAAAAAATCGCGAGTTCGCCGGCCCCGACTACGTGGGTCACGAACAGGTATCTGGCAAAATCCGAGCGCCCTACGAGATACGCCATGCCGGTGTACGCCAGCGCGGCCATAATGACGGAACCGATGGCGAGTCCGTCGAGCCCGTCTGTCAAATTAACGGCGTTCGAGGCGCCGACGATCACGAGAACCACAAACGGCACATAGAGCCAGCCGAACGGAATGTACAAGTCCTTGAAAAAGAGCAGTTCGATGGCCGAGCCATACTGCGCGTTGACAGGGTAAAAATGAAGGTAGACGCCGAGCAGGAGCCCCAGCGCTATTTGGGCTGCCATTTTCACCTTGCCCGTCAATCCGAGAGACCGTTTCTTGCGCATTTTGGTGAAGTCGTCAAGAAAGCCCACGGCGCCGAGCCACAGCATGCAGATCAGGGACACGATGACGAGGCGGTTCAGAATGTTAGCCCAAAGCAGCGTGGCGATGAAAACT
>CAYVDS010000006.1:52848-61691 GCA_964450145.1 uncultured bacterium
AGCACCCCGCCCATCGTGGGTGTGCCAGCCTTGTATTGGTGGATTTTGTGCAGATCGTCCACGTAGTCCTTGCGTATCTGTTCGCCTATCTTGAGCGCCCTCAGTCTCTGGATCAACCAAGGGCCAAACGCAATGCTCACCATCATGGCTGTCATCGCCGCCAGCGCCGCGCGAAACGTGATGTAAGTGAAAACGTTGAACGCAGAAACCAGCGGCGTTAATTTTGTCAATATCAAATAGAGCATCTATTTTTCTTTCACGAGGATTTCGATAACCTCTTCCATTCGTATTCCTCTGGAGCCTTTCACAAGAAGAAGGTCACCCGGCTTTATGACAGGCTTTAGCGAAGCCGCGACCTCGCTCGCGTCGGCGCAGCAATATATACGCTCCAGCTGCATGCAGCTCTCGACGGCGCCGTCCCTGACTTCACGACCGTATTCGCCCCGAAGGTAGAGAAAGTCAGGCTTGCACCGGCCGATATACTGCCCAAGCGAATGATGCGCGTCGAGCGCGTATTCGCCGAGCTCGAGCATATCCCCTATCACGAAAATTCTCCGGCTCGCAGGCATCGCCATGACGGCGGATATCGATTCGCGCATTGCGCGCGGGTTTGCGTTATAAGCGTCATTGACGATGGTTGCGCCGTGAAACTTCAGGAATTCCATCCGCATGCGGCCCGGCGAAAATTGAAGGATGCCGCGCCGGATGTCATCGGCCGAGGCTCCGAGCTCAACGGCTGTTGCGATTGCGGCGAGCGCGTTCAATACATTGTGCGCGCCTGCGACGGGAAGCCTGATGGGATTCCTTCCGTTCAAAAGAAATGCCGAACCCTGTTCTCCCTCCTGCCGGATTTCTGTCGCATAGAAATCCGCCGATTCCCGAAGCCCGAACGTGACTATCTTGCCGGCGAACATGGGGCGCACGCGGTCGATGGGAATATCCTCTTCGTTTATCACGAGAAACCCGGACGGAGATACGTGAGGGATGAGCGAACATTTCTCGTTGAATACGCCCTCGATGCTGCCGAGACCCTCGAGATGGACCGGCCCGATGTTTGTAATAACGGCCGCTGTCGCGCTGATAGTCCGCGCGAGCCGCCCGATTTCGCCGGCCGCATTCGTCGCGATTTCGATCACGGCCGCCTGTGTGCGCGAGCCTATTCTCAACAGCGTCAAAGGCGCCCCTATCAAATTGTTTAGATTACCCTCCGTCTTCACCGTTTCCCGGCTCTGGCTCAAGACACCGGCCAGCATATCCTTCGTAGTCGTCTTCCCGCAGCTTCCCGTAACTGCGACGAGTGGAATATCGAACCGCTTGCGGTAGCCGTTTGCGAAAGCATGGAGTGCGGACAGAGTGTCACACACTTCGATCAAGCACGCGTGACGATTGACGCGATCAGTCAGCTCATGGATTCTTCCGCTTGCGCCGACAACTCCCGCCGCGCGTCTCGAGCGCGCGGCGCCCGCGAAATCGTGGCCGTCGAAACGGTCTCCCTCGAGCGCGAGGAACAATTCTCCTTTCCCGACAGTGCGGCTGTCGGTCGAAACTCCGGAAACCTCTCCGGAAGGGTCACCGCTCAGGAGGGCGCCCCCAAACAGGGCCGCCGATTCGCGGATTGTCATCTTTTCCATCGTTTATTTCTCGGGTTTCGGCATGGATTGAAGCCATGCTCGCGCCACGACTCTATCGTCAAACTCGATCGTCTTGTCTTTGAAAATCTGATATGTCTCGTGACCTTTGCCGGCGATTACTACAATATCTCCGGCCTCCGCCGTGGTGAGGGCTTCCTCGATGGCCTCACGACGATCAATAATCACGAGATAATGCTGTCCCCGCTCCTTCCCAAGCTTCTGGAACCCGATTTCGATATCGAGCGCTATCGTATAAAGGTCCTCAGTGCGAGGGTTGTCGGACGTGACGATCGTAAAATCGGCGAGCGACGCCGCAAGTTTTCCCATCTCGGGTCTTTTGGCCCTGTCGCGATTGCCGCCGGCCCCAAAGACCAGTATCAGTTTCCCTTTGCAGATCGAGCGGGCGGAATCGAGAAGCAGTTTGATGGCCTCCGGCGTATGAGCGTAGTCGACTATCACTTCGAACGGCTGGCCCTCGCACACTCTTTCGAAGCGGCCGGGCACTAACTCGAGCGCCTCGAGGCCCTTCTTGATCGTATCGATATCAATACCGAGAGCAATGCCGACACCTGTGGCGGCAAGCGCATTGTAAACACTGTATCGCCCGAGCAGTTTCAGATTCGCCGTAAAATTTCCGCGCGGCGTAACGACATCAAACGAAGTGTGTGACGATGCGATATCTATGTTGCGCGCATAGATATCAGCCTGTTTCGCTATGCCAAAGGTAATCTTGTTGGCGCGTGTGGCGGCCGCTATCTCGGCGCTCCGCGCGTCGTCAGCGCTTATAACCGCGTATCTGTCGGAAGAGCCGTCCGAGATGAGCTCGAATAAGCGCCTCTTCGCGGCAAAGTATTCATCGAGCGACTGATGATAGTCGAGATGGTCGTGCGAGAGATTCGTGTAAACCGCGACCTTGAACTGAATCGCTTCGACGCGGTATTGGTGAAGCGCGTGCGACGAGACTTCCATAACAAAATACTTGTCGCCGGCGTCGACAGCGCGCCTTATGGCGCCGCTCAACTCGACGGGACCGGGCGTGGTATTATGCGAAGGCTCTGCGGCGCCCGCTATCGTGTATGAGATTGTGCCGATACCGGACGAAGGAAAGCCGCCGGCATCAAGGATTGACCTCGTGAGATAGAGAGTGGAACTCTTTCCGTTGGTGCCTGTGATTCCAACCACGTTGATCCGCCGCGAAGGATGCCCATGAAATGCCTCAGCCAGAAATGCTGCAGCGATGCGGCCATTGGGAACGCGTACGAACGTGGCTTTCAGGGACTCAGAAGCCTGTGCTTCTCCCGCAAACGCGACCGCGCCCCGCTCGAGCGCCTGCGCGATATAGCGATGCCCGTCCTCCACGGCCCCCGCAACAGCGACAAACAGGTTGCCGGGCTGAATCCTTCGTGAGTCAGTCTCTACGCCGGTGATCTCGATTTCGGAATCGCCCGTGACGACTTTCTGTGTGAGAGCCTCAAGCAGTTTTGAAAGTTTCATGGGACATCTTTTCTTTTGAAAGCGACCTGGCACCTCTGCCCTTTGACAATTGCATCCCCGGGAGCGGGTCTCTGGCTGAACGCGACGCCTGAACCCTCGAACTCAAACTGCAGCGAATATACTGACAATGATCTCAATATCGCCTTCATCGTCATGCCTTTGACGTCCGGCATGTGCGGCAGACCATCCGACTCCTTCGCTTTCGCAGCCAAGTCTCGCGAGGCGGGTTTCTGCAAGCGCGAGTCCGCGATCGTCATGCGTCCCTCGCTCTCAGGGGGAACCTGTTCTTGCGGCATCGATGGAGGAATCTCGAAGTGATTTACGATTCCCTGCGCAATTTCCCTGAATGCGGGCGCGGCGACGAGCCCGCCATAGTATTTCCCTTGAGGCGAATCGACTGCGACCACGATGCAAGCCACGGGGTCATCGGATGGAACAAATCCGGCAAACACCGCGACGTACTTCCCTCGGATGTAACCGCCGGTCGCAGGGTCTGACTTCTGCGCTGTTCCGGTCTTTCCGGCGCACTTGTACCCATTGAGCTTGGCAGACGTGCCCGTGCCGGATGTGACCACCCGTTCAAGCATCATAGTGAGAGTATCCGCCGTCTTCGGCTTTATCACCTGTCTTACGGCCCGGGGCGTGGTCTCAGCAATAGTTTCTCCATCCGGACTCACAATCGCTGAAACCGCATACGGCCTCATTAATACCCCTTTGTTCGCTATGGTGGAAAAAGCGGCTGCAAGCTGCAGGGTTGTCATGCCTATCTCTTGCCCGATGGGCAGCGAACCCATCGAAAGACCTGACCACTTCGACGGTGGGCGGACGATTCCAGCGGATTCTCCGGGCAAGTCGACTCCGGTCAGATCGCCGAACCCAAAACCCCGGATAAACGAATACAGGGTTTCCGGCTGCAGCAGGCTGACGACCTTGATCATGCCGATGTTGCTGGATTGGGCTATTACATCGGCGAATGATATCTCGGCGTGGGGATGGACGTCGTCGAAGGTGTGGCCGTGAAATCTCATTCTGCCAAGCTCGCAGTAAACGCGATCTTCGGGGGTGATCACGTTGCGTTCAAGCGCGGCGGCGGCTGCGATCGGCTTGAACGACGAGCCCGGCTCGAATACATCTGTTATAACGCGGTTTCTAAGCCTCTCAATTCTGGATGCGGATGGCTTGTTTGGGTCGAAGGTCGGCCTGCACACCATGGCCAAAACCTCGCCCGTCTTAGGATTTACGACTACGGCAGTCGCACTTTCCGGCGAAAATTCTTCCATCACGCCGTCAAGCGCCTTTTCAGTAATATACTGGATGACTTCGTCTATTGTCAAGACAACGTGATTGCCGTCCTCAGCCTCTTCTACCGTCTGAGCGAGCGCCACGATTTCCCGCCGGGAGCTATCTTTTATAATGATTTCTTTGCCCGATTCTCCCGCCAGTTCGGAATCATACCTATGCTCGATCCCATCGAGCCCCTTATTCTCCATGTTTGCGAATCCTATGAGATTGCTGGCGAGAACATCTTTAGGATAGTGGCGCGAGCTCTCACTTCGAAATTCGACGCCTCTGATCTTCATCGCGATTATCTTGTTCGCGGTCTGGACATCGAGTCCGCGCCTCAGATACACGAGATAGAGTTTCGTCTTTTCTATTTTCTGCACGATTTGGCCGGCTGACATCCCGGCATACGGCGACAGCGCCTCCGCGACCTGCGCCAGATTGGTCACGTGAGGCCGCGATACACACAACGCTTCTTCCACGACCGAGGTAGCCAGCGGAGTCCTGTTCCGGTCGTAGATAGTACCCCGTCTGGGATATATCGTCAGGGCAGTACGCCGCTGATCATCAACATATCGCACCCAAAAATTGTGACTAAGCGCCTGAATCTTTACGAGCTTGACGCCGACGGCAACAAATCCGACAAGCAGCAGTGCGAGACACAATTTGGCTCGCAACCTGCTCGGATTGTCTAGTTGCTCGTTGGCCAGAACTGAGCCGGGTTTCTTGAACGCTATCTCTTCCCGCATTGCCAGATTTTCCGGGCCGACGCCACGGCGTAAGTGAGAAACGCGGAGGTTGTTTCAACCGGATTGGGGAACCGTTTCCAGTCGTGTTCGCGTCGGTGAGGCGCTGCCAGTCTTTCCGCGTCTCTTCAGGAATCCAAGTAGTTTCGCCGGTTTTACACTCGACGGAGACTCTACTTCGGCTCGGCGGCTTGTCTCGCCGTTTGGTTGAGGCGGTTCCATGGGCTGATCGAGCGCAACCACTTGCCACGTTTGAGGCAAGCTCATTCCCAGTTTCTCGTGCGCGATTGCTTCGATTCGCTGGGGCGCTTGCAGTTTTTCAATGCGGAGACGGATGGAATCGTTCTGCTTGACGATCTCCGTCCTCTTGGCCCTCAAGCTTTCGATGGGCAGTCCGACTATATTTAGGCGGGTGTGCTGCCAAGTATAGATGAAGGCGGTGATTATGAGAGGACCCGCGAAGGGTAGATACCGAAGCGTATTCTTGAGATGGCGCCGGGTCAGGCTCTTCGCCCGTCGCTTTCTCTTCTTCGCCGAAGATGTTTTCTCAGCCTGACCCATTTTCAGTTCAATCTCTCCGTCACAGGCTTTCTGCCCCGAGTCAACTGCTTATTCGGGGACACAACGCGCGTTTATTCGGGGACACCATGCGGCATGGTGTCCCCGAATAAACGCATCCTCTCGCCGCTAATTTTTTCGGCCGCCCTTAGTCGCGCGCTGCGCGAGCGAGGATTTGCGGCAATCTCTTCATCAGTGGGGATTACGGGTTTTCGTGTCAATACTCGCAGCGAAGGTTTCTTGCCGCACACGCACTGCGGCGCTTCAGGCGGGCAAATACACCCGCGGGCGGCTTGCGCGAACGCCTGTTTGACAATCCTGTCCTCCAGCGAGTGGAACGAGATGACGCACATGCGGCCTCCGGGCTTGAGAAAAGCAACTCCGTCGTTCAACGCCTGAGTAAGGTTATCAAGCTCGGAATTAACTTCGATCCGCAGCGCCTGAAATGTCCGCGTTGCGGGGTCGATTCCCGTGAGGCGCGTCTTGACACCGCGCGTCTGAGCAGCCCGTCTCCTTCGCGGCACGCATCGCCTGACTATTTCCGCCAAGTGGTCGGTCGTGCGTATCGGTCCGCGGGCACGGGCCTTAATCAATTCCTTAGCAATCCTTCGCGCGTAAGACTCCTCGCCAAACTCTCTCAAAATCCTGGTGATATCTTGCTCGGAATAGGCGTTAACGATATCCGCGGCTGTGGTCTTCAACCGTGTGTCCATGCGCATATCCAGTGGGCCCTGAGACTTGAAGCTAAAACCCCGGCTTGCTTCTTCTATTTGAATCGAGGAGAGACCTAAATCGAGCAGCAAAGCATCTATCTCGGCCAATCCCATTCGCCGTAGGACGGCTGCAAGATTCCGGAAATTGTCCCGGACTAGTGTGAGATTCGGCCTCGAACCTAAGCGCTTGCTCGTCAGCTCAATCGCCTTGTCGTCCCAATCAATACCGATCAGACGGCCTGTCTCACCGATACGCGCAAGAATTAAGCGTGTCCGCCGCCGCCGATTGTGCCGTCCACTACCACCTTGCCGGGCGCACACGCGAGAAACTCAACAGCGGCTTCCGCCAGAACCGGCACATGAGCCGAAGCGCCGGAAGAACTATTGCAGTTGAGCGGCAACAGCGTTCTTTTCTTCTTTGGCCGTAAAGCTGGCTATCGCAGACTCCTCGTCATCGTACGTCTCAAACACTTTGGAAGCGCCGACCATGCTCAAAGCCTTGCGAGTAATGTTGTTCAAGCCGGATAGTTTCAGGTCGCCACTCATTTTCCGGACTTGCCTGAGACGTTCGAGGAGGGTGCCCACCCCTGTGTAGTTGATCTGCGCCACCTTTCGCATGTCAACCACAATGTTGTAGTGCTCCTCGTGAATGAGCGCCACTAGGGCTTTCTTGAGGAGCTTACACGTCGAGGTGTCGAGATTGCCCGACACCTTAAGGACAGAGACGTTCTGGCGTTCAACCCGTTCGAATTCCGCTCCCACTTTTTGTAGCCCTCCTTTGACAGCAGCCCCAAGATATGGTATCATTTGCTAAAGTTCAAGATTTGCGGAGAGTCCCCGGAGTGTGGCTTTATCATAAAAATCCGCCCACTTTTCCGGCGACCAGATTTCCATGCGGTCCAAGACACCGATTACAATGGCTTCGCTGCTGATGCCGACTTTCTCGCATTGTTCCTTCGGCAAGATGATTCGACCCTGTTTGTCAGGGGTGACATCATAGGCGTTAGAAAAAATCATCCGAACATAGTTCTGTTTGCTCTCGTTGGTGAAGCTCAACGATTTCAACTGTTTGGAGAGTTCCACAAAAACCGGAAGGGGAAAGGCGAAAAGGTGGGAATCGCCCTTGGCTATATAGAGTTTTTCGACACTCTCGGCGGCAAGAATCTCACGGAATTTAACCGGTATTATCAGCCTGTTCTTGTCGTCCAGCGAGTACTTGTAGCTTCCAGAAAACAGTAGCACGACGGGAGTCCCCATTTATTCCCACTTGTTTAACTGTTTGCCCCATATATTACCACAGGTCTCCCCGCTTGTCAAGCGGTCCTCGAGCAAATCAATCACTTTCTTGCGCGAACGATATGCCAGAAGAATAAAGGAGTTACGAATTATCGGACCTCGCGCCGCATAACCGAGCCTGAGCCCCTCAGATTCGGACGCTGTTCCCCATTTTCCCCCACTCGCCTGCACGGGTTCCGGACCGCAAGAATTGACTTGGCTGCCGTCCATCTGGTAGAATCCGCCCGGCTAACCGGTGTTGAAACACTTGTCAGTTGGGGAGAGGTCTTTGAAGGAGATAATATGATGAAATTTGAATTTGACCACGTGCACCTTAATGCAGCCGATGTCAACGCGGCGGTGAGTTTCTATGTCGAGAAATTCGGAGGAAAAAAGTCGGGAGAATTCGAGGTAGCGGGAACTAACATAGTCATCGTGGATTTTGGGGGCGCCCGATTGCTGATAAACGACAAAGCGCCAAGCGGCATTCCGGCGGGGTCCTCAGTTGACCACATCGGCTTCAGGGTCACCGATCTGGATGCCGCCGCCGACGAACTCAGGGGAAAAGGCGCCGATTTCTTGATGGAGCCTATGAGCTTGGGCCCGGGCGTAAAGATAGCGTTTGTGGCAGGCCCCGACGGCGTAATGATTGAGCTTTCTCAGGAAGCTTAGAGAGAATAGGGACAGACCCGTTACTCAGGGTCTGTCCCTATTTGGATTTTGGATTGAAAAGGAGAAACAGACCCTTTGAGACTGTCTCGCAATTCTGTAGGTGCGAATTTATTCGCATGCGCGATGCGGAAAGGGCCCGAAAACACCATGCAAATAAATTCGCACCTACAGAATCTCATCTTGATTTACCAATTACGGGACAGCCTCCCTTTCCCTTTTTCCCAATCTTCTTACAGCAGTATGCCCTCCCTTAGTATTTCGAGATGGCCGTTGTTTTGTTGCTGTTGGGCGCGGCGGTTGACCTCGCCCGCGACCTTGACCATATGCGTGCTCTCGCGGAATTTGATGCGCTCATTCGTAACCACGCCGACCGAAACGCACATGATCGGATGGTCGGCTACTCCGCCGCCATTTGCTTCGATCGTTATCGACCCCTTGTTAAAATCCACCGCGTTGTACAACGCGCTTCTCCG
>CAYVDS010000006.1:61701-62075 GCA_964450145.1 uncultured bacterium
CCTCGAGATGACTTCCTTGCAATACCTCTCGAAATCCTTGATGGAGAGGAGAACCATGAAATCAGGCCCGCCCAAATGCGTGATTGCGCATTCGTAAACTCCGGAATCGCGGGTGACTTCCTTCAGAATGTCGGACAGCATTTTCACCGCTTCGTCACGCTTCGTGCCGCCGTAGAGCTTGATGTAAGGCGCGAAGTGGGTAAGGGTGAAGTAGCACGTCGCTATGAGTTCATCGCGAAGAAGCTTGTTCGTTATCAGCCTCTTCAGGTACTCCCCGCCGTAGAGGTCGGTTAACGGATTCTTCTGCATGGTGCGGGCCTGTTTCTCGAGCAGCGCCTTGACTTTCGCGAAGGGAACTCCAAGGTCGAAAGGCT
>CAYVDS010000007.1:0-2119 GCA_964450145.1 uncultured bacterium
TACGGCGCTCCTCCCAAATACTCGGGATCGAGGTCGAGGAGGCGGCGATCGGTCAAATAGCCAAGAGGTCGAGGGGAACCCCTCGAGTCGCAAATCGCCTGCTCAGGCGCGTGCGTGATTTTGCGGAGGTCAGACATGACGGCCGCGTAAGAGAGAAGATTGCTGTAGACGCCCTCGAACTCGAGGGAGTGGATGATCGCGGCCTCGACGAACTCGACCGCAAGTTCCTGCGCATCGCAATTGAGAACTACGGCGGCGGTCCCGTCGGGATCGCGGCGCTCTCGGCCTCTTTAAATGAAGAGACGGAGACGCTTGAAGACATGGTCGAACCTTTTCTGCTTAAGATCGGATTCATCAACCGTACCCGGCAGGGACGAGTGGCGACTGATCGCGCCTTCGAGCACCTTCGCATAAAACGCGGCAGATCGACGCAACAAGAATTGTTATGAGGCTATTACTTCACATCTGCTGCGGCCCGTGCGCGACCTATCCGACTAAAGTCCTGCGGGAATCGGGTCACGACATTCATGGGTTTTTCTACAACCCGAATATTCACCCGTTGGCCGAGCACAATCTGAGGCTCGATTCGGCAAAGAAATTTCTCGAAATATCCGGAATCTCCGCCACGATTCACGATGAATACGAGGTCGAAGAGTATTTCCGACGTGTCGTATACCGCGAGGGCAATCGCTGCGCGGCCTGCTATCACCTCCGTTTAGAAAAAGCAGCGCGTGTCGCTTTGAATCGCGGGTTCGACGCGTTCACCACCTCTCTTCTGGTCAGCCCTTACCAGAAACATGACCTCCTACGCGAAATAGGACAAAGCATCGGGATGCAACGCGGAATCGAGTTCTATTACAAGGATTTCCGGCCCGGCTGGTCCCGGACACGTGAAATGTCGCGAGAGATGGGCCTGTATCGCCAGAGATATTGCGGCTGCATCTACAGCGAAAAAGAACGATGAAACCGAAAGCCACGGGGACAGAAACTGTCCCGTAATTGGCGAATGGGGATGAAATTCTGTGGGTGCGAATTCATTCGCACAACATTTTCAGGCTATTTCCAAGACGCCCGCGCGAATAAATTCGCACCCACACGGTTAACAGACAATCTCGATGGACCCTTCGCTTTGGGTCTGTCCCCATCTTCACCCTGAGAAATTGGCACATGGAATCCCTCGATTGGCACATGGAATCGTTTGTAGGTGCGAACCTTGTGTTCGCCCATTCCCATCAATTCTAGGTCGGGCGAACACAAGGTTCGCCCCTACAAACGTGCTCGCTCTTGTTTGAATCGTTTCTTGAACAACTAATCCCGTGGAATGAGTCATGCGCTCCTAACGAATAGACCCGATGCTCAAACTCTCCGATTTCGACTACAACCTTCCCCCCGAACTCATCGCCCAATATCCGACCGCGCGGCGCGGCCAATCGCGTCTCATGATTGTAGACCGCTCGAAGGGCGAAATAGAGATCGGCGTTTTCAGGAACATGATCGGTTATCTCGAAACAGGGGACGCGCTCGTCCTGAACGACACGAAGGTTTTCCCTGCGCGGCTACGCGCCCGAAAAGTTCCAACCGGCGCGCACATCGAAATCCTCTTGCTTGATGAATTAGAAGAAGGCGTATGGGAAGCGTTGGTCAAGCCTGGAAGACGCGCGCCCTTGGGCTCGATGCTGTCGGTCGAGGGCGCCCGGCACGCCGACTCCGTCGAAGTTGTGTGTGACCACGGGGCGACAAAGACCCTGAGATTTTCGGTCGCTGACGTCAGGCGCTTGTGCTGGCGAGTAGGTGAAGTGCCTCTTCCGCCGTACATCAAGCGGCAGGCCGTGGCATCTGACACTCGCCGTTATCAAACTGTCTTCGCAAGAATCGAGGGCGCCGTCGCCGCGCCCACCGCAGGGCTGCATTTTACTTCGCATATGCTTAAGAATATACGAGCCAAAGGAGTCTTGCTCGAATATGTCACCCTACATACGGGCTTTGGGACTTTCCAGCCGCTCGAACACGAAGAGGTCGAGAAGAACGAGTTGCACGCAGAACACTACCGCCTGACCCCGGGGTCAGCGCCACGGTTGAATGAGGTTCGCCCGAGCGGCCGTCAAGTGATCGCCGTTGG
>CAYVDS010000007.1:2129-13494 GCA_964450145.1 uncultured bacterium
TGCTCGTGTGCGCGTTCGCCGGGCGCGACCTCATCTTGAAAGCGTACGAAACCGCGGTCAAGGAAAAGTTGCGTTTCTACAGTTACGGCGACGCGATGTTGATACTATAAGAAAAGGGGCAAACGGGAAAAGGGGAAAAGGCAAAAGGATAAGATAGGCGAAAGGCGAAAGGGATAAAAGAAGGCACAAAAGCAAAAGTCGAAAACTGGAAACAGAGTTGTCATTCTGAGCGTAGCGAAGAATCTCTTTGAATGCGGGGGCTTAACGACCAAGAACGCGATTCTTCGCTACGCTCAGAATGACAGTTGTTTCTACGCTTATCCTTGAGAACTTTGTGGAATGTTATTCGGGAAACACCACATTAGGAACGTGAAACCTGGAACGAATGATCTCTTATGAACGATAACTTCAAATTCGAAGTACTTAAGTCTGACTCGGCCACACGGGCGCGTGTAGGGAAGCTCACGACTCCTCACGGCGTCATCAATACCCCCATATTCATGCCGGTTGGCACGCAGGCCGCGGTGAAGACGCTTAGTTCCGAAGACCTCCACATGCTGGGCGCTGAAATAATCCTCAGCAATACATATCATCTATATTTGAGACCGGGCCATGAAATTGTTCGGGCTGCCGGCGGGTTGCACCTGTTCATGAACTGGCCGAAGCCCATCTTGACCGACAGCGGAGGTTTCCAGGTGTTCAGTCTTGCTGAACTGAATAAGGTGACCGAGAATGGAGTGCATTTTCAGTCACATGTAGACGGCTCCCGCCACTTCTTTACCCCCGAACTCTGCATGGAAATCCAGAACGCTCTCGGAGCCGACATTATTATGGCCTTCGACGAATGTCTCCCTTACCCGGTGGAGCGCGACTACGCCGAGGCTTCCCTGCGTCTCACTCTCAAATGGGCTGGGCGGTGCAAGAACGCGCACAGCAATCGCCGGCAGGCGCTCTTCGGTATCGTGCAGGGAGCGACTTTTCGAGATTTGCGGAAACAGTGTGCGCGCGAGCTCATCAATATCGATTTCCCCGGGTACGCCATCGGGGGGCTGAGTGTGGGGGAGACCCCGCAAATGATGTATGAAATCATTGATTATACCGCCGACGAACTGCCTGAAAACAAGCCGCGTTACTTGATGGGGAGCGGCCCGCCCGTTGACATCTTCGAGGCTGTCGAGCGCGGAATCGACATGTTCGATTGCGTCATGCCCACGCGCAATGCCCGCAACGCCTCGCTCATGACCTCGCGCGGGGTCGTCATCGTCAAGAATGCGGAGTATGCAGCGGATTTCTCGCCTCTCGACCCCGAGTGCGAATGCCTCACCTGCCGCAACTATACGCGCGCATACTTGCGCCATCTTTTCAAGGCGGGCGAAATCTCAGCCATGCGGCTCGCAACTTTACATAACGTTCATTTTATGCTAACATTACTTGTTCAAATCCGGGAGGCAATTCTCTCCGGCCGGTACTCCGAATTCAAAAAGTCTTTCCTGGCAAAATACCAGCGCGGCACGCATTTATGACGCGCGCGTGTGGAGGTTCATGGAATCTTTAGCGTATGCGGCTCAGGCGCAACCAGGTGGCGGAGCGTACGGTCCGTTGGGCAGCATGCTCATTCCGCTGATCTTGATGTTTGTGGTTTTTTATTTTCTCCTCATCCGGCCGCAGTCAAAGAAGCAACGTGAGCATCAGCAAATGATGCAGAGCCTGAAAAAGGGTGACAAGGTTATCACAACCGGCGGCCTATACGGTGTTATCGTCAAGGTCACTGAGAAGGATGTCATCCTCGAAGTCGCTGATAAGGTCAACTTGCGCTTCACAGTCGGCGCCATCGCCGCCGTACGAGAAAAGGAAGAGTCCGGGACAAAGGGGTCAGAATAAGTAGCACCCTGCTCCATCGCGGCGTTCGGCGCATTTTGGGACATACAAGACCCTGTCTCCTCTGCTCAGGCAGGGTCTTAATTGTATGCAGGTAAGTTATTACGTCCTAAGTGCGGTATTTCAGAAATATTGAGACGTTCTTCGGAAGTATTGAGATTCTTAAACTTAAACCCTAAACCCTGAACCTGGTTTCTCAGGAGCGTCTGACCATGGCGGGGCGTGGTTAATTTATGAAAGAAAGAGCGCATTCGTTAGGGTCATTGCGAGCGGAGAGGAGCAATCTCTCTTTTCTGTTTTTCCCCCTTTCGCCTTGCTCCTTTCGCCTTTCGCCTCTTTCTCAGGAGGGACTAAATGCATAAGAATTTTGGATGGCGATTCGGGATTATTGGCGTGGTGGTCCTGCTCGCCATCTGGTACATATATCCCACGATACGATGGGCCACTCTCGACAAATCGCAACGCAAGGCGTTGACCGAAGAATACAAGCGCTATGATGCAGAGCGCCATGCTCGGATCGAAGCGCACGAACTTTACGGCGCCGAGCGTCCTAAGCCGACATTTGCCGAAGATGTGTCTACCTATTTCTCTCGCTGGTACAAAGGCGACAAGGCAAAGGTAGTGAATCTCGGGCTCGACCTGCAGGGTGGCATGCATCTTGTGTTGCAGGTCGACGCGGACGCGGCCATCACGAACGAAATGGTTCGCCTCAAGAACAACTTGCGCAAACAGTTCATAGATAGTCGCGTTATGGTCGGCTCCATGACCGTCGAAAACCAGAGAATTGCAGTTCCATTGGGCGCATCGACGGCGGACGAGGTGAAGAAGGCCGTACTTGACTACTCGCCCGAACTCATAGTGGATGACACCGCCGTCGATAAGCTCCTCATCTCAATGAAGGCAGACCGGTTCTCGTATCTGAAAACCATGTCTGTCAAGCAGGCGCTTGAAACCATACGGAACCGTATCGACGAGTTCGGAGTTGCTGAGCCGGTTATCCAGAGGGAGGGCGAGGACAGGATTCTGGTTCAATTGCCCGGCATTGAAGAACCGGAGCGGGTGATTGACCTCCTTGGGCGCACTGCGCAACTTAGCTTTCATATTGTCGTAGAAGGGCCTGCTCCCCGCGAGGAGATACTTGCCAATCACAATCAAAGGATTCCGGCGGACACGCTTCTGGCGCCATTCAGCAAGAAGGCGGCACAAGGGCGGGAACTACACTATCTATTGCAGAAGGAAGCGCAAGTCACCGGCGCCGACCTCGTGGACGCGCGAATCGGCAGGGATGAGATGGGGGGTTCTGCGGTCGATTTCCAGTTGAGCCGAACGGGCGCGATAGCGTTCGGAAAACTTACCGAAGCGAATCTTTATAAACAACTGGCTATCGTCCTCGATAACGAGGTGGAGTCAGCGCCGAAGATTCAGTCGCGTATAACCCAACGCGGCCAAATTACCGGCCAGTTTACTCCGCAGGAGGCGGAAGACCTTGCGATAGTACTTCGTTCAGGCGCGCTTCCCGCTCCGGTGCAAATTATCGAGCAGCGCACCGTCGGTCCGACGCTTGGTATCGAGTCCATAAAGTATGGGTTGAGGGCTTCCTTGATAAGTCTCGCCTTGGTGTCCCTCTTTATGATTGCCTACTACCGGGTGGCGGGCGCGATTGCGAATTTGGCGCTCCTCCTGAATATCGTCCTGCTTTTAGCATTCATGGCGTATTTCCGCGCCACCCTTACGCTGCCCGGCATCGGCGGCATCGTTCTCACTATTGGTATGGCCGTCGACGCAAACGTGCTGGTGTTCGAACGCATTCGCGAAGAGATACAGAAAGGCAAAACGCTGCGGTCGGCCATCGATGCGGGTTACGCAAAGGCGTTTCTCCCGATATTTGACGGGAACCTGACAACCCTCATAACTGCGGCTGTCCTGTTCCAGTTCGGAACCGGCCCGGTCAAAGGATTTGCGGTTACTCTTAGCGTCGGCCTGATCATAAGCCTTTTCACCGCGTTGTTCGTTACCCGGGTCATCTTCGACCTTCTCACCGAACGCAGATGGATCACGCGGCTGCCCATGCTCCAGGTGTTCAAGAAGCTGACGAACTTCGGATTCGTGTCCATGCGCCGCGCCGCTATCACAATCTCATTGATCGCTCTTGTGATCGGCATGGGTGCTTTTTACATGCGTGGGAACGACAACATGGGCGTCGACTTCGTGCCAGGCACCATCGTTCAGGTCCGTTTCGAGCAGCCGGTCACGACTGAGTCCGTTCGGAATGCTCTTTCAAAAGCCGAGCTCGGGGAGACAGTGATTCAGCAATATGGAAGCCCCTTGGACGTCCTTATCCGCACGACCCCAAAGGGAACAAGCGGGGCGACGGACACTAAAGGGACCGCGGCGCTCGTCGGTGAGAAAATAGCGAATGCGCTCCGCGAGAATATTCAGGCGCCATTTGAAGTCGAGCGGACGGAAGAAGTAGGCGCGGCGGTAAGCGCCGACCTCCGCAATAAGGCGCTGCTGGCGATTCTTTATTCGACGATCGGCATTCTCATCTATGTCGCGCTGCGATTTGAATTCCGGTTCGGTCTCGGAGGCGTCGTTGCGCTGTTCCACGACGTGCTTATAACGATGGGCGCGCTCGCTCTGACGGGGCGCCAAATTCAATTGCCGGTGGTGGCCGCTCTCTTGACTATTTTTGGCTACTCCATAAACGACACCATCGTTGTGTTCGATCGCATTCGAGAGAACATGAAAATGAGGCGCGGGCAGGAGTTCGCAAAGCTGATCGACGGAAGCATAAATGAAACACTTTCGCGAACCATCATCACCTCGCTCACCGTCCTCTTTGTCGTCATCGTCCTCTTCGTTGTTGGGAGCGAAGTTACTCGCGATTTCGCGTTTACCCTCATCGTTGGCCTGATTAGTGGGACATACTCCACCGTTTTCATAGCCACTCCCGTCGTCATAATCTGGCAGCGACTGTTCCAACGCAAACGATCCGCCACGGAACGGGCAAAAACTCAAAAGGGAAAATTGAGCAAGGCATAGAATGCCGAGGCATAGAACGCCGAAGCATACGCTGACGAGGCGTGCGACGCCGAAACGGGCTGCCAATGAATTTTCTTGAAGTGTGCCGTCTGGTTGACCAGGCCCTGAACGAAGATTTGGGGGTCGGAGATCTGACCACCGACCTCGTCGTTCCCGCCGGAGCAGCAGCCGAGGGCGAGATCGTAGCTCGGGCCGCGGGTGTGATCGCGGGAATTCCCGTGGCCGGCCTATGTTTCCGCCGTCTCGATTCACGTGTGAGCTTTGAGCCGGCGGTCGAAGACGGCGCACGTGTGCGCCGAAGTCAGGTTCTTGCGCGCATGTCAGGCCCTGCCGGTTCTATTCTCAAGGCTGAAAGAGTTGCGCTCAATTTCATTCAGCGACTCTCCGGGATCGCCACGCTCACGTCCATGTTCGTCGACGCGGTGAAAGCTTATCCGGTGCGGATTCTCGATACGCGGAAGACAACGCCCGGCCTGCGGATTCTCGAGAAATATGCGGTTCGCGCGGGTGGAGGCTTCAATCACAGGATGGGCCTTTACGACGGCGTTCTGATAAAAGATAATCACCTGAAGTTCCAAATTCCCGAAAAAACCAAATCTTCGGAGGGCGCGGTCACAGCGGCAGTGACAGTAGCGAGAAGGGGAGCGAAACATCTTCACAAAATCGAGGTCGAAGCAGAAACGCTCGAAGAGGTCAGAGAAGCCGTCGCCGCAGGCGCCGACGCGATCCTGCTTGACAACATGGACGTGAAGACCCTGGTCAAGGCTGTTGCAACGGTGCGCCGCTCAAAAAAGGCGATAGTGTTGGAGGCTTCGGGAAACGTATCGATAAAGAATGTTCGCGAAATCGCATCTACCGGTGTCGACGCGATTTCCGTCGGCGCGCTTACGCACTCGGCGCCAGTCCTCGACGTTGCGCTTGAGCTTCACCCCGCATGAGCGGACGGATATTCGCGGACATCATGCAAAATGGTGTCCCCGAATATCCGGGTGGAAAGGATTCTTTTTATCCCGCTGGAATCGCCTAACTCGCAATGACTATGCCATGCTCTGTGGAAAAAGAAGTGCTTACAATCCTGCGCCATGCCGCGGGAGAATACGCATCGGGAACGAGTATAAGCCTCCGGCTCGGCGTTTCGCGCGCCGCCGTTTGGAAGGCGGTCCAAGCCTTGCGAAAAAAGGGCTTCCGCATCGGCTCGCGCCCCAACCGCGGTTATGCGCTCGAACGAGGGCCGCAGCGCATCGTCGGATTGGATATCGAGTCAGGTCTGGATGTTTCCGTAATCGGGAAGTCGGTCATCTCTTTTGACTCGGTTTCATCAACGATCGACATCGCCGCCGCGCGGGCGCGCGACGGCGCGTTCGAAGGGACTGTGATTGTCGCGGAATCGCAAACGTCCGGACGCGGGCGTCTCGGGAGGCGGTGGAGTTCACCCCCTTCGTCCGGCATCTGGTGCTCGATTATCCTGCGGCCTGCCGTCTCGCCGCGCGACGCGCCGAAACTGACGCTGTTGGCAGCCGTTGCGGTAGCGCGCGTGCTCAACGACCGCTATCAGATCGAGGCCCAGATCAAATGGCCCAACGATGTGACTATCAAGGGCCGAAAAATCTGCGGCGCTCTCACGGAACTGGTGGCTGAACAGGACGCCGTCAAATACGTGATCACGAGTTTCGGTCTCAATGTGAACCAGACTCCGTCCATGTTTCCGCTTGAAATCGCGGACATGGCGACATCGATGCGCATCGAGACGGGCCGGAAGTTCGAGAGAGCAGAAGTCCTCCGTTCGATACTCAGGGCGCTCGATGAGCAGTACGCGCATTTCCAACAGGACGGCGGAGCGCTCGTTCGGCAAGAGTGGCGCCGACTCTCGTGCACGCTCGGAAAGCGAATAAGGGTGCAACTGAGACAAGAGCGCGTGGAAGGAGTTGCGAGGGATATCGAGGACGACGGCTCGCTCGTCGTGGAAGTTAAAGGAGGCGCCCTGCGGTCAGTCAGCTATGGCGACGTGACGCTATTGCGTTGATGCGTGCATTCCCGCTCTCGCTTCCGCGCGAATGGCCCAAGATTTTCACCTTCTTTGGTTTTTAACCTGAAACTAGAACCTCGAAACCAGAAACCGTTTCATAAAAGCGCCGGATCGCTCTGGCGTGATTAACTGTGAAAGGAAGGGTTTATCGGCAATGGTCATTGCGAGCGGAGCGAAGCTTCTCTTTTTTCTTGGCTTTTCCCCCTTTCGCCTTTGACCCTTTCCCTTTCGCCTTCCTTAAAGAGGGGTGCTTGGCTATGCTATTCGTCATAGATGTGGGCAATACACAGACCGTCATGGGAGTATACGACAACGACAATCTCCGCGTAAGCTGGAGAGTCTCGACCGACATCCGGAAATCGGGCGATGAGCTATGGGTCATTATCCGGAATCTCTTTCGAGAGGCCGACCTCGACACCACGGTGATTGACGGAATCTGCATATCGTCGGTGGTTCCGCCGCTGCAAGGCGCTCTCGATGAGGTGTGCAGCCGCTACCTAAAATGCGAGCCGGTGCTTGTCGAGCCCGGCGTTAAGACGGGGCTCTCAATCCTCTATGACAACCCGAGAGAGGTCGGCGCTGACCGGATTGTGAACTCAGTGGCCGGCATCAGCCTGTACGGCGGCCCGCTCATTATCGTGGATTTCGGGACGGCGACCACTTTCGACGCCGTTTCGGCCAAGGCGCAATATCTTGGCGGCGCCATTGTCCCGGGAATAATCATTTCGGCCGAAGCCCTGTTTCAGCGGACCGCGAAGCTGCCGCGCGTCGAGCTGGTTGCCCCCAAGACTGTCATCGGGAAAGATACCGTCTCGAGCATAAGGTCCGGCCTGATATTCGGTTACGCTGAGCTAGTCGACGGTATGGTTCGCCGCATCAAAAAAGAAATGGAAGGCGACCCGAAAGTAATTGCCACCGGCGGCTGCGCAGGTATAATCGCCGAGCATTCCAAAGAGATTCAGGAAGTCAATCCGCTCCTCACATTGGTGGGACTCAGGATAATTTTCGAGAAGAATAAGTTGTAAAAGCGTTGCGCATGAGCTACAATTGGTTTCATGGAAAATCTGCGGACGCGCGTGTTTCTCCTGGTCTTGGCGCTGACGGCGTCTGTGCTGATTTCTTGCGACGGAAAGCCTGAGAAGCTGGCTCCAGAAAAAGAAGTTGGAGAGCTTTCGCAGCCGGAAGCCAAGAAACCTCCTGAACTTGTGCAGCAGCTTCAGGACGTCAGATATTCACAAACGAAAGACGGAAAGCTCCAGTGGGAGTTAGCGGCCAAATCAGTCCAGCAGGTGATGGAAGGGCCGACGAGAATGCAAGATGTGAAAATGACTTACTATGCGGCCGACGGCAAATTCACCGTGCTGACCGCGGATTCCGGCGTGTACAATAGCGCGACCAACGACGCGGTTCTCCGTGGCAACATTGCAGTCACCACTTCTGACGGAAGCACGGTGAAAACCGATGCCCTGGCATGGGTTCAGAAAGCCGGCGTCCTCAGGGGCAAGGACAACGTAACAATCACAAGAGGGCGTTCTGTCATTCGAGGCAATGGCTTCGAACTCTCGCCGGAACACGAGACTTTTAAGATATATCATGTTCAAGGAACAATCCGAGGGGGAGATATCAATCCATGAAAAGTGCATCCAGAGTGGCCGCTTTCCTGCTTCTCCTCTTTGTCGCTCTTCCCGCGGCGGCAGCGAACGAGGAGCCCAAGACCGAACCCACGGGACTAGCGGTTCCCAAAGTGGGGGAGATAGAAGAACTCAGGCTGATACATGCCGAGTCGATGACGCTCACCCGCCAAAAATCGAAACCGCAGGTTTTCCAAGGCGCGGTCGACATAGCAATGGTCGGCAAAGACGGAAACGAAACACGAATCAAAGCCGAGAAGGTAACCGTATACTACGATCAGAGCCTAAAGAAAGTGGAGAAAATAGAAGCTGAAGGCCGGGTTAAAATCACTCGCCTCGATACCGTCGCGACAACCGAACTTGCTGTCTATCGTGGCAACAAGAATACGATGGAACTTCTTAAAGACCCACATGTTAAAGACACTCGAGGTGAGCTCAGCGCCAACAAGATCACTGTCTTCCTGGACACCAATGAAGTGGTCGCAGAGGGCAACGTGCGCGGAATCGTGCACCCCGCGACCTTCGAAGAAGCCACAACCAGATGAATTCTCCCCCCTCTAAACCGTCGCTTGTCACATGGTCGCTGGTCAAGTATTTCAAGAAGCGTAAGGTTGTGGACTCGGTTTCGCTTGAAGTTTCCTCGGGAGAGATAGTGGGGCTTCTCGGACCCAATGGGGCGGGGAAGACCACAACCTTCAACATGGTGATCGGCCTGATTTCACCCGACAAGGGCGAGGTCATACTAAATGGCGAGAAGATAACCCGGTTGCCCATGTATAGGCGCGCCCGAATGGGGATCGGCTATCTGCCACAGGATTCGTCGGTGTTCAGGAAACTATCCGTCGAGGACAATCTCCTTGCCATTTTAGAACATTCCGGCTGCCCCCGCAAGGAACGCCGCCAGCGGGCGCAGAGCCTGCTCGAAGAGTTCGGCATAGCCCATCTCGCCAAACAGCCCGCCTACACGCTCTCGGGCGGCGAGAGAAGAAGACTGGAGATAAGCCGCTCTCTGGTCAATTCTCCCTACTTCATAATGCTCGATGAGCCCTTCTCGGGTGTTGACCCTATCTCAGTCTTTAGCCTGCAAGAGCTCATTAGAAAATTGAGAGACCGGGGGATTGGCGTACTCTTGACCGACCACAGCGTCCGCGAGACCCTCGAAGTTGTGGATCGAGCGTATCTCCTATTCGAGGGCAGAGTTGAGGTCTCCGGAAACTCGCACGAACTAGTCACTAGTCCGCGCGCCCGACAAGTGTATCTGGGCGAACAATTCATTTTCCATGCCCGCCGCGGCCGACAGAAAGAACGCCCTCGCCCCCCTATAGAACCGGGGAAATAAAAGCTTATTTTGAGGCCGGCCACCCCTTTTCGCACGATTTGCGGTGATTGACACCTTCTCTCCATAAGTGCTATAATTGCATTGAGTTGTTAGAGTTTTGGCTTGCCTCTCTTTCAAAATGGCCTTTCATATGCCCAGCCCGACAAGGGCGGGGAAGACTTTCGTTTATCACCGTTGCCAAATGGTTCAGTCAATGTGGAGCGACTCATTCAAGTCGCAAAGCACAAGGAGCGTGAGCATGCAGATTGCGGTAACCGGTCGTCACGTTGAAGTTACAGATCCCATTCGCGCGCATATCGAGAAGAAACTCCAGAAAATTCGTTCCTATTTCGACCATATCATAGATGTGCGCGTTGTGCTTACGGTGGAGAAATACCGACAGTTTGCCGAGATTACGATTTCGGGACGCAATGGAGTGAATTTCCACAGCCACGAGGCCACAAACGACATGTACGCCTCCATAGACAAGGCCGTGGAAAAGCTCGAGCGACAACTGCGTCGCCGAACGGCGAAGGTGCGCACGACGAAGAGGCGAAAAGGCACGGAAGCCGCTGTGGAGGCGGGGGAAGAAGCCGTTGAAACAGAAGAAACTGAAGAAACGACAGCCGAACCGCAGGAGAGCTTCGAGCAGTACGGCGAGCATCGCGTGCTGGTAAGCGACAGGTTCGCTCCGAAACCGATGTCGATTGAAGAGGCCATCATGCAGCTTGACGTGTCGGGCGGGGAGTTCCTCGGATTCGTAAATGCAAGGACCAACGATGTCAATGTGGTCTACAAGCGAAAAGAGGGCGGGTACGGTCTGCTCAGGCGCCCCTTTTAGTTGACGGGGACGGCATCATGATTAAGAGTTTGACGGTCGGCGATTTCATTGAGAGGACGAAAGATAACCTCAAAATCCAGATCCTTGCCGGCAACGACGGCATGGAGAGGACCATTGCGATCGCCGACATTAATCGGCCGGGCCTTGCGCTTGCGGGCTATCTCGATTTCTTCGCATTCGACAGGGTGCAAGTCATGGGATTGACTGAAGTGAATTACATGAAACAGCTCAACCCTCCGATGCTCCGCGAGAGGCTCGACCGGATTTTCAAGTACGAGATACCGTGCTTTATTGTCACACGCGGGCTGACCCCGCCGGGCGAGTTCATCGAGCTGGCCGACCAGGCGTCGGTTCCAGTGCTGAGATCCCTGCTCACGACTACTGAGGTAGTAAGCAAGATAATCGTGTTTCTCGACAATCAGTTTTCGCCGGAGACCAGTCTCCACGGTGTGCTCGTAGACGTTTACGGGGTTGGGGTCGTGATCATGGGCCGCGCGGGAGTAGGGAAGAGCGAGTGCGCCCTCGAGCTTCTGGAAAGAGGCCATCGGCTCGTGGCCGACGACGTCGTGTTGGTGCGCCGCAGGGGTGACAGATTCCTTTACGGGGAGGGCTCAAGCCTGCTGCGCCAT
>CAYVDS010000007.1:13504-27130 GCA_964450145.1 uncultured bacterium
CACATGGAAATACGGGGCGTGGGCATTTTCGACGTGAAGAATATCTTCGGCGTCGGTTCCATAAGAAATACGAAGCGCATCAGTATGATCGTCGAGCTCGAAGATTGGGACGCCTCGAAGGAATACGATAGAGTCGGGTTCACCGAGGACTCCTACACGGTGTTGGAGGTAAAACTTCCGAAAATAACTCTACCCGTAAGACCGGGCAGGAATATGGCGATCATCATCGAGGTCGCGGCGCTCAACCATCGCCTGAGAGAGATGGGCGTCGACAGCGAGAGGCTGCTGACCGAGCAACTGAACCAGGCGATCGCCTCCGCCGAGAAGACCCCGGACGATTTTGAGCCATGAGAAGAAGCCACTTTGTGATCGTAACCGGTCTTTCCGGCGCAGGCAAAAGTCAGGCGATAAAGTGTCTTGAGGACATCGGTTTCTTTTGTATTGACAACCTGCCCACGATGCTGATTCCGAAGTTCGCCGAACTATGTATGCAGTCGCGGGGACGGCTGAAAAGAGTGGCTCTCGGAATCGACATCAGGGAAGGGGGATTTCTCAACAGGCTTTTTT
Organism: uncultured bacterium; assembly: GCA_964450145.1. Classification (GTDB taxonomy): domain Bacteria; phylum Abyssobacteria; class SURF-5; order SURF-5; family SURF-5; genus JACRIR01. The sequence continues at coordinate 14,072 of CAYVDS010000007.1, forward strand.
CCGAACTGCGGTTCTTGCGGAAAAACTTGTTCAGCTACGAGATATTGTTCCTCGAGGCCCGCACCGAGGTGCTGATAAACCGGTACAGCGAGACGAGGCGCAAACATCCGCTGAGCGGCCACAAATCGCTTCCCGCCGCCATCGAGGGTGAACGCGCCAAGATGGCGCGGCTCCGCGGGTTGGCCGATTATATTATTGACACATCCGACGCGAACATACACCAATTGAAGGAACGGCTGGTGAGAATCTTCTCCGTCCCCGGCGCGTCGCGTCCTCTCTCCGTCAACGTAATGTCATTCGGCTACCGGTATGGTGTCCCCGCCGAAGCGGACATGGTGTTCGATGCCCGCTTTCTCCCCAATCCCAATTACGTGCCACGCCTCAAGGGGGGCAGCGGGAACGAGAAGAAAGTAGCCGAATACGTGTTGCGTTCACCGGGAAGTCGGCGGTTTCTCGAGAAACTCGATGACATGATGGAATTCCTGTTGCCCCAATTCCAAAAAGAGGGCAAGAGCTATCTGACCGTCGCTTTCGGCTGCACCGGCGGGCGCCACAGGTCGGTCGTGCTCGCAAACTGGCTTGGTGAATACTTGAAAGACAAAGGATTTGACGCAAGCGTTTCACACCGGGATATAAGAAAAAAATGAGAAAGCCCAGGGGCCAAGAGACTCGTGCGCTCAAGCGCAAGGTCGTCGTGCAAAACGAGGTCGGCCTGCATGCGAGGCCGGCAAAAAACCTCGTGTCCGAGCTCAACAAGTACCGGTCAGATGTTTACATCGAGAAAGACGACGGGTACCGGGTCAACGCCAAGAGTATTATCGGGGTGCTTACCCTCGCCGCCGTCAAGGGAACCGAATTGACGGTTATGGCCGAGGGCGCCGACGCCGAAGAAGTGCTCGACCTTGTCGAGCGATTGTTTCGCGAGTGTTTGGGAGAACGCCCGCAGGTGAGTCAATGAAGAAATTAACTGGCATAGCGGCTTCGCCGGGCGTCGTGATACGCAAGGCCTACGTCATCTTCGACGAGAGTTTCCGCATTCTGCCTCGCAGGATCGCCGAAGACGAGGTGGATCAGGAGATCGAGCGGTTCGAGTTGGCGATCAGCGAAAGCAAAGCGGAAATACACCTGATTAAGCAGAAATTCGAGGAGAGGGCCAAAGAGCCGGGTCTGGCGGAAATCTTCGACGCGCACATTCATCTCCTCGAAGACCCTATCCTCCTGACGGAAACAACGCGTCGAATCCGCGAAGAAAAAAGAAACGTCGAGTTCATTTTTTCAGATAATATCAACGCAATCGCGGAAAAGTTCACCTCGATGGAGGATGAGTACCTTCGGCAGCGCCTGCATGACATACAGGATGTCAGCCGCAGGGTTCTCCGCAAGCTGTTGCGACAGGAAAGGAGGCCCCTTTCAAAGCTCGGCGAAAAGGTCATCCTCGTTTCTCACGACCTTACGCCCGCCGAGACCGCGAGTATGGACAGAGAAAATGTTCTCGCGATCGCAACAGATGTCGGGGGGCGCACTTCGCACGCCGCAATTATGGCCAGGGCTCTCGAAGTCCCCGCCGTCGTAGGCCTTCAGAATGTCACCGAGCATGTGAAGAACGACGATCTCCTCATTGTTGACGGGCTTCTGGGAGTTGTCATAGTCTCGCCTGACGAGCAATGTCTGAACGAATACCAAATCCGGCGGGAGCGCTATATCGAGTCGGAGCGCCTCCTCGAGAAACTCAAGGATTTGCCCGCGCAGACACTTGACGGACACACGGTCGCTCTGCTGGCGAATATAGACCTGCCTGAGGAGGTTGAGTCGGCCATGGGGCACGGCGCGCAGGGAGTGGGTCTGTTCCGTTCGGAATTCTTGTACCTGAACAGGACTGTTCCTCCAAGCGAAGAAGAGCAGGCCGAAGCCTACCGCAGGGTGGCTGAACTCATGAACCCGAATCCGGTCACTATCAGGACGCTGGACATAGGCGGCGATAAATTGCTCGGCGACAATTTCCGATATCAGGAGGTCAATCCGTTCATGGGCTGCCGCGCCATTCGGTTCTGCCTGGACCATCCTGAGATATTCAATCCGCAGTTGCGCGCGATTCTAAGAGCGAGCGCGTACGGGCGAGTCAAGCTCATCTTTCCCATGATTACCAGCCTCTCTGAGTTCAGACAGGCCAAAGCGATCCTCGAAGAAGCGAAGAGAGACCTCAAGGCGAAAGGGATTCCGTTTGACCCGGATATGCCGGTCGGCGTCATGGTCGAAACGCCATCGGCCGTCCTTATCGCCGATATACTAGCCAGAGAGGTTGACTTTTTCAGCATCGGCACGAACGACCTGATTCAGTATTCTCTGGCGGTCGACCGGGTTAACGAGCGGATCGCGCATCTTTATCAGCCCACTCACCCCGGTATTCTGCGGATGCTCAGATTCGTTATCGACGCGGCCAAAAAGGAGGGGGTGCCCCTGAGCGTCTGCGGCGAGATCGCGGCCGATCTTCCTCTCGCGCTTCTGCTTGTGGGGCTTGAAGTGCGCGAATTGAGCATGGCCGCCACTGCGATTCCGGACGTGAAAACACTTATCCGCTCTATCTCGCTGAAGGACCTCACCGGCATTGTCAGTCGGCTACTCGAGCTCCCAACCGGTGAAGAAGTGCAGGATGAGCTCCAGCAAGCTGTCACAAAATTGGTTCCCGGTTATCGTGACTACGAAATATTCCCGGGAAATCGCTCTGGGGAATAATCCGGCTGCCATTTGTCATTCCCGCGAAGGCGGGAATCCATGATGAATAGCGCGTGAAACATGCGCAATTATTTCTGCCGCTTTAGGCGCCACATATAAACCATTGCCTATCACAATGCAGATTGTCCAGGACACTCTCCGAACACTTTTTCTGATCGTTGCCGTCGCAGTGATTATCTCCTATATAATCCGGCGGTATGAGATTGGAAATCGAGACGCGCAGATAACGGCGGGATATGGAGCCGCATCAGCCGTGCAACGGGCGTTCGGAATAGGAGGCGAAATCGCAGCCGCGTTCCTCGCCGTGCTGCTGTACCCGCTGGGTTACGCGCTTGGCGAATATTCGACCGGCGGGCTGCGTCGAGGCGACACACCCGTGATTCTTTGCCACGGGTATAACCATAACAGGTCGGCCTTTATTCTATTGCGCCATAGGCTGAAGAGCGCTGGCTGGGGCAACATCGTTACTCCGAATTTCAGGCCGGCGTCCGCATCCATCCCCGATTTCGCCGCTCAACTGTCGGATAGGGTGAAACAGGTGATGACACAAACGGGTTGCGAAAAGGTTGACCTCATCGGGCACAGCATGGGAGGCCTTGTCGCGCGATATTATATCGAAAAACTCGGGGGCTCGACCTGCGTCAGAACAGCGATAACTCTAGGCTGTCCCCATCGCGGCACGAAAATGGCTGCGCTCGGGATTCTCAAATCGGCGCGGCAGTTCCATCCCGATTCAGCCGTTATCAAAGAATTATCGGAGGCGGTTCGGCCGCCCGACTCCGTCAACATGGTGGCCGTGTGGTCGGAATTTGACAACATCATTCTTCCGCCGGAGAACGCGCTTCTTCCTGACCCGTGCAACGGAATAATGGTTCAAAACGTGGGCCACATAGCGATGCTATTCTCAGGCAAGGTGTTCTCGGAAGTCCGTAAAGCGCTTGGAGAACAAGCGAGGACGTAACCTCCGGCACAACGGATCAGTGAACCGACAGGATCACTGCAACGTCATTCTGAGCGAAGCGAAGAATCTGTCTTTTGTTTTTTTGACCTTGAACCTTCTACCTTGAACGTTGAACCTACTTTCTCAGGAGCGCCTGACCACGTCTGCGGCGAGGTCAATTATCAAAGGAAGGACTATCGGTAATGGTCATTGCGAGCGGAGCGAAGCAATCTTTCTTTTTAGCTTTTCCCCCTTTCGCCTTTGCCCTTTCGCCTTTCGCCTTCCTAAGGAGACTCACTACCAAGACCGATGAAACTGAACATATTTGACAAAAGGCTCCTGTTCGTTTCCGGGAAGGGCGGGGTGGGAAAAAGCACCATCTGCGCCGCCCTCGGGCTCGTTGCCTCACGCATGGGCAAGCGTCCTCTTATCATCGAGATGGATGAGAAGGAGCGCATCTCGCGGCTTTTTGGTTCCCCCGAGGTGGGATACGAGGGGGCGGTCGTATACCGCAACATCTTTGTCAGGAACTTCCTTCCGATGAACGTGATGGATGAGTTCGTCGAGGTGCAGGTCGGTGTCAGGAGGATCGCGCGCCAGATAATCGGGAGCCCTATTTACCGATACTTTGTGGCTGCGGCCCCCGGCCTCAAGGAGTTCGTCACCTTGGGCAAAATCATGCTGCTCGAGGAAGAGAGAGAACGCGGCTCCGCACCCAAGTACGATATTATCATTGTTGACGCGCCCGCGACCGCTCACGGCGTCGCCTTCCTCCGCGTCCCCTTTGCCGCGGCCAACACCGTTAAAACCGGCTTCGTCAGGAGGCAGGCCGACCGGATAATAGAACTCATTACCGACCCCGACCGCACCGCGCTCAACGTCGTTACCCTGCCTGAAGAGATGCCCGTAAATGAAACCGTCGAAATGTGCCAGAGCGTGGATGAGCTCCTTGGGGTCCCGATAGGATACATAATTATCAATTCAGTTTTCCCGCAGGTTCTCAAGAAGCGCGACGCGGCGATTTTTGATATCATGAGGGAGAGGGTGCGTTCCAACGGTTTGCAGAAGCTTGCTCGCGCCGAGCGAAAAACGGCCTTGGCGATGTTCGATTGCTTCGAGGCGGCGATGCGCCGGAGGGCATTGAACGAATACTACATTTCGAGGTTGAAGCATATGCTCGACTATGAGTTCATGAATGTACCGTTCGTCTTCTCGAAAAGCTTCGACATAAGTCTGATCGAGGAAGTGAGCGCTCACATGATGGAAGCGCTCGAGAGATGACATCAAGATGAATATCGAGGGACTGGTCGACACAAAGGAAATCATCATCTGCTGCGGAAGCGGAGGCGTCGGAAAGACGACGACTTCGGCGGCCATCGCTATCCACGGCGCCATGCGCGGGCGAAAAGTAATCGTGCTCACGATCGACCCGGCGAAACGCCTCGCGAATTCGCTCGGGCTCCCCGAACTCGGCAATGAGGAGCGACGTATTGCGCGAGAGAAATTCGCTGAGGCGGGAATCTCTCCGAAAGGCGAGCTCTACGCCATGATGCTCGATACCAAACGCACGTTCGACGAGCTCATTATCAAACACGCGCTGAATGACGAAATGCGCGAAAGGATTCTCAGCAATCCGCTCTACAAGAACATCTCCGACGCGTTCGCGGGCTCACAGGAATATATGGCGATGGAAAAGCTCTTCGAGATACACGCCGAGGGGAAATACGACCTCATCGTGCTTGACACGCCGCCCACAAAACACGCGCTCGACTTTCTCGATGCTCCCAGACGCATGACTGAGTTTCTCGATGGAAGCGTGCTCAAGTGGTTCCTGAAACCATATTTTTCCGCCGGCAAGTTCGGCATCCGCATGTTCCAGAAAGGAACAGGGGCCATTCTGCGCACCCTCGAGCGCGTCACCGGCATCAGCGCGCTCAAGGTGGCGTCTGACTTTTTTCTCAGTTTCGAGGGGATGTACGACGGCTTCAAAGAGCGAGCGTCCGCGGTCTACGACCTCCTCCGCGACGACGCTACGGCATTTCTTCTGATTACCAGTCCCGACGACATCACAATTGAGGAAGCCACGTTCTTCTACGATAAACTTATCGAATATGGCATGCCCTTCTGCGGCCTGATTGTCAATAGGGTGCACACCGACTTCGGTCATTCCGAGGCGGGCCGGACTGCGTCTGAGAATGATCCCGAGAAACTCGCCGCGAAGCTCGGCGAGGTTCTGGCGAAGTCGGCCGGCGAGAGAAAGGCTATGCAGATGGTCGCTGCCGACATGGCAAAAAACCTCGAGGACTTCCAATGCCTTGCCGAAATCGACGCGGAAAACATCCGCAGCCTCACCGGACACATTGAACCGGGCGCCGTTTATAAAACTGTTCCTTTCTTCGAGACCGATATCTATGACATCGACGGGCTGATGCGCATCAATCACCATATATTTGAAACTGGGTAGCGGAAAAGCGAAGGAGGAGACTTTCATGGCTGGAGCGAAATTCAAGAACAAAAAGGAGTTCGTCAAGGTCTTCGACAAACTGTTTACCATCATGAGCACGGACCACCAGATCGGTCCCAAGCTTGCCGCTGCCCGCGTCCCGCAGCGTTGGGAGTTCACCGACCTCGGGCTCGTACTCAACGCTACTTACGCCGACCCCAAGACCGCCAAGAAAGGGCATTTCCTTAAGTGGGTATGGGGTGACGAGGAGTGCGACTGGGAGGCCGATGTGGAGATGCGCATGGAATCCGCCGTCGCGAACAAATACTTTCAGGGCAAAGAGAATGTGCCGCTGGCGATTGCGCTCGGGCGAATAAAAGCAAGGGGCAGCGTGCCCAAGGCGCTGAAACTGATCCCCATCACAAAACCGGTTTACAAGAAGTACAGGGAGATGCTCGAGGAAGAAGGATACGAACATCTGATCGTGTAGCTTTTTTCTTCCCGCATGACTAGCCTTCACATTCGGCATCAGTGCTATCCAAAAGAGCTTCTTTCACCGCAAAGACGCAAAGGGCTCTCCCCGTGCTCCCCGTGGTTGAAGATGCTCGCGGATTTTGTTGACACTGCTTAAAGCCAAATGCTAAAATGAGCCTGGGTTTTTCCCGCCCGGATTCGAAAATAATTGGAAGAAAGCGACATGGTTGAAGAGGGCTTTGTCGATAAAAGGGTCGCCAATTACCGTATCCTCGCCGAAATCGGCCGAGGGGGCATGGGGATTGTCTATAAGGCCCTCGATGAGGAACAGGACCAACTCGTCGCCGTAAAAGTTCTTCCTCCCGATTTTCTCACCGACCGCCGCAAGGCACAATATCTGGACCACGAATTCAAAATCGCGCTGGAGCTTCGCCATCCCAACATCATCAGATTCATAAAGCTCATAAAAGTGCAATTGCCGGGAGAGAAGGGGAAGAGAGGGTTCCTCGTGATGGAACTCGTCGACGGCTGGAACATGCGCCGGCACATACAACAGCAGGACCTCACCATGTTTCAGGCCATCGACCTGGTCCTAGCCGTGTGCACGGGTTTGGAATTCATCCATCATCACGGGGTTGTGCATGGCGACATGAAGCCTGAGAATATCCTTATCTCTCCGTCAAATGCCATAAAGATCGCGGATTTCGGGCTCTCGCAGGCCGAGGCTTCTTTCTTCTCATCTTTTTCGCGAGAGAGACTCCGGGGGACTAAAAGATATATGGCCCCTGAACAGCTCACCCGGAAGAAGGTCGATGTTCGAACCGATATTTACTCGCTCGGCGTGTCCTGCTACGAGCTCTTCACCGGGCAATCTCCGTATACCGGCAAGACGGCCGAAGAAATCACCCGCGAGATTGTAGACCGGAGAGTGAAGCCGCCGACTCCGTCAAGAGTCAAGTCGTCGGTGCATCATAATGTCGATAAGATTATCATGAGGGCGATCGAAAAAAGCCCCGATCAGAGATATCAATCCATGCTCGAAATGATGCTCGACCTCAAACGCGTCGCCCGCTCACAAATATAATCTACCCCCTCACCCCCCTTAAATCCGCAATCCGAAATCGCCTTGCGCTATCCCCCCTTCTCGATTGGTTCTCTAATCCGCAATCCGAAATCCGCAATCGTTTTCCTCCTACGTCTGTCCCCTTTCGCCTGCTCTATGGAAAAGCATCCCGCCTTCATCAAACCTTTTCTCAAGCACAAACGCCCTGTTGAAATCAGGATTCTCCAAATACTCTCGCCTGTAACTGGTCGACTCCGACGGCTCGAAGGGCGTCCCGGAAAAGAATACATACCTGATAGCGGAAAGTCGTTCTCGAAAACCCGAATACTCTGCGGGCGCCCAGATTGCCGCGCGGTCAGCCTTCCACGCCAACTCCCACGCCTGGTCGGTTACCACCGGGCCACTCCCCAATCGCTTGATATACTCGATCTCTTGCTCACTCACTGCATGCATCGGTTCACAGTCGATATTCCGACCCTTGTTTACGGAAGTGGTTATCACGACAACGACCATGGCGGCCGTCAAGAACCTTTGCGTCCTCGGCCGGGGAACCAGCCGAACTAATTGCTCGAAGGCGAAAACGGCGAATATTACAATCACTGGAATAAACGGCACAAAGTGGCGGATTAGAGGCTCCACCGGGCTGACAGCGAGCGCGACGAGGTGCAGTTGGATTATCATCATAATGAAGAACGCATACTGCAAGAATCTCTTCCGGCGAGGAGCATGCAATGCCAACGCTCCGCCGACAAACAAAAGCATTATGACCGGATGCGTGAGCGAAGGGATTTCGCCCGTAAGATAATTCAATCCGCGTGCGTACTTTGACAACACGTCCCACGGATGGTCCCGCAGTGTCGCCGCCACGCTTATCGGGTCAAACGATGCATAAACTGTATAGCCGGGATACGTCGTTGTGAACATCGCGGGCATGTAGTTCTGCAGAGAAAACAGCGGATTGCCTGTAAGCGCCGTGTTCCTGATCAGCCACGGCGCCGAAACCACGAAGGCACCTGCCGCAAACATTCCCATCCGCCGCCACGTGTATTTGTCCACGACGGCAAAAAACCAAATGATTACCGGGACATAAAAGAGCGCGTTGTAACGGTTCAGATAGCACAACCCAAACACGAGGCCCGTCACGAATGGGTTCGCGCGAGCATAAATGGAATAGAGAAGACACACGAGCAAGAACGCGAATGACATTTCAGTAAGCGCGTGCAGGCTGTAATCCCACATCTGAGGGAGCGCTAATGCAATCGCGGCTGCTGAAATCCCGATCGCTCGCTCCGAAAGCCTTCTCCCGAAAAGATAAAGCATCGGCGCCAGCAGGATGAAGAAAAAGCCCGAGACCAGAACACCCCCGTATTCTTTCGGGCCCATGAACAGGTACGCAATCCCGAGTATGAGCGGATACAGCGGAGCCCGCCAATAATCCGGATGGTCGTCTACTCGCGGGTCTATTGCAAGGTCGATTGGGGTTATGGCTTTTGTGGTGAACCCATGTCCGCTGGAAAGATTCCTGGCCAATTGCGAGTAATGCGCCTCGTCATTTGACCGGAGACCTTCAAACTTATGAAAGAAAAGGAACGCGAAAACCGCAAAGGCAACACCTGCGAGTGTGATCATAACCATCCAATCGCTCCGTCGAAGCGGATCGGTTTTGGTCACACAAATGTCAGGCGTATCGTGCATCTCACTAACCGCAATGAAATATATACACCGCGTCAAAAGTTCTCGCGCATGCGGTGGCGACGCCACTATCTGTCATTCCCGCGAAGGCGGGAATCCACCGCGGGACAGTCCCTGCTTAGCGCTTTCATGGCCAGCCAGCATGAATGGTAGTGCAAGAGAGACAGCAATGTCAAACCCGCTCCTTGGGGTCGGGTTCCCAAAAGAAAAGGTTTTTTGCCGCAGAGGCCACATGGAATGCGTAAGGGAAAACGAAGACGTCCGTGTCCTCTGTCACTCCTCCCTCTTTGCAAAGGGGGAAAGAGGGGGATTTAGTCCGCGTTTATCTGCGTCCATCTGCGGTTAAGAATGCCTCTTTTTCTTTCTCAGAATCTGCGCGAATCTGCGAAGTCTGTGGATAACAAAGGTCTTTCTCCGTGCGCCCCGTGCTCTCCGTGGTTGCCATTTCTTTTGTGTATTCCGCGCCTTGCGCGGAGAAGGATTCTTCCTTGACAACAATGGTTCGTTATGTTAGATTGCTTTTTCAAGGAGACTACTCCAGCGAATTCTTCGGAACAGGGGATGTGCGTATTTCAAGAACGCTGGATTTTTTCCCCGCCATGAGCCCCTGCCGTACCTTCAAATCTATGCGTATGCCACAAAATGTTCAACAGCCCGATAGGTTTCAGAAAGACTACTGGGAGTCAGGCATTGACTACAGGCCGCCGTGGCATCCCGTAGTCAAAGCATGTGTTGCCCCAAAGCTCAAGTTCATAACCGAACGAGTGCCCCTTACCAAAGAAACGCGCATACTCGACGTAGGCGCCGGCAACGGGACATATTCCTACTACCTGCGCCAGCTTGCCGAGTGTTTTGCAGTTGATAGCTCTCCCAAATTGCTTAAGCAGAATCCTTGCCGCAAGGCCCTAGCCGACGCTTTGCGATTGCCGTTCAAAGACGACACGTTCGATTTGACCATTGCGGCTTGCCTTCTGCACCACGTGCCCGACCCGTTGCCCGTGGTGGCCGAGTTGAGCCGCGTGAGCCGAAGATATGTCGTACTCATTGAGCCAAATCGCGCTAACCCGGCCGTGGCCCTGTTCTCGTTGCTGGTTCGCCACGAACGTGGCGGACTGGCGTTTTCGCGCGCTTTCCTCAGACGGTGCGCCGAGACGCGCGGCCTGCTTGTAAAGCATCTTTTCTGCAGCGGAATGATCTTTCCTAACAAGATGCCCGAATGGATGCTTCCTCCACTGAAAGTCTTCGACAGAAACTTTCCCTTCGGGATGAACACAGTTCTTATTGCCGAGAAGCAAGGTGTGAGAGATAAACGTGAAAGCTAGTGAGTGTCTCATCATAATCCCAGCGCATAATGAGCGGGACTCAATCGCGAGCGTCATAAGGAAGACGAAAGAGTCTGCTCCCGGCTGCCACATCGTGGTGGTAGACGACTACTCGACTGACGATACTGCGCACATCGTTTCTGATCTGGGCGTGCCCACCATTAAGCTTCCTTGCAACCTGGGATACGCGCGGGCGATCCAGACGGGCATGAAATACGCGCTCCGCAAAGGGTTCGAGGCGGTGGTCCTCCTCGACGCGGACGGCCAGCACAACCCCGGAGACATAGCCGCCTTGCTTTCAACGCTCGAGAAAGAAAAGGCCGACGTGGTAATCGGCTCGAGGTTCGCAGGCGGTCGCAAACCTTCTGGTCCGCTCGGGCGACGCGCGGGCATGCGCATTTTTTCATGGCTCACGTTCTTGACAACAGGCGTGCGGATTTACGACACCACTTCAGGTTTCAAAGCCGTAAACCGGCGCGCTTACGAAAAACTGGCCTTCGAGCAAATCGTCGATTTTCACGCCGAAGCTCTTGTTTCTTTGAGTTTTGCGGGAATGAAAATCGTCGAATATCCGGTCGTTATGGCCGAGCGCGCATCCGGCCTTTCCATGTATGGCTGGATGAGCCACTTCAAGTATCCGCTCAAAACAATACTTCTCGTGTTCATAGCAGTCTTCCGCGCATACTTCGAAAGGGGGAGAGACCGTTGACTACCCTTGGCATAGTGCTGATCTGTTTGGCCGGAGCCGGAATGGCTGGCATGGTAATTCACCAGGTTCTCAAAGACAGGCTCTATGTCGGCTATGCCGCCGCCTGGCTGATTATTATCTTTGGGGTCGTCTGCCTCGTCGCAATTCCACCGCTCGCTGGCTTGGTTCTTCGGATAGCGGAAGGCTTGTTCTCTTCCTCTGCGCTTCTGGTGATGTCCTTGGTTTTCCTCACCCTCGTGCTCATCTACTTTTCCATCCAACTTTCCATACTTTCGGACAGAGTCACAAAGATCGCGCAAGCTCTCGCGATCTCGCAAATGGAGAACGCCCACGCAACGCCGATCCTTCCCAAGGATTCAGAAGACAGATGAGCGGCAAGATCAAGACAAGCCTTTTTCTGATAGCCACAACCGCGTATTGCCTTCTGAGCTGGATCGCCATGCGCAACGACTATTTCACCGTCGGCGCTGAACTCTCCACGAACCAGCAGCTTGTGCACCTCTCGATCACTGCGGCGGGAGTTCTTATCATTACGCTGGTCAAGAGTCCCAGGATCGAGGCCTTCATTCAAAGGATTTCTTCGCTGCCCCTCAAAGAATGGGCTTCAACCTGCGCGGCGGCTGCGATAATCGCGGTAACACTATTGAATTATCCGCGCAATAAAATCTCGCTCCAAATGCTCACATGGGGACTGATGGAGAGCACGCGGGCGTTTGTCGAGGATATGTTTCTTGCGGGCGCCGCCGTAGGGCTGGTTTCGCTCATCGTAATAAACGCGCCTGTTATCGCCGAAAAGGCCCATCGCGTTGCGGAAAAGCTCTTGTTCCAATCTCCGCGATATCTTTTTTTGTCCACCGCCATACTGATTGTGTTTTTGGTGACCAATGCGATTTCGCTGTATCAGTTTCACCACGTTCCCATATGCTCCGATGAGGTCTGCTACATCTTCCAGTCCAAGATATTCGCAAGCGGTCAGTTGTATGCGAAGCCGCCGCGGTATCCGGAGTTCTTCCAATTTGTGAGTTTCATCAGTAATAGCGGCAAGTGGTACTCTATTGTCGCGCCCGGATATCCTTTGCTCCTGACGTTGGGTCTCTTCGTCGGGGCAACGTGGATTGTAAACCCGACGCTCGCAGCTCTGTGCGTTCTTCTGGTATACCTGACCGCGGCAAGGATTTACGATGAGCGGATAGCTCGAGGCGCTGCGTCTCTGACTGTAGTGTCCCCTTTTTTCCTAATGCTGTCATCGGTTCACCTGTCGCACATTGCGGCCGCATTCTTTTTCCTGCTTTTTCTATACCTATTTTTGAGGAGTCTGTCCGGCAATCACCCCCTTATCTGTTTCCTCGGAGGCGTGTCGCTCGGGGCAATGGTTCTGACAAGGCCACTGACCGGCCTCGCCGCTTCTGTTCCTTGGGGAGCCTATACCCTGTGGCTGCTCTACAAGCGCAGGGTTCCCTTCACAAATGCACTCTGGCTCGCTCTCGGGCTTACAGTCCCGTTGACGCTTCTGCTCGGATATAACTATGCAACCAATGGGAATCCGCTCACGTTCGGATATACGGCGCTTTATGGAAGGAGCTACCGGTTGGGGTTTGTTCGACCGCCGCATGAATTGGCCTTTGCGCGATTCAGGCACACACCCTTGCGGGGTTTGGTCAACCTGAGCAACGGCTTCTATTA
>CAYVDS010000007.1:27140-32211 GCA_964450145.1 uncultured bacterium
CATCCCGGCGATTGCGCTCTCCGCAATCCCATTTGCGCTTCCTTCCAGAAACAAATGGGATTATCTTCTCCTTGCGCATCTGCTCGCAATACCGGCCGTCCATTTCTTCTTCTTCCATCAGGATTTCTTTTTCGGTCCCAGGTATTACTTCTGCATTACCCCGGCAGCTCTCATTCTGGCCGCCCGCGGTTTAAGAGAAGCGCCGGTCGTTTGGAAACGGTTCAGCGGCTCGGTCGAAGATCGCATGGTAGGCTCACGTTTCCTGACGGTGCTGGTCCTCGTTTGCGCAGCCTTTGGTCTCGCGGTTTTCTTGCCCGAGAAGCTGGGGGAATACAATCTCTCCTCTCCCATCCATCAAGGTGTGCCGGCGCCTATTTGGCGCCATGTCGACTCGGGGAAAATCAATAACGCCGTTATCTTCATCAGCAATTTTCCTTCCACTCTCGCTTACGGCACAGGACTGTGGCGCAACGATCCGGACCTTGAAGGCGAAATAGTCTACGCGCTTGACCGCGGCCCTGCTAACATGCGTCTGATGGAGCAGTACGCAGGTCGAAAATTCTATCGGTATATGCCTATCACTGATAGCTTCGAAGAAATCCTTCCGCCCACCCATTCGATAGCGGCGCCAGCCTTATCCCCGTGAACTCGCAACTGTAAGTCATTGAAATTAAATGTCTTGCTACTCTCGCTGTTATTAGTTTGCCCCGCGGCCATAATCCGGATTTCCTTGACAAGGGGTCTCGTTTGTGGTAAATTATGATGCTATGTAGGTTTTGTTAAGCATGGTTGGTGAGGCCATAGGACGCGTATGTCAAAGAAGCTTGAAAACATGGACAAGGATTACGCCGGCACATTAAATCTGCCGAAGACATCCTTTCCAATGAAAGCCGATCTTCCAAAAAGGGAGCCCGGAATTATCGCTTTTTGGAAAGAGAACGATGTTTACGGAAAGATACGCAAGAAAATGGCGGGCAGGCCGAAGTTCATCCTGCACGACGGTCCGCCGTACGCCAATGGTGATATCCACCTGGGCACTGCTCTCAACAAGATCCTGAAAGACATGATCGTCAAGTTCAAGACGATGAGGGGCTACGACGCTCCGTTTGTCCCCGGCTACGATTGCCATGGATTGCCCATCGAGTTCAAGGTTTTGAGCGAGCTGGGGGAAAATGGCGGCAAGTTGGGGAAGGCCGACATACGGAAACGCTGCAGTCAATACGCGCTTAAGTATGTGGATATCATGACGAGTGATTTCGAGCGCCTCGGCGTGTTCGGCGACTGGGCGCATCCTTACCTGACGTTGAGCCGCACTTACGAAGAGAAAATAGTTACGGTCTTCGGCGAGATGTACAAGGCAAATTATATCTATAGAGGACTAAAGCCGATCACGTGGTGCCCGAATTGCCGCACCGCGCTTGCCGAAGCAGAGGTGGAATATGCGGACCACACTTCGCCTTCGATCTACGTAAAGTTCAAGGTCGTCGAAGGTCTCCATGATCTTGGGGAAAACGCTTCCATACTTGTGTGGACGACTACCCCGTGGACGCTTCCGGCGAACCTTGCGGCGTGTGTTCATCCGCAATTCGACTACGTGGCGGTCGAGGCAGGGTCGGAGGTCTTTATCGTCGCTGACTACCTCAAGCCCGCCGTGCTCGACAAAATAGGCGCAGACCCGCAGGCGAAAGTCATTCGCAGGTTCAAGGGCCGCGAGCTTGAAGGGGTCCGTTACAGGCATCCGTTCATCAATCGCATTAATCCCGTAATATTGGGAGAACATGTGACTCTCGAGCAGGGGACGGGGCTCGTGCATACGGCGCCCGGACACGGGCAAGAAGACTATGTGGTCGGTCTCAAGTACGGCTTGCCCGTTTTCTCGCCGGTCGACGATGACGGCCGTTTCACCGCGGAAGCGCCGGAAGAGTTCCGGGGGCAGCATGTATTTGATGCAAACGGCGCGATAGTGAAGCTCTTGCGCGATAAAGACGCACTCTTGCAGAGCGAGCAGATTGTGCATCAGTATCCTCATTGCTGGCGCTGCGCCGGTCCCATCATTTTCCGGGCGACTGCGCAATGGTTCATAGCCGTTGACGCGAATGGTCTTCGGCCGCGCGCGCTCGAGGGCATAAGAAACGTGAAATGGATTCCCGAGTGGGGAGAGGACAGGATTTACGGAATGGTCGCCGGCAGGCCCGATTGGTGCATCTCGCGCCAGCGGTCATGGGGCGTCCCCATCCCGATCTTCTATTGTAAGAGTTGCGGGAAAGAGTTCTTCAATGAGGAAGTTTTCGAGCACCTGAGAAAACTTGTCGCCGAAAACGGGGTCGACATCTGGTTTACCCGCAGTGCGAAAGACCTGCTTCCCAATGGCGCGAAATGCGGATGTGGAGCGAATGATTTTGTCAAGGAAGAGGATATTCTCGATGTATGGTTTGAGTCGGGTGTCAGCCATCGCGCCGTTCTTGAAACGACCGACGGGCTCCTATTTCCCGCAGACCTGTATATCGAGGGAACCGACCAGCACCGTGGATGGTTCCAGTCCTCGCTGCTGCCGGCTGTGGCGATCAAGGGGCAGCCGCCGTATCGCGCAGTCCTTACGCACGGATACGTGGTGACGAGCGACGGGAAGAAGATGTCGAAAAAGCTGGGCAACGCCATCTATCCTGATGAGGTCATAAAGAAGTACGGGGCCGACGTGCTCAGGCTGTGGGTGGCCTCGGAGAATTTCACGCAGGATATCAGGGTCTCCTTCGAGATATTACAGCGGCTGGCGGACGCTTACAGGAAATTACGGAATACATTCAAGTTCCTGTTGAGCAACCTGTACGATTTCGACCCGCAGGTTCATTCCGTCCCCTATGAGCGCATGGACGAAATGGACCGATGGGCCCTGCACATGCTCCAGCAGACGATAGCGATGGTCACACGCGCTCATGAGAACTACGAGTTCTACACGGCTTTCCATACGCTGTACAACTATTGCACCGTCTCTCTGAGTTCGCTTTACCTCGATATGCTGAAAGACCGCCTGTACACCTTTGCGACGGATAATCCCGCGCGCAGGTCGTCGCAGACTGTCCTCAATATCATACTTCATGCGCTCACGCGGATGCTGGCCCCCGCTCTGAGCTTCACGGCTGAGGAAGTGTGGCGAGCAATACCGAATCAGCCGGAGCGCGAGTCGAGCCTGCATCTCTGTTCGTGGCCGCAGGTTGAACAAAGTTTTGTGGACGACGAGCTTGCCGCGCGCTGGGATAATCTGCTCAGAGTCAGAGCCGGTGTCACAAAGGCGTTGGAAATGGCGCGGCAGCAAGGGATGCTCGGAAATTCGCTTGAGGCGGCCGTCATCCTTTATCCGGCGAAGAGCGAGACCGCCGATTTGCTCAAGGGTTACGAGAGCGCGTTGCGGACGATCTTCATCGTGTCGCAGGTCGAGTTACATACACTTGGCGAATCGCTGCCTGCCGACGTATCGGTGAATGACGACGAGATTTCGATTGCGGTCAGGAGGGCGGCGGGTAAGAAATGCAAGCGGTGCTGGAACTACAGCGAAGCCGTCGGTGAATCGGAGCTTCACCCGTTGCTGTGCGGGAGATGCATCAATGAGCTAGGAGGGGCCTGATGAATAAGAAACTGATTAATCAACTGAAAAAGCAGCTCGAAGAGTTGAGGGCCAACTTGATGCATGAGCTCCAACATCTTTCTGAAAACAATCTGAACCGGTCTCAACGGGATTCCACCGGAGACCTTTCCGGGTACTCTTATCATATGGCCGATGTCGGCACCGACAACTTCGGACGCGAAATGGAGCTCAACATCGCCTCGAACGAAAATGAGCGTGTACGCATGATCGAGGAGGCGCTCGAAAGGCTCGATGAGGGCAATTTCGGTAAATGCTTGACATGCACTGGAGACATCGATATCGAGCGGCTAAAGGCTATCCCTTACGCGAGGCAATGCATTGAATGTGCGCGAAAAGCAGAGAAAAAATACTGAAGCCGACGACACTCGCCGCAACACGTTCGACGCACGGGCGCGCCGAAATCCGGACGAAGCGCCAGTGACAGACCATTCTCGCACACACACCTCTCTGCTGGGGCTTCGATTATTCATCAGCATCGCTTTCCTCGCACTCCTTGCCGATCAGGTGACCAAATGGATAGTGGTTCGCACTATGTACCTGCACGAGTCCATCCCCATGGTACCGGGTGTCTTTTCGATCACACGCGTGCATAACAGCGGGATTGCCTTCGGCCTTTTCCCGGGAATGCCCGACCTGTTTATGGTCATAACTTTCGTGAGCATGCTGATCGTGGTCTATTTCTATCTAACGGTCGAACCCCGCAGCGGCTGGCTGACCGTCGGGTGTTCGTTGATACTCGGCGGCGCTATGGGAAACCTGCTGGACAGGTTCCGCTACGAATATGTGGTCGATTTCCTGCACTTCAGTTTTTGGCCGGCATTCAATGTGGCCGATTCTTGCGTCAGCACGGGAGTTGTGCTCCTGCTGATAAGTTTTTTTCGCGAAAAGAAAGGAATGGCCGGGGATGCATCCCGTTCTGTTCAGAATCGGACCCTTTGAACTTTACACATACGGCGCTCTTTTGGCCGTCGCCTTCCTCGTGGCGCTGTACCTCGCCATGCGCGAGGCTGGCCGGGTGGGCTTGAGTGAAGAGTTCATCGCGGACGCGGGAATTGTCATTATTCTCTCCTCAATCGTGGGCGCTCGCCTGTTCTTCATCCTTTTTGTAGACCTGCGGCATACACTCGAAAACCCGTCCGAACTTCTGCGGCTCCGCCAGGCGGGGCTGGTCTTCTATGGAGGACTCATTCTCTCTTCCGTTGCGGGCCTTATCTTTTGCAGGCTGAAACATGTCTCGATACCCGTCGCCCTCGACATCGCGGCCCCAAGTATAGCGATCGGCCAGGCGATAGGACGCATAGGCTGCTTCATGAGCGGCTGCTGCTACGGAAAGCCGACGTGGGTTCCGTGGGCGGTCAAATTCCCGACGGTCGATGACTACGCGCGCCACCCTACTCAGATATATGAATCGCTCGCCACGTTCGCGAT
>CAYVDS010000007.1:32221-61520 GCA_964450145.1 uncultured bacterium
ATATGGTTCCGAAAGAGGAAGGCCCGCGACGGCCAGTTGATGTGCCTCTACGCCGTGCTGTATGCAGTGGCAAGGTTCATCATCGAGTTTTTCAGAGGGGATAACAAGCACGTATTCCTAGGGCTCACACTGTCTCAGATGCTCAGCATGCTGATTTTCGGAGCGGCGGTCGCAGTTGCGTTTATCTTCTGGCTTCCTTTCGGCCAAAAACATGCTCATGCCGACAAATGATGAACCATTCGACTCCGAGGATTTTGGACAGGCCAGCCATAGAAGTCACAAACCTCAAATTCAGCTATCCCGACGGCCGTCTCGCCCTTGCCGAAGTCTCTTTCAAGGTTTTCCCTTCGGAAAGCGTCGTCTTGATGGGGCCCAACGGGGCAGGCAAATCCACCTTGTTGTTGTGCATCGTTGGTATTCTTAAGGGCATCGGAACAATCCGCGTGCAGGGAATCGAAGTCAACGCCGACAACGCATTCTCCGTACGCCGGCAAATCGGGTTCGTGTTTCAGAATCCCGAACACCAGTTGTTTTCCTCCTCCGTTATCGACGACGTGGTGTTTGGACCGCTCAATCTCGGCCTGTCGAAGGAAGAGGCGCTCAGACAAGCCGATAAAGTGCTCACCGAACTGAATATGAGCGCCTTCAAGACGCGGGCGCCTCACCATCTGAGTCAGGGGGAGAAAAAGAAAGTGGCGCTCGCAACCGCACTTGTCACAGGGCCGAACACACTGCTTCTCGACGAGCCCACCGCGGGTCTTGACCCGCGAAGTTCGACCCAGTTAATCGACATCCTCTTTCGCCTGAAAGACGAAGGCAAGACGATGTTCGTCGCCACGCATGATATGCACCTGGCCGAAGAGGTCGCCGACCGGATTATCGTTCTGGGAGAGAATAAGACCGTCGTTCGAGACGGACCGCCGAAGGAAATACTCACCGACACCGATTTCCTCGCTCGCAATAATCTCATCCACGAGCATTCTCATTTTCATGAATTGCGTCGGCATGGCCATCCGCATTCGCATCTCCACCGCGAAGACGACCACACACACCCGCATCTGTAAATATCGGGAAATAGGGACAAGAACAAAGGGACAAGAACAGAGGGACAGACCCGTCACATAGGGTCTGTCACGTGTTCTTGTCCCTATTCTTCTATTCGCGCAGGTATTAGATCACGTACAAGAATCGCGTGCAGTTGGGGCAGGTCATGACGTTGTGCGAGTCGCGCAGTTGCTGTGCGAAAGAAGACGACAACTGGAGGTTGCACCCCATGCAAATTTCCTCTTCGACCGCCACTACGGGTTGGTTAACTCTCGCCTTGAGGCGATCGTAGTGCGCGAGCGCCCGGGATGAGATGCAGGAACGCACCTGTTGTACTTTTTCGTCCAGCGCGCTGACGTCACCCTTCTCCGCCCTACGCAGATTCTCAATCCTGATAAGCCTTATGAGCAACATCAGGTCCGAATTCATTCCCTTCATGGTCTCCGGGCCGGACGCCGGCTTAGCTACCGGCGGGCTCGGCGGCACGTTGAGCATGAGGGATTCGCTGGCCTGGTCGATGACTTTGAACATGCTGGCGGAACTCGGAGACTCCAACAGCCGTTCCACAAGGTTCTCATTCAGCACAAGCCGGGACAACGAAGAAATGAAGTAAAGGTACTTATAGGAATCAGCCGGCGGATACAATATAAGGAAAACCAAGTGCACAGGCTTGCCGTCGATCGAGCGATATTCCATGCCCTCTCGTTTACGGCCTACCGCGCACACCAGACTGTCAATCGTGTTGATGCGGGCATGCGGGACCGCTATGCCGGAGCCTATGCCCGTGCTCTCGAAACTCTCCCTCTCGAGAACCCGTTCCAGGACTCCATCAAGATCATCTATTTTCTCGCGCTTCTGTAAAAGACGAGTAAGTTCTTTTATTGCGTGTATCTTGTCGTGGCTCTTAAGGTTAGATATTATACAGTCTTTCGACGTATATTCAGTCAGTTTCATTGTGTTCCTCAGTTCGACCGCGGTTTTTAGTCCGGCAATCATAATGAATACGCCTTGGGGTGAGTGATTCAGCGTAATTATAACTCCAAGTCTGATAAGTGTCAAGAATCGGAGATATTCGGAAAGTCTTTTTCTTTCTTTCAGATTTCCTCTTTCGTCTTGTTCCTTTCGTCTTTCCACTTTCTTAGGGAGGTTGACTAACGTGCGTCGAGCGAGTATAATTTCTTGATGCTCATAAGTTGCTGAACGGCATTTAGAATTTGAAAAAAGCTGTTGGCAAATTCTGCAGCATATCTGTGGAAGGAGAACTCGATGGGCGTAGTCGAAAGAAAAGAACGCGAAAAGAAGGCACGTCGGCAAGCCATACTGGATGCGGCCCGAGAGTGTTTCTTCAGGGACGGATTCGAGGCGACTACCATTTCACAAATAGCTGAAACGGTCGAACTTAGTACGGGAACCCTCTACCTGTACTTCAAGAATAAAGAAGAGATATATGTATCGATACTCGAGGAAGGCCTCGATATCTTGTACGCCCTCATGAAGGGCTCGGAGCGACCCAACGCGCTCGCGCGAGAACTTCTGGTAGCATATTGCGAGGCATACTATCGATTCTATATCGATTACGGACAATACTTCGACGTAATGTTTTTTCTCCGCCGGCCCGATAAGAAAATATTGCTCGAGGGCGACCTGAAAGCAAAGCTGGAACAAAAGTCGCTCGAATGTCTCGGTCTGCTCGAATCGGCGGTTAAGAAAGGGATAGTTGAGGGAGACTTCAGAGTCGTAAGCCCGTATGAGGCCAGCCGTGTGTTGTGGGGAACCATGAACGGGCTCATGTTGCTACACGAGAAACGTACGGAGGAAATCACTCGTCAAAAACTGCCCCGCCTTATTGAAGTGGCGGCATCGCTGCTCCTTGACGGCATCAGAGCGAAGAAGGGCTGAGATAAGCGGAAATGATGACAGAATCGGGGGAGGGCAACAGGGAGCAATGATGAGTGATGAATGCGGAATGAAGGGATACTGAAACGACGGCCCGCCGATCCTTCTCTCCCAAATGATAATCGGTTTGGCCTGTACGCGACTTGGATAGGGCAATCACATTGTAGGTGCGAATTTATTCGCAGCCGTTGAGCGAAATGAGGCCGTAAGGCAATGTGCGAATAGATTCGCACCTACAATGTGATTGTTGTCACTGTAAGCTCACGGGTGAGTGGAATCGTCGGATAGGTTCAACATAGGAGGTGAATCAAGAAACCGCAGCAAACGGCTGCGGTTTTCATCCAGATACTGCTGAAGCTCGCCGGGCGAAATGTGTAATTGTTTCAGGGCAGAGGCTATCTCCTCTTGCGCGGCAAGGTCATAATTTCCTTCGTATTCAAGCCCCGCTCTAACGACCGCAACCGCAAAGAGCCATTCTTCTTTTTCTTCTTCCTCTTTATGTTTCTTCCACAGCCGCAGGAATTTCTTGGCGTCAAACGTCTTCTTCACGGATTATTATTCCTTCAAGATTCATTCATCATTCCGCATTCATTTCATCATTATTTCTTCGTGAGGTCCGGTTTCGGCGCCGCTCCGCCAGCCGCCAACTCCTCGGGGTGCAGTAATCGCATAAAGAGAAGGTATATGCGGTGCGCCACCGCGTCGTTTATGTAATATGCCGTCGGAACCACGAGGAGAGTGAGCGCTGTTCCGAAAGTGAGCCCGCCGATGAGCGAAACGGCCAGCGGCCTGCGCATTTCTGAGCCGGACCCGCCCATTACCGCCATCGGCACAAGGCCAAGAATGGTGGTGAGAGTCGTCATCAGGATGGGTCTGAGCCGCGTGGCGCCGGCCTCGATAAGGGCCTCCTTGATCTCCATGCCCTCAGCGCGCAGTTGGTTGACGTAATCGATCAAC
Source organism: uncultured bacterium (assembly GCA_964450145.1). GTDB lineage: Bacteria > Abyssobacteria > SURF-5 > SURF-5 > SURF-5 > JACRIR01. The sequence goes on from CAYVDS010000007.1 coordinate 36,119, forward strand.
ACGATTCCGTTGTTCACTATGATGCCCGCAAGCATGATAATTCCGATTCCGGAATTGACCGAGAGGGTCATGCCGCACGCGTATACGGCCCACACCGCGCCCGTGAATGCGAACGGAACCGTAAACATGATCGTGAACGGATGAATCAGCGATTCGAAGCTTGCCGCCATTATCATGTACACCAGGACGACGGCAAGCATAAAAGCCAGGGTGAGCTGCGTCATTGAATCCCGCATGTCCTCATACGAGCCGCCGTAGGTGACGTAGTACCCCATCGGCAGGTCAAGCGAGGCAAGGTTCTTTTTGATATCAACTACCACGCTGTTGAGGTCGCGGTCGAGTGTGTTGCCGAGCAGACTGACTGAGCGTTTCTGATCATCGCGGAAAATCCGCACGGGGCCCGACCCGATTTCCGCGCGAGCCACGTCGGACAGCCTGATCTGGCTGCCCGCCGGAGTGGTCAATGTGATCGCGTTGAGGTCGGGCACGCTGTCCCGGTTTGTCTCATCGAGGCGAACACGGATGTCTATCTCATCACCCATCTCTCTGTATTGGCCTGCGACGGTTCCGTCAACCGCTGTTTCCATCAGACGCGCGACGCGGGCGACCTCCAGGCCGAGCTGCGCCATTCGCTCCCGGTCGAAACGCACCTGAATCTCGGGGCTTCCGAAGACAAAGGTTTCTTCGACGTCCACGAGCCCCTTCACTTTGTTCATGCGTCTGGCGGCTTCGTTCGACAGCTTACTCAGAACGTCAAGGTCCTTGCCGAATATTTTCACTTCGATCGGTTTGCCGCCGCTCGAACCCATCGAATGGCTCTGCAAATTGACGAAATTGTACTTTGTGACGCCGGGTATTTGGAGGGCCCGATTGCGAATGTCGTCGTTCACTTGCTCGACCGTCCTGGTCCTCTTCGACTGATCGTGCAGGTTGATAATAATCATCGCGCGTTTGCTGTCAAGTGTTTCTTCACCGCCGCTGTCATCGGACAGACCGATGATCGCGTTCTCGTCTTTCACCTCGGGTGTCTTGAGGATCAGGTCCTCGATTCGGGCGGTAATCTTGTCGGTTTCTTCGAGCCTTGTTCCGCGCGGGAGCTCGATTTCGACCATAAACGTCTCGTCATTCGCGGTCGGCATGAACTCCTTGGGCATTACCACCATTATGTAAATGCTTGACAACCAGAGCGCATTTGCCGCCGTGAGAGTGATAAACTTGTGGTTCAGGACCCATGCGATCAGCTTCTTGTAGACCTTCTTTGCTCCCGAGAACAAGCCGATCTGTTTCTCTCCGCTTTCCCGGATCGAGAGGAGTTTCGACGCCATCATCGGCACAAGCGTCACGGCGACAAAGAGGGATGCGCAGAGCGAGAAAGTCACCGTCAGCGCGAGGTCGCGAAATATGCGCGCGGCGAGTCCCTGAGTGAACACGATCGGGACGAATACGCCGACTGTTGTCAGCGTGGAGGCGGCGATCGCCATTCCGACTTCGCCGGCGCCCCGGCTCGCGGCAGTCATCCGGTCCTCGCCTTTTTCCTGCATGTGGCGGAAAGTATTCTCGAGGACGACAATCGCGTTGTCCACCAACATTCCTACGGCAAGGGTGAGGCCGCCGAGCGAAATCATGTTGACGGTCATGTTTGAAAGGAACATCGGCAGAAACGAAGCCAGCAGGGATATGGGAATGGCAAGCCCGATAATAAGGACAGGTCTAATATGGTGAAGAAACATATACAGAACGATAATGGTGAGGACACCGCCCCATGCGAGGCTTGACCAGACGTCTCCGATGGCGCGGTTGATATAATCGGCGGTATCGAAGCTTTTGCTGATTTCGAGCCCAGGCGGAAGATGGGGTTTGAGTTCCTCGATCTTCTCCCACACGCGCCTCGATATCTGAACCGTATTGCCTCCGGATTGCTTGATGACAAAGAGTTGCGCCGACGGCTTCAGATTGGCGCGAGCGTAAACCGGGTCCTCGCCGTACGTGTCGTATACTCTGGCCACGTCCTTGAGACGAATGGTATTTCCGCTCCTGGCTCCCAGGACGACATTCTCGATTTCGCCTACGTTGTCGAATTCGCCCAACGCGCGGACCAGATAATCCTTGTATCCCTCCTTCAAGTTCCCGACTGAAAGGTTATAATTCTCACCTCTGAGCCTGTACACGACGGTGTCCAACGCCATGCCGGCCGCCGTCAGCTTGTCCTGATCCACCGCCACGAGTATCTCACGGGGCGGCCCTCCAAAGACCATGACGTCTGCCACGCCTTCGACGCCGGCGAGCGGGTCCTCGAGATAGTCTTCGGTGATTTTCTCGAGTTGAGCCCGGCTATTGCCTTCGCCCGAGATATTCATGCCCATCAAAGGGATGTCGGTGGGATCAAACCGGGCGATGAGCGGCCTCTCCGCGTCGTCGGGATACGCAAAGTCGGGAATCTGGTCGAGTTCCTCGCGGATGCTCTGGACAGCAAGGTCCATGTTCGTGCCCCATTCGAACTCGAGCGTGATGATCGACGCGCTGCGCTCGGACCTCGAACGGATTTCCTTCACGCCGTCAACGCGGCTCACGGCCCCTTCGATCAGCTTGGTGATCGAGTTCTCGATTTCCTCCGGGCCGACTCCTTCGTATTCGGTGAAAACGGTGGCGACGGGGAATTTGAGGTCGGGCAACAGGTCTATCGGGATTCTGAAAAAAGCGGCGGCGCCGAGCACGATGATGACGAGAGTCATCATCGTGGCGGCCACCGCGCGTCGAACGGAAAAATCTACCAGGTACACTCTACATTACTCCCCGGACACCTTGACCAGCGCGTCCTGCGCGAGTCCGTATGCGCCCTCGATAACGACCTGTTCTCCCTCGGAAGGACCGCTGAGAATCTCTACCTTATCGGCCTCAATGAATCCGGGAACCGCATCCATTCGCTTGACGCGCCCGTCTCTGACTGCCACCACGAGATATTTTCCTTCTTCCTCGAGCAACGCCGCCTTCGGAATCACAAGGGCGTCCGTATGATAGCCCACCTCGATATTCGTTCTTGCGAACATGCCCGGCTTTAGCAGTTCGTCGGAATTCGCAATTCCGATGGTCACTTTGAACGTCCGGGTCGCGGGGTCGATGGTGGGTTGTATTTTCTTGACTTTGCCCGTAAACTCGCGGCCTGGATATCCATCCACCGAAATGGTTGCGGACTGGTTAAGTTTGACGTCTGAAAAACGTTTGTCGCTCACCCCGACCTCGATATCCACTGTGCCGATATCGGCGAGTTCGAATAGCGGTTGACCCGGCGCAACGCGCTCGCCAAGGCAGCAATACTTGACCGTCACCGTTCCGGCGAATGGGGCCGTCACATCGGCGTTATCCAATTGATTTTGGGCAAGCCCAAGGTCAGCTTTGGCCTGCCTGACTGTCGCCTCGGCGATGTCATATCCGCTCTTCGCAAGGTCATACTGCTGTTGGGAGGCAATCCCTCTTTCAAAGAGTTCTTGGGCTCGAGCCCGGTCGGCCTTCACCTTCGAGAAATTGGCCTCCGCCACCGCCACGGCGGCTTCGGCCTGGTTCTTGGTGAGCGCAAAGTCGGTCTTTTCCAGTTTGGCGAGTGTCTGGCCGGCTTTCACGCGGGCACCCTCTTCCACGAGCACTTTCTCAAGTTTCCCGGGTATCTTCGCGCTGACTTTTGCCTGGTTGAGAGCATTGACCGTTCCGACGGCGCTGATGGTCGATTTGATGCTCGCTCGAACCACGGGCGCAACTTTCACGCTCACAGCGAATTCGGATTTCGATTGTGAAGCGACTGCCGGTTTCTCATTATTCTTTGAACAACCGCAAAACAGGGCGACTATCCCAATCGCAAGGACGCACAATGCAACGCGGGTTGAGAACCGTAGTGTCGGTCCTTTTCGCATAATAAAACAGCCCCTTTCTCGCGAGCCTGAAATAAAGGGGACCTGATCAGAACCTATCGTTCTTAATTCACAAGGAAATACCGATTTTAATCATTAGTATATCAGAACGAAGTTCGATCTTCAACCACGATCTGCGTGGTGGAGATTCCCCCTATTGTAACAGCGCTTCCCCTTTCGCCTCTCTTAGTCTGAAACTCTCGTAGTTATTGCGGCTCCAAAGCCATTGCGATCTTTTCTACCAGCATAGCCGCCTGTTGCTGTTCCGATTCCGTGAGCAAGCCCATGATGCTGTCGACGATTCTTCGGTGAAACTCCTCGTGAAGCTGATTGGCTTTCACACCGAGACGGGTCAAGCTCACGCGGACGACACGCCGGTCCTTTTCGTTGCGAGTCTTCTTCACGTAGCCCTTCTTCGCAAGCTTGTCGATCATGAATGTGATGGTCCCGCGGGTTACACGGCCGCGTCGCGCGAGTTCTGACATTCGCGGGGAATCGAGTCTGCCTATGAGCGCAATTGTGTGCAACTCGCTTATCGTAAGCTCAATCAACTGCCCCTTGTTGAGCGTGACGCGTTCAATCAGCGGCAGGTTCTCCGCCATCCGCGTCAGGTGATCGTTGACTATCTCGACTGAATTGTCGGTCATATTTTCATTGTCGCATAAAACGCACGCATGTCAAAACAAGTTTGATAATTAAACTAAATTCTAGCACTGTTCCCCACCATTGTCAAGTCGGGAAAATCGGCGACACGATGCCGCATCATGTCCCCGATTTTCCAAGTTGTCAAGCATGAAAGAATCGCCAGCAATACAGCTATTCATATGCGGCTTTGTCGGTGCGGCTGAGGGAAACAGACAAGCGAGGTCGCCCACGGTCGCAGCAGAGTTGCCGCCCGGCCTTTGCAATACGACATGAGGGCTGATAAAATTACTCCGCGAGCTCACTACACGATACGCTTTCGCGCAAGCAATGAATCCGCAACAGAAAGGAACGGTATCTAAATGAAATTGAAAGACAAGATCGCAATCGTTACCGGTGGCGGCAGGGGCATAGGCCGTGCCATAGCCCTCCTATGCGCCGAACACGGCGCCAAAATAGTGATCACGGCCCGGACTGCGGAGCAGGTCGCAGGGGTTGTTAATGAGATAAGAGCGGCCGGAGGCGAAGCCATCGGCGTGCCCTGCGACGTCTCGGTCGAAGCCGACGCCAAGGAAATGGTCGAGCAGACAGTGAACAGATTCGGCGGGGCCGACATCCTCGTAAATAACGCCGGCATCACGATGAGCGCGCCGTTAGTGGCAAGCGATTCGGAGCAGTGGCGGCGCGTCATCGAAATCAACTTATTGGGAACGTTTTACTGCTCCAAAGCGATAGCGCCGATACTTATCGAAAAAGGATGGGGCAGGATTATAAACATGGCTTCCAGAAGCGGCAAAATGGGTCACCCGTTTCTGACCGCCTATGTCGCCTCGAAGCACGGCGTCGTGGGTTTTACGAAGGCGCTTTCTGAGGAGCTTGCGCCCTTCAGAATAACGGTAAACGCAATCTGCCCCGGCGTTGTGGAAACTGACATGATTCCGGACGTGATAAGAGAACAGGTGGGAGACAAGATCATCAGGCCAAGGCAAATCGCTGATCTTGCGTTGTTTCTCGCGAGCGACGATTCTAGCGCCATCACGGGCGAGGCGATTAACATCTACGGCAACACCAAGCTGAATCTAAGCATGTAAGCAAACTGGCAGCCTTGCCTGACATCCGAGGGCTCTTCTTACGTGTGACACACAGGCATGCAGAATTTGCGCAGTGCTCCTATTCTCTCGATCGGCGCCGGGAGCGATAACCGGCTTTTGGATATGTGGTTAACGCAGTTCGAAAAGAGCCCCGAGATGTGCTAATTTTTCTTGACAACCGCGTTCTCGCTGTGCTACTATGACTCTTGGCGTGGAAGAAGTGTAGCATCGTCCTTCCATTAGCAGTTGTGAAAGTCCAAAGTTTGGCCTACCCCGGTCTTTTGGGCTTTCCCTATTGATTTCGGTCGTTCCCACTCGCATGTAATGAACCCAGCGGGTGTATTGCGGAAAATTAAGGGCATTGAAAGAACGGTGGAGTCAAAGTGAGTCTGAGAGTCAAAGAGGAGGAGCAGATGGCGAAAGCAAAGAAGATCAAGAGTGATATCGAAATAGCGCAATCCATCAAGCTTAAACCCATCGAAGAAATCGGGGCCATGATCGGCCTGAAACGCGATGACCTCGAGCTTCACGGCGATTATATCGCCAAGATCAAACTGGAAGTTGCCGACCGCCTGAAGAAGAAACCAAATGCCAAGTATATCGACGTAACCGCCATTACTCCGACGCCTCTCGGCGAAGGCAAGACGGTCACAACTCTCGGCACCGGCCTCGCGCTGAACAAGATAGGCAAGAAAGCAATTATAGCGATCCGTCAGCCTTCTATGGGCCCGACGTTCGGAATAAAAGGCGGCGCGGCGGGCGGCGGTTACTCGCAGGCGCTTCCGATGGAAGATTTCAATTTGCACATGACCGGCGACATCCACGCCGTAACAATGGCCCACAACCTCGTGGCCGCTTATCTCGACAATCATCTCCAGAAGGGCAACGCCCTCAACATAGACCCCTTCACAATCACGTGGAGACGCGTCATGGATGTGAGCGACCGCGCGCTCAGGCACATTGTGACCGGCTTGGGAGGAAAAACTGACGGCGGAATCCCGCGCGAAACCGGGTTTGACATCGCGGTCGCTTCAGAGGTGATGGCCATTCTGGCCTTGACGACCAGCCTGAAAGATATCCGCGAGAGACTTGGCCGCATAGTGGTCGCGTTCACGAAAGACGGCAAGCCCGTGACCACCGAGGACTTGAAAGTCGCCGGCGCAATGGCGGTTCTGATGAAGGACGCGATCAAACCCAATCTGATGCAGACGACCGAGCATACTCCGGTCCTCGTTCATGCCGGCCCGTTCGCGAATATCGCGCATGGCAACAGTTCGATTCTGGCCGATATGATCGGTATCAAATCGTGCGAATACCTCGTTACTGAAAGCGGATTCGGCGCCGACATCGGGATGGAAAAGTTCCTGAACATCAAATGCCGCATGAGCGGTCTCACACCCGACGCAATCGTGCTCGTGTGCACCGTTCGCGCGCTCAAGATGCACAGCGGCAAATTCAGGGTAGTCGCAGGCAAGCCGCTCTCCGCTGAGCTTATACAGGAGAACATCAAGGCGATAGAGGAAGGCATCTGTAATCTCGAGAAACACATCGAGAACATCAAGTTGCACGGGCTCGAGTGTGTTGTCGCCATCAATAGATTCGCGACCGATACCAACAACGAAATCAAATTCATCAAGCAGTGCGCAGAGAAGGCTGGCGCGCTCGCGGCGGTCCCGAGTGAAGTGCATGCGAAAGGCGGAGCGGGCGGAATAGAACTGGCCCACGCCGTCGTCGCGGCTGCGGAAAAGAAGAAGAACTTCAAGTTCCTCTATCCGCTCGATATGCCCATCAAGCAGAAGATCGAAACCATTGCCACGAAAGTGTATGGCGCCAGCGGCGTTGACTTCATGCCATTGGCAAACGAGCAGATTGAACGTTATACTAAACAAGGGTTTGACAAACTGCCCATCTGCATGGCCAAAACACACCTGTCCCTCTCACACGACGGAAAACTCAAGGGCCGTCCAACCGGATTCCGGTTGCCTGTTCGGGAGGTGCGCGCGTCCGTGGGAGCAGGCTTCCTCTATCCCCTGTGCGGGACAATGAGCACGATGCCGGGTCTGCCGTCTGTGCCTGCGGGCGAAGCAGTGGACCTCGATAAGAAGGGTCGTGTAGTGGGGCTTTTCTAAGGTAAATGAGAATATTAGTTTATTCGGGGACACGATGAAGCATGGTCAGCTTATTCGGGGACACCTTGCGGCAAGGTGTCCCCGAATAAGCGCGTGTTTCTTAGGAGTGTTTGATGCAAGGCAAGGAGATAGCGCAAAACCAACTCGATTCAAGCCTGCTTGAGGAAATAGAGAAGAAGACGCATACGAAAGTGTCCGCTTGCTTCCAGTGTCTGAAATGTTCGAGCGGATGCCCTCTCGCGTACGAGATGGACTATCTCCCGGCACAGATCATCCGCATGGTCAATATGGGACTTCGTGACGAGGTCCTCAAGAGTCGGACGATTTGGGTATGCGCGTCGTGCGAAACATGCACGACGCGCTGTCCCAATGATATTGATATCGCGCATGTGATGGACGCGCTGCGCGAGGCGGCGCTGCGCTCGGGCAAGGCACAAACCGAGGAGAATCTCAGGATGTTCCATGAGGCGTTCCTGTCCGCCATCAAGACATGGGGACGTGTTCACGAGCTCCAGATGATAGGGACGTACAAGCTCAAGACGGGCCGTTTTATGGAGGATGCCGACATAGGCAAGGAGATGTTCAAGCGCGGCAAGATAAAGCTTCTTCCCGAGAGTACCAAGGGGAGAAAGGCTGTAAGAAGGATATTCAAGAAGACTTGATCACTAATTCGGGGACACCATGCCGCCGGGTGTCGCCGAATTAACGAAAAAAGAAGAATGGATTCCCGCTTTCGCGGGAATGCCGAAACCGACAGAGTCTTCGGAGTCGGTTTCTTCAATAAGAAAAGCAATGCATAAGAAAGTTGAGTTAAGCGCTGGGAAATACCTCTAATGAAAGTAGCATACTATCCGGGTTGTTCACTTCACGGAACCGCAGAAGAATACGATGAATCCACTCAGATGGTCTGCGAAGCGCTCGGCATCGAGTTGAAAGAACTCGACGATTGGAGTTGCTGCGGCGCCACATCGGCGCACTGCACCAACGACAAGCTGTCGGTCGCGCTCGCAGCCCGCAACCTAGCCCTGGCGGAAAAGAGCCAGCACAAGACGCTCACAGTGCCGTGCTCGGCCTGTTTTCAGCGGCTGAAGGCGGCCGATTTCCGAATGCGACAGGACAAAGAATTCGCGGGCGAGATAGCCTCGCTCATCGAGATGCCCTATGCCGGCAACGTCGAGGTGCTACAGATTATTCAGATTCTTGCGCAGCCCGAAATCGTCGAGAAAGTGCGCGCGAACGTAAAGAAACCGCTGAAAGACCTCAAGACCGTCTGTTACTACGGCTGCCTGACGGTGCGTCCGCCTAAGGTGACGCAAGTCGGCGACTACGAGGACCCAATGTACATGGATGTCCTCATGGAAACCGCTGGCGCCGACAACAGGTTCTGGTCATACAAGACCGAATGTTGCAGCGGCGGTCTCGCCATGGCGCGGTCTGACATCACGAAGAGGCTGAGCGGAGTGTTGCTGAAAATGGCCGACGAGGCCGACGCTGAATGCGTGGTCGTGAGCTGTCCCATGTGTCACGCGAATCTGGATACCCGGCAGAACGCCCTGCTGGCGGAGGGCACAATTCCGCGGAAAATGCCTATTTTCTACGTGACGGAACTGCTCGCGCTCGCGATGGACATTAAGGAAGTCGGAAGCCTGTGGCATAAACATCTGGTAGACCCGCGTCCGCTTCTTTCGTCGAAGGGACTTGCGTAGGCAGCTTATTCGGGGACACGATGCCGCATCGTGTCCCCGAATAAGCGCGGATTTTTCGAGTGCCATGTGTTCTTCAGTTTTGGAGTAAAACGCGATGAGTAGTAAAGCAAACCCCGGTAACGGGGATGTCGGCGTCAACCGCAAGATCGGCTCTGTGATGGTCGTCGGCGGCGGTATCGGCGCGATGCAGGCGTCGCTCGATCTCGCGAACGCCGGCTTCAAAGTGTACCTGGTTGAAAGAACCCCGTCCATTGGCGGGAGGATGGCGCAACTCGATAAGACTTTCCCGACGAATGACTGCTCGATGTGCACCATCTCGCCAAAGCTTGTCGAATGCGGCAAACACCTCAATATCGACCTTATCACTTATTCCGAAGTCCAATCAATCGAGGGGACGGCGGGCAATTTCACCGCCAAGGTCAAATGCAAGGCTAAATCAGTCGACTACAGCAAATGCACCGGCTGCGGCCTTTGTCAGGAAAAATGTCCCACCAAGGTTGACAGCGAATTCGAGGCCGGCATCGGCAAGCGCAAAGCCATTTACGTGCCATATCCGCAGGCAGTGCCGAACAAACCCGTCATCGACCGCGAACACTGCTTGAAGTTCACGAAGAACAAGTGCGGCGTCTGCCAGAAGAAATGCCCGACCAGCGCTATCAACTACGAAGACCAGGACAAGGTTATCGAGCTCAAGGTGGGGTCCGTAATCCTCGCGACCGGCTACGACACGGTCGATCCGAAGCTCAGGCCGGAATACGGCTTTGGCCGCTACAAGAACGTCATCACAAGCCTCCAGTATGAGCGCCTGCTGAGCGCCTCCGGCCCGACCCATGGGCACATTCAACGGCCTTCCGACACAAAAGCGCCCCATAAGATTGCATGGATACAATGCGTGGGCTCGCGAGATGCCCAGTGCGGCAACGAGTATTGCTCATCCGTCTGCTGTATGTACGCCACCAAGGAAGCGATCATGACGGCCGAGCATGAAAAGGGCGTCGAATGCTCAATTTTCTTCAACGATATTCGCGCTTTCGGTAAGGGCTTCGAGCGCTACTATATCGGCGCCGAGAGGGACAGCGGCGTCAAGTACGTGCGCGGCATAATCTCGACTGTAAGGGAGATGCAGCGCACTAAGAATCTTCTGGCCAAATACGTCTCGGATGACGGCGTGATCAAAGAAGAAGAGTTTGAGCTGGTTATCCTGTCCGTCGGCCTCCGGCCGTCAAAGGGATCAAAGGAACTCGCCGAGTTGGCAGGCATAAAGCTCGACAGCCACGGCTATGCGCTCACATCCTCGTTCCGCCCGAACGAAACCACGCGCACCGGAGTATTCGCGCTGGGCGCGTTCCTTGCGCCGATGGACATTCCGGAGACCGTAATGACCGCGAGCAGCGCCGCCGCCGCCGCCGCCGAGCTAATCGCCGAGGAGCGCGGTACGCTCGTTGCGGAGAAGCAGTATCCGTCCGAACGCGACATCATGGGGCAGCGGCCTCGCGTCGGCGTGTTCGTATGCCGCTGCGGCACGAACATCGCCCGGGTTGTTGACGTGCCGAAAGTGGTTGAATACGCGAAAACGCTTCCGTACGTCGAGTTCGCGACCGAGTCGCTTTTCACCTGCTCGACTGACTCGCAGAAAACTATTACAAAAGCCATCGAGGAGCACAACCTCAACCGCGTCATCGTGGCCGCGTGCACGCCCGCGACGCACGAACCCCTGTTTCAGGACACCCTCAAGGAAGCGGGCCTGAACAAGTTCCTGTTCGAGATGGCCAACATCCGCAACCAGTGCTCGTGGGTGCACGAGAACGCCGAGATGGCGACCGAAAAATCGAAGGACCTCGTCCGCATGGCCGTCGCGCGCGCTCTCGAACTCGAATCTATCAAACAGTTGCAGTCACCCGTAACCGCCAAGGCGCTGGTGATTGGCGGCGGACTGTCGGGAATGACTGCCGCGCTTTCGCTTGCGCGCCAGGGGTTCGAATCCTACCTGGTCGAAAGGAGCCCGAAGCTGGGTGGCTATTTGAACCGGCTCCAGTACACGATAGAAGGCGACAACGCTCAGGAATGGCTGAAGAAGCTTGTGGGTGAGGTGCAAAGCGAGAAACGTATCAAGGTGTTCACCAACGCGGAGCTGACGGAATTCTCCGGCCACGTAGGCAGTTTCCATGCATCCATCAAGACTGCCAACAAGGTCGAGAAAGTGGATGCTGGCGCGGTAATTGTCGCCACAGGCGCTCAGGAGTATCAGCCCAACGAGTACCTGTACGGGAAGACCCCGAATGTTCTCACGCAGCTCGAGTTGGAGGAGAAGGTCGTCAAGGACCCGGACGCTCTCCGTAAAGCGAACACCATAGTGATGATACAGTGCGTGGGTTCGCGTGACGACGAGCATGTGTACTGCAGCCGAGTATGCTGCGGACAGGCTGTTAAGAACGCGTTGAAACTGAAGGAACTCAGTCCGGCGGCAAAAATATACGTGCTCCATCGCGATATCCGGACGTATGCGTCCAAAGAACTGGCGTACAAGAAGGCTCGCGAGAAAGGCGTGCTCTTCCTGCGGTACGATCCCGAGCACAGGCCCGAGGTCGCGCAGACGAACGGCAGGCTGAGCGTGAGGGCTCAGGACGTGAGCATCGGCGCGGTCATCGATATTAAGCCCGACATCATCGTGCTGAGCGCGGGAATAAAACCGCATGAGACCAATTCCGCACTGAGTTCGCTTTTGAAAGTTCCGCTCGACAGGGACGGCTTCTATCTCGAAGCGCACCTGAAGCTGAGGCCGCTGGACTTCTCGAGCGAGGGCATCTTCCTCTGCGGGTTGGCGCATTCGCCGAAGTATATCGAGGAAAGCGTCGCACAGGCCCGGGGCGCGGCGTCGCGCGCGGCCAATCTCCTGTCGAAGGATTTCCTCACCGTCGGCGGCGTTATATCCGTTGTCAACCCCGAAAAGTGTGTCGCGTGTCTCACGTGCGTTCGCGTGTGCCCGTACGGTGTGCCCGCATTCAAGGATGAGGAAGGCGCTGTATACATCGAGCCGGCCTCGTGTCAGGGATGCGGCATCTGCGCGGGGGTGTGTCCGAACAAGGCGATTGAAGTACAGCATTACAAGGACCGTCAGGTCATAGCGAAGTGCAAGGTTCTCTGTGCGAAATGATGAATGATGAATGATGAACAAGGAGAGGAAACATTGGAAGGGCTGGGCTTCATACCCAAGATAGTCGCGTTCTGCTGCCAGTATTGCGCATACAATGCGGCAGACCTGGCCGGCTCCATGAGGCTTCAATACTCGCCCTATGTGCGCATCATACGCCTTCTTTGCACCGGCAAGATCGACAGCCTCTACATCCTCAAGGCCTTCGAGGAAGGGGCCGATGCGGTGTTCGTCGCCGGGTGACTGGAAGGCCAATGTCATTTCCTGGAAGGAAATCTAAGAGCTAAGAAAAGGGTCGAGTATACCAAGAAGCTTCTTTCCGAAGCCGGCGTCGAGTCTGAGCGGCTCGAAATGTTCAATATGTCAGCCTCGATGGGGCCGAAGTTTGCCGAGACCGCCGACGAGATGACGGAGCGGGTGCGTAAGCTTGGTCCCAGTCCGCTCAAGGGAATTGGAAAACCGGAGAGTGTCGCCGCGGCCGTCGGCGACAAAGGTGAGGGAGACACAAAATGACAGCAAAGATTATCAGTGGCAACAAAATAGCCGAAGAGATGCGCGCCGAAATGAAGAAAGAAATCGACGAACTGAAAGCCAAGCACAACCTCGTTCCCGGGCTGGCAGTCGTGCTCGTCGGCGAGAACCCCGCGTCCGTAGTGTATGTGCGCAACAAGAAGAAGTCGTGCGAGGAAATCGGCATCAACTCGTTCGAACACAAACTTCCGGCCGACACCTCCGAAGAGCAGTTGCTCGCCCTTGTGGATAAGCTCAACAACGACGATAGCGTGCACGGGATACTCGTGCAACTGCCGCTCCCCAAGCAGATAGATGAAAACAAGGTCTTGAACAAGATAATCCCGACGAAAGACGTTGACGGGTTCCATCCGTTCAACGTCGGCCGAATGCTCGTCGGCGACCCTATCTTCCTGCCGTGCACTCCTCACGGAGTCCAGCAGATGCTGGTCCGCAGCGGCGTGAAGGTCGAGGGCAGCCACGTGGTGATCGTCGGCCGCAGCAACATCGCCGGGAAGCCGGTAGCGGCTATACTTGTGCAGAAGGCGAAGGGCGCGGATGCGACAGTTACTATTTGTCACTCTCGCACGAAGAATCTGCCGGCGGTCACGCAACTAGGAGATATTCTGATAGCGGCCATCGGCGTGCCTGAGTTCGTCAAGGCCGACATGGTAAAAGAAGGCGCGGTCGTAATCGACGTAGGCGTCAACCGCGTCGAGGACAAGACAAACCCGAAGGGGTTCAAGCTTGTCGGCGACGTGGACTTCGAGCCCGTGAAAGAGAAAGCGAGCGCCATTACGCCGGTTCCGGGCGGCGTGGGACCCATGACCATTACGATGCTGCTGCACAACACGATTCGGGCCGCGAAACTAAAGCACAACATAGCCTGAAATGTTGCGAATATTACATTCGGCAGCCGCTTTTTCTGCTAAAATTTAAGTTGGTTCTTTATGGAGGATAGACGGCAGTGATAGTAGGTGAAAGGAAGCCTTTGGACGAGATCCGGGGGATGCTCAAAGGCTATAAAAAGGTGCTGGTGCTGGGATGTCGCACCTGTGTCGCCGTTTGTATGGCGGGCGGCGACAAGGAGGTCGAGCTCCTCGGGTCGCTTCTCCGGATCGCTGCCATGAAGGACAGCGAGCAACTGGAGATCGTCGAGGACTCGGTCGAGCGGCAATGCGACAGGGAGTACATCGAGCCGATCCGCGAGAAAGTCACGACGTGCGACGCGGTGCTTTCCATGGCCTGTGGTTGTAATGTTACGTCCACCGCCGAGATCTGCACGGACAAACCGGTGCTCCCGGCCATAAATACGAACTTCATCGGGGTGACCGAGAGCGTGGGCGTGTGGACGGAGCGATGCGCTCAGTGCGGGAACTGCGTGCTCCACATGACCGGCGGAATATGCCCGATTGCGCGTTGCTCGAAGTCGCTCCTGAACGGCCCGTGCGGCGGTTCGCAGAACGGGAAATGCGAAATTTCTCCCGACGTGGATTGCGGATGGGCGCTGATATACAACAGGATGGCCCAGTTGGGACAACTGGAAAAACTCGCAGAGGTGATCCCCGCAAAAGACTGGACTACCAGCCGTGACGGCGGCCCTCGAAAGATAGTCAGGGAGGACGTGAAGATATGAAGGCGGGCAGCAACCTCGAGCGAATTCTGACCGAAGGCAAGTTCGCCGTGACAGCCGAACTCGGCCCGCCCAAGAGCGCCGACGCCGAGGTCGTCCGGAAAAAGGCCGACTTGCTGAAGGGCAAAGTTGACGGCGTCAACATAACCGATAACCAGACGGCGATCGTGCGCATGTCGAGCATCGGCGCCGCGAAACTGACGCTCGACAAAGGCCTCGAGCCGATTATGCAGATGGTCTGCCGCGACCGGAACCGGATTGCGATGCAGAGCGACATCCTCGGTGCGTACGCGCTTGGCATCCGGAACATGCTCTGCCTCACAGGCGATCACCAGAAGTTCGGGAATCATCCGACCTCGAAAAACGTTTTCGACCTCGATTCGATCCAGCTTCTCGACATGGTCAGGAAGATGCGCGACAACAAGGTCTTTATGTGCGGCGATGAGATACGCAACTCGAAGAAGGCCCCAGTCGTGGAGCCCAAGATGTTCATCGGGGCCGCCGAAAACCCGTTCGCGCATCCGTACGAGTTCCGCGCGATAAGGCTGGCGAAAAAGGTGAAGGCGGGCGCCGATTTCATTCAGACCCAGTGCGTCTTCGACGTTCCCAGGTTCAAGGAGTGGATGAAAGAGGTCGTTGATATGGGGCTGCACGAAAAGGTGTTCATTCTCGCGGGCCTAATGCCCATTAAGTCGCCGAAAGTGCTCGAGTACATGAAGAAGAACGTGGCAGGGATGTCCATCCCCGATGCCCTTGTGGACAGGATGAAGGGCGCGAGCGACCCGAAGGAAGAAGGCGTGAACTTCGTGGTCGAGTTGATACAGGAAGTGAAACAAATAGAGGGAGTTCGTGGTGTGCATATCATGGCAGTCGAATGGGAAGAAGTCGTTCCCACGATTGTCGAGCGCGCCGGACTTCTTCCCAGACCGTGATGCGCGCGGCAGCGTCACAGCGTCCGGGTCGAAAACGGCGTAAGGTGTGCGATTTGGGGTTGAATCGGACGGGGCGAATTTGGTATAATTTTTTGGTTGTTAAGACCTTCCCTAACGTATTCCAGATAATCCCGGCTGATCGCTTCGCAAGGAGAGTCAAATGAAAGAAAAGTCGATAGACAAGGCAACTCTGCAAATGATGGAGAAGGCGAAGTGCGACAATGTCTGCACCGCATTCGACCGCGCCGCTCTGCAAGAACCTCGATGCGGTTTCGGGGAAATCGGCGTCTGCTGCCAGCAGTGCTACATGGGTCCCTGCCGCGTTGACCCATTTGGCAAGGGAGCGCAGTACGGCGCCTGCGGAATCGACGCCGATGGCATCGTCGCGCGCAACATTGCCCGAAACACGGCCATAGGCGCGTCGGCCCACTCGGATCACGGCCGCGACGTCGCCCACAACCTTTATATGACCGCGCAGGGAAAAGCGCAGGGCTACGAGATAAAGGACCCGGTCAAACTCATGTATGTGGCCGAGGAACTCAATGTGGATACATCGAGCGGCGACGTGAAGAAGATCGCGGCTGAAGTGGCTCACAAGTGCATGAGCGAGTTCGGAAAGCAGGACGGCGAACTCATCATGGCGCAGCGTGCGCCGGAAAAACAGAAAGAGCGCTGGCGCAAGATGAAGGTCATGCCCCGTGGGATCGACCGCGAGATCGTCGAAGTCCTCCACATGGTGCACATGGGCATGGACGCCGATTATCGCAACCTGCTCATGTTCGCCATCAAGGCCGGCCTTGGCGACGGCTGGGGCGGCTCGATGATTGCCACCGATCTGACCGACATCCAGTTCGGCAGCCCGAATCCGCTTCGCTCGAAGGCCAATCTCGGCGTGCTCGGCGAGAATACCGTCAATATCCTGGTGCACGGACATGAGCCCACGCTTTCCGAGATGATTGTGAGGGTCGCCCGCACTCCCGAGATGAAGGCGCTTGCCAAGCAGAAGGGCGCAGAGGACGTTACAGTGGCGGGAATCTGCTGTACTGCGAACGAAATTCTCATGAGGCAGGGCGCGCCGCTCGCCGGCAACTACCTCATGCAGGAACTCGCGATAGTGACAGGGGCCGTCGAGGCGATGGTCGTCGACGTGCAGTGCATTATGCCCGGCCTTACACAAGTTGCGCCATGCTACCACACGAAGGTAATCACCACCAGCAAGAAGGCTCGCATACCGGGCGCTGTCCACTATCAATTCGAGGAAGAGAGAGCCGTCGACATAGCCAAGCAGATAGTGACTGAAGCGATTGAGAACTACACCAACCGCAAGCGCGATCGCGTTCAGATTCCAAAGGAATCGAGCGACCTGATCGCAGGGTTTACCACCGAGAACATCTTCTACCATCTCGGCGGCAAATTCCGGCCTTCCTTCAAGCCGTTGAACGAGGGCATCATCCAAGGGCGTCTGCGGGGTGTCGTGGGCGTTGTCGGCTGCAACAATACAAAGGTCGTCCATGACTACAATCATGTGAACTTCGTAAAGGAGCTTCTCAAACACGACGTGCTCGTGGTTACCACGGGATGTTCTGCCGGATGTCTCTCGAAACACGGCTTCCTGGACCCCGATGGCGGTCTCCAGTATTGCGGAAACGGCCTGAAGGAAATCTGCGTCGCGGTAGGTATCCCGCCGGTTCTGCATGTCGGTTCGTGCGTGGATAACTCGCGCATCCTTACGGCGTGCATCGAGATGGTGAAAGAAGGCGGCATCGGCGCCGATTTGAGCCAACTGCCGGTCGCCGGCTCCGCGCCCGAGGCGATGAGCTCGAAGGCGACGTCCATCGCGTTGTATGTCGCCGCTTCGGGTATTACCGTTCATTTCTATCCGCCGTTCCAGGTTCACGGCAGCAAAAAAGTGACCGAGTACCTGACCAGCGAAATGGAGAAGGACTTCGGAGCGTACTTCATATTCGAAGGCGACCCGAAGAAAGCGGCCCAGAAGATCATCGCCCACATCGAAAAGATACGTGAGGCGTTGAGACTCAAGCCGATGATGTATCCGCCTCTGAACGGAGAAACCGAGAAGAAAGGCGCGGAAAAGAAAGAGACCGCAGCCGCAAAGTAAAGCAAGTGACGGGCGGCCGGCCTTCGGGTCTGCGACCATTAACGGGCGGCCGCCTTTACTCGAAAAGGCTCGAACTGACCAAGGAGTGAGCCCATGCCGGGAACAACAGTTGTGCGGGCAAAAATTTGCACCGCTTGTAAGACGTGCGAGGTGCAGTGCGCCATAACGCACTCGCAATCGAAAGACTTATTTGAAGCAATACGTGAAACACCCTTGCCGGAAGCGAGGATAGGCCTTAAGCAAGCTAAGAAAGTCGTCGTTCCGGTGGTATGCCGCCATTGCGAGAATCCTCCTTGTGTGGCTACCTGTCCCGAGAAGGCGCTTTACAAAAACGGAGCCGGCGCGCCCACGCTGCTCGATGCAGGGAAGTGCACCGGGTGCGGCGTGTGCATCGAGGCCTGTCCCGTTGGCGCCCTCCAGATGGACCGCGCGGGCAAGATAGTTCTGAAGTGCGATCAATGCGTCGAGCGCCAGAGGGAAGGGCTCCTGCCCGCATGCGTGAGCGGATGCCCGACCGGCGCGCTCGAATGGCATACCGGCCGCATCCAATATGAGATCGACCCCAAGCTTTGCAAGGCATGCGGCATGTGCATAAAAGTGTGTCCGGTCGAGGCGATCACCGGCGCCAAGAAAACCCCTCACGTTATTAATGTAGAGAAATGCATAAAATGCGGCAACTGCTTCACCGAGTGCCCGTTTGATGCGATAAACGTGGTGGATGTCTGAGACCGAGCGTAAGAGTATTCCGGTCAGACGCAATGTCATACTAATACCCATGATGGAGGTAAGAAAATGTCAAAAATTGTAGCTTCGGCGGCCATTCGCGGTGCGCACTCCTGGACGGAAGAAGCGGAGGCCGCTCTCAAGCAGGCCATAGAATCAAAAGGCGAGAGCCAGAAACTTGAATTTCCCGAAACCGCCTTCTTCCTGCCCATGGCGTACTCGCTCCTGGGAATGGAAGTAAAGGACCTCGCGGGCGCGAAACAGATATTATCCCGCGCGCGAGCCCTGTTGCCGCCGGTCCCCAGCGAAAAAGTATGGCTTCCCTATCTCGGCCCGACGCTGGACGCAGGCATTGCCACGCTGCTTTCGACCGAAGTGATCACCGCGCTGAGGTATCTGCGCGGCGAGCTTCCTGCGCAAGGTGACCAGGGATTCATATCCGACACGATTCTCCGCTCGCTCGGCATCCAGTTGGTGGACGGCAGAATGCCCGGCTTCGCGGCCATTCTAGGCTCCGCGCCAACGAATGAGATCGCCGTCAAAGTTGTCCGCGAGTTGCAGCAGCGGAACATCCTCGTGTTCCTCTGTGACCATAACAGCGGCAAGACCATGCGGCAGCAGCTCGAGGAAGAGAAAGTTGAGCTCGGCTGGGATACGTACATTGTTCCTCTGGGTTCCGATCTCGTCTCCGGCATCTACGCGCTCAACTGGGCTATGCGCGGAGCGCTCACTTTCGGCGGACACAAACGCGGCGAATTCGTGAAGTGCCTCGAGTATCAGCGCGACCGCGTGTTCGCGTTCGGCCTCGTGTTCGGCGAAGTGAACGACCGGCGCTACGCCGTCGGCGCAGGCGCAATCAACATGGGCTTCTGCGTCATCGCTGACACCGACATACCCGAGATTCGTCCGACCGGCGTGACCCTGTTCGAGGCGCTCGTGCGTGAGCGGAATTACGAGAAGATCGTTCCGACCTGTATCCAGACCCGTGGCGTCAAAGTGAAGATAGAAAAAGTGCCAATCCCGGTGAGCTACGCTGCGGCGTTCGAGGGCGAGCGCGTCCGCAAAGAGCAGCTTGCGGTCGAGTTCGGCGGCAAAGCGTCCGTCGCTTTCGAGTGGCTGCGGATGAAGCCGCTCGACCAGGTCGAGGACGGCAAGATTACCGTGGTCGGCCCGGATGTCGAAACGGTTCCTGACGGCAAAGCGCTCCCTCTCGCGATTATAGTGGATGTCGCCGGCCGCAAGATGCAGCGCGACTTCGAGCCCATTCTCGAGCGTCAGATTCACCATCTGATCAACGGCGCGATGGGCGTCATGCACGTCGGCCAGCGCGATATCGTGTGGATTCGTCTGAGCAAGGACGCCAAGGCCAAAGGGTTCAAGGCAAGACACTTCGGCGATATTCTCCATGCGAAGCTGCTCCAGAACTTCCCGGCAATTGCCGATAAGGTGCAAGTCACCATATACACGAAGAAAGAGGACGTCGAGAAACTCCTCGCGGAAGCGAAGAAGAGCTATGCGGAGCGCGACGCGCGCGTAGCCGGCATGACCGACGAGAGCGTCGACACGTTCTACTCGTGCACGCTGTGCCAGTCGTTCGCCCCGAGTCACGTATGCATCATCAGCCCGGAGAGGTTGGGTCTGTGCGGCGCATACAACTGGCTCGACGGGAAAGCCGCTTTCGAGATCAATCCCACCGGCCCGAACCAGCCGGTAGTGAAAGGCGAAACCATCGACCCGGTCAAGGGGCAGTGGGATAACGTCAATAAGTTCGTCTACCAGAAGTCCAGCAAGAAGATCGAGAAGTTCAACGCTTACTCGTTGATGGAAAGCCCGATGACATCTTGCGGATGCTTCGAATGTATCGTCGCCATAGTGCCCGAAGCCAACGGCGTCATGATAGTCAACCGCGAGTTCAATGGTATGACCCCCAGCGGCATGACGTTCTCGACGCTCGCAAGCACGACGGGCGGCGGCTTGCAAACCCCCGGATTCCTCGGAGTCGGCAAGCTTTATGTCACTAGCAAGAAGTTTATATCGGCCGACGGCGGTCTGGCCCGCGTTGTCTGGATGCCGAAGGACCTGAAGGAAACGGTCCGCGAGCGCCTGGAGGCCCGCGCCAAGGAAATCGGGCTCGACGACTTCTTCAATAAGATCGCGGATGAGACCGTGTGCGACAATGCGAACGATCTCCTCCCGTTCCTCGAGAAGGTTGGCCATCCGGCGCTTACATTGCCGCCGATGTTCTAACATAACTCTTACAGGGTTGCTGGTTTTTCGTCTCATGGCAGACCACAAGAGAAACGTTTGTGGTCTGCCTCATAACAAAGGAGAGGTTACATGGCGCTAACAGGTCTGGACATCTATAAATTATTGCCGAAAACCAACTGCGGCGAATGCAAATCGCCCACGTGCCTTGCATTCGCGATGCGGGTGGCTCAGAAACAGGCCTCGATTGACCAGTGTCCGCATGTGACCGCGGAGGCCAAAGAGAAACTCGGCGCCGCATCCGCGCCGCCGATTCAGTTGGTGACCATCGGCGCGGGCGATTTTAAAGTCGCGATCGGAAACGAAACCGTGCTCTTCAGGCACGAGGAAACTTTCCATCACCCGGCCGGCATCGCTGTCACCGTTTCCGACAAACTGTCCGAAGCCGAGATCGGCGCGCGCGCCGACAAGATTGTGCATCTCATTTTCGAGCGCGTCGGCACGCGGATCGCCGTCGACATGGCGTGCATAATGAACGACTCAGGCGATCCGCCGAAGTTCGTCGCCGCCACGAAGATAGTCGCTCAGAAGGCGCCCGTCGCGCTCATACTGGCGAGCGAGAATCCCGACGCTCTGAAGGCCGCGCTTGAAGTATGCGCGGACAAGCGCCCGCTCCTCTGCGGCGCGAACGCGGGCAATTATCAGACTGTCGCCGCGTTGGCCAAAGAGAAGAATTGCCCAGTGGTCGCGAGGGCCAAAGGTCTCGAGGCAGTCGCCGACCTGACGCAGAAGATAACGGCTGCCGGCGTAAAAGAGATCGTGGTTGAATCCGGCGCCGACGGTGTCCGCGCCGCGCTGGAAGACCTGACGAGGGTTCGCCGCTACGCCCTGAGAAAGAGTTTCCGCCCGCTCGGCTATCCCATGTTGGTATGCATGTTGGGCGGCGACGATCCGATGCTCTCGGTCCTCAAGGCGAGCACGTATGTCGCGAAATACGCAGGCATCGTGGTCACCGACGCAATCGAGCCGTGGCAGCTCATGCCGCTTCTCACGGTGACGCAGGACATCTACACCGACCCGAGAAAACCCCTGCAAGTCGAGCCTGGAATCCACAAGGTGGGAGAGCCCACCTCGAAATCGCCGCTGCTGATTACGACCAACTTCTCGCTCACATACTATACCGTCGAGGGAGAGGTCGAAGGTTCGAAGGTGCCTTCCAATATATTGGTCGTTGACACCGAGGGCACCTCGGTTCTGACCGCGTGGGCCGCCGAGAAGTTCACGACTGACCAGATTGCGGCCTCGATGAACAAGTATGAAGTTGAAGCGGTAGCCGGCCACAAGAAGGTCATTATACCCGGCCTTATCGCCGTCGAGAGCGGCAAACTGCAAGAGGAATCGGGTTGGGAAGTCATCGTTGGTCCCAAAGAGGCATCGGGGATTCCGTCATATCTGAAAGCCAACTGGGGCGGCTGAGGCATTGGCCCAATACAAAATCACATTCCTCCCGGAAGGCAAGTCGGTGATAGCCACTTCCGAGGACACCCTGCTTGACGCCGCGCGCCTTGCGGGTGTTTATGTGTCGTCCCTCTGCGGGGGCGACATGATCTGCGGCAAATGCCGCATAGTCGTCAAAGAAGGGCAAGTCTTCGAGGAACAGCACATGCTGCTCTCGCGCGAGGAAGTGCGAGGCGGCTACGCGCTTGCCTGCGCGAGCCATCCGCGAAGCGACGTGGTAGTCGAGATTCCGATCGAATCGCGCATGGAAGGCAAGCAGATCGTCATCGACGAGGACGCCCAGCGATTCAGCGGCCTGGCCAAGGTCGACCTTGCGAAATACGAATTCAAGCACGCGCCGCTCATTGAAAAAGTGTACCTCGAAATCCCGCCGCCGTCGCTCGAGGACAGCCTGTCGGACCTGAACAGGGTCTTTCGCGCGATTCGCGCGCACGTGGACGTGCCCATTATGCAGACGGGCTTGAAAAACATTCGCCGTCTGCCTCAGATTCTGCGCAGGGGCCGCTGGAAAGTCACGTGTACCCTCGGCCAGCGCGGGGGCACCGTCGAAGTAATCGAAATCGAGGAAGGAAACACGTCGAACAAGACCTACGGCGTGGCCGTTGACGTCGGCACGACTACCGTCGTCGCCCATCTCATCGACCTGAAGACCTCGCGAATACTTGCGACCGACGCCATCTACAACTCACAGATAACCTTCGGAGAAGACGTTATCACGAGGCTTATCTACGCGAAAGAGGAGGTCGGAGGGCGAGAACGTTTGCACGAGTCTATCATCGGCAACATCAATATGATGATTAACAACACTACCGCAGCCGCGGGCGTGAACCTGCAGGATGTCACCTGCGTCCTTTGCGCAGGCAACACGACGATGGTGCACTTCTTGCTCGACCTCGATTCCTCGAACATCAGACGCGAGCCCTATATACCCGCTGCGACGTTTGTGCCGCCCGTGAGGGCGGTCGAAGTGGGAATCCAGATTAATCCGCGCGGGCTGCTCTACTGCGTGCCGGGTGTCAGCAGCTACGTCGGCGGCGATGTCGTTTCGGGAGTTCTCGCATCCGGAATTTATCGTTCGCCCGAACTTTCGATGCTTATCGACGTCGGCACCAACGGAGAGATCGTTATCGGCAACAGCGAGTGGCTCGTGTGTTGTTCCGCGTCCGCCGGGCCGGCGTTCGAGGGCGGCGAAGTAAAATTCGGGATGCGCGCCACGCACGGGGCAATCGAAAAGGTGAAGGTGCTCGAAGGCGGCGAGCTCGTGGAAACGCTGGTCATCGCCGACGAGAAACCGCGCGGGATATGCGGTTCCGGCCTGATCGATATCATATCGGAGCTGAGGCGCGAAGGAGTGATAGACAGGACGGCCAAATTCGCTGAGCCCGGCTATTGCAGCAGGCTCAGGCGCACCGACGACGGCATCGAATTTGTGCTCGCATACACGGATGACACCGCGATCGGCCGCGATATCGTGCTTACCCAGCCCGACATCGACAACCTGATCCGCTCGAAAGCGGCCGTGTTCGCGGGCGCGTCGGTCCTGATAAAGAGCGTAAACTTGAGGTTTAACGATCTTGAGCGCGTCTACATCGCGGGCGGTTTCGGCAACTACCTCGATTTGCGCGGCGCGGTCGCCATTGGACTTTTGCCGGATGTGCCGATCGAAAAGGTAAAATTTATCGGGAACAGCTCTCTCAACGGCGCCAAGCTCGCGATACTCTCGCGCGACGCCTTCTCCGAACTCGAGAACATCGCGCAGAAAATGACATACATCGACCTGAGCAGCAACCGGCAGTTCATGGAGGAGTACAGTTCGGCCATGTTTCTGCCGCATACGAATCTGGAGTTGTTTCCGTCAGTTCTGTAGAAGCGAAGAGAATCAAATCTTAAACCCTAAACGTGAAATCAGATTCATCGGGACCAGGAATCCCGGAACGAGGGACCGGAGACCAGAAACTGGGAATCGGGCATCGGAACTGAGAACCTGAAACTTGAAACCTGAGACTGTTCTTGAACGGAGGAGCTTATGGAAAGCGTAGTTGAAAAGTGGACCACGAAGGTGAATACCGTCACGCTCGGCGCCACCAAACAAATGGGCGGCACGCGCGAGAAGACCGTCACCGTCGGCGGAAGCAGTACTTTGCCATACCTTAATTTCGAGGGCGCATGGCCGAATCCGCCGGCTATCGCGATCGAGATATGGGACAGAGAGCCGGACGGCTGGCCCGAACCGCTCGCGGACGCTTACGGGGACGTCTGGAAAGACCCTGCGAAATGGGCGAAGCGCGCAGTCGAGTACGGAGCCGAGATGATATGCGTGACGCTCAAAAGCACGCACCCGGATTTCGGCAACCGCTCGCCGAATGAGGCCGCCGGCGTGGTGAAAGATGTCCTGAAGGCCGTCGGCGTCCCTCTCATCATCTGGGGCTCCGGCGATTTCAACAAAGACAACGACGTGATGCCGCGTGTGAGCGAGGCCGCCAAGGGCGAGAACTGCCTTCTCGGGACCGCGGTCGAGAAGAACTATAAGACCTTGACCGCTTCCTGCCTCGCCGACGGGCACAAGATCATAGGCGAGTCGCCGCTCGATATCAACATCGCGAAACAGGTGAACATCCTCATTTCCGAAATGGGTTTCAAACTCGAGGACATCGTGATATTCCCGGCGACCGGCGCGCTCGGCTACGGAATGGAATACAGCTATTCGATCATGGAGCGCGGACGCACGGCCGGGCTCTCCGGCGACAGAATGCTCGCCCAGCCGGTGATCTGCACCGTCGGGACGGAAAGCTGGCGCGTGAAAGAGGCAAGGGGCTCCGAGAAAGATTTCCCGACGTGGGGCGATCTAAAGAAAAGGGGTCCGCTGTGGGAGGCGACCTGCGCGGCCACTCTCCTGCAAGCTGGCGGCGAAATAATTGTCATGCGTCATCCTGATGCAGTCAAGAGTTTCAGGAGTCTTGTCAAGGAATTTACTGTATAGCTGTTTGTTTTGCAGGGGCTCCCGCGAGAGGCGGGATTCGCCCGTATACATGGTTTCTTGAGGCTTCACCCTGAAACCAGAAACCTGAAACCAGAAACCTGATTTGGAGGAGGAGAGAATGTTTGTAATAGGCGAAAGACTCAACGGCATGTTTCTGGATG
>CAYVDS010000008.1:0-13129 GCA_964450145.1 uncultured bacterium
AGATAGTTGTCAAGATCATCAGCATCGATCCGATGACCCGCAAGATAGGCCTCAGCCTCAAGCAGTATAAACAGGAACTCGAGGAGCGAGACGTCGCCGAATACAGCAGCTCGAAAGCCGCAGGCAGTGTGAGCATCGGCGAAGTTGCCGGCGAAGAACGCGCCTGGAAGGTGAGCGAAGTCGCCGCCGCGGTGTCGGAGCAGGAGTCGTAGAGCAAGGCGGATGAGGTCAAGTAGAAAAAAAAAAAAAAAAAAGCCCCGGACGCTTAGACCCGGCGCCGTGGATGTGGGTACGGAATTTATTCGCACTGGCAGGCGGCAGAAAAAGCGAGTAGAAGTCCTGAAGAGCGAGGTACGCCTTTCTTTCCTCGCTCTTTTTTGTCATTAGTTCGTTCGGTGACATGATGCGATGTGGGTATTCCGGAAAATCGGGGACATGATGCCGCATCGTGTCTCCCCGATTTTCCTGCGGTATGGTGTCCCTGAATAAGCACTCGCAACGACGAGATACCGACACATGAAATTCGCGCTTTTGGTTGGTGACGGCATGGCCGATTACCCGCTCGATGAATTGGGCGGGCGCAC
The DNA here is from genome assembly GCA_964450145.1 of uncultured bacterium. Lineage (GTDB taxonomy): Bacteria > Abyssobacteria > SURF-5 > SURF-5 > SURF-5 > JACRIR01. The sequence continues at coordinate 585 of CAYVDS010000008.1, forward strand.
GCCTATCGAGGCGGCGAATACACCCAATATGGACCGGCTTGCGCGCGAAGGGGTCGTCGGGCTCGTTCGCACCATCCCGCCCGGCATGGCGCCCGGGAGCGACATAGCGAATCTCAATGTCCTCGGCTACGACGTGACGAAATACTATAGCGGGCGGGCGCCTCTCGAAGCGGCCAGCCGCAACATCGAGCTTGCGGCTGATGACGTCGCCTTCCGGTGCAATCTCGTGACTGTCGAGGGCGGCGTGATGGTCGATTACAGTGCAGGCCATATTGCAAGCGAGGAAGCCGCCGACCTCATTGCCTCGATAGATAGCAAACTGGGAACAGATTCTCTCAAGTTCTATCCGGGTGTCAGTTACCGGCACTTGTTGATCGCCCACGGCAAGGGCGCCACCGGAATTGACCGCGTGCTTGCGTGCACTCCGCCGCACGATATCGTCGGCCAGCCGATTGCCGGCTATCTGCCGCGCGGGAAGGATGAGCGTCTATTCAGAAAACTCATGGATGACTCGGTCGAGGCGCTCTCCATGCATGCCGTTAACCGCAAACGGGTGCAATCCGGCAAGAGACCGGCGAACATGATCTGGCTGTGGGGACAGGGGAAGCGCCCTTCGATGCCTCCGTTCCGTGAACTCTACGGGATGAGCGGGGTGGTCATCTCGGCGGTTGACCTGATTCGCGGACTGGGCAAGTGCGCCGGGCTCACGGCCGTGGAAGTTCCCGGGGCCACAGGCTACTTCGACACGAACTATGGCGCCAAAGCCTCGTACGGCCTCGAAGCCCTTGGGTATGGCGATTTCCTTTTTGTGCACGTCGAAGCGCCGGACGAGGCCGGCCACATCGGCGACGTCGCGGAGAAGATCAGGGCGATTGAGAATTTTGATAAACTGGTGGTCGGCCCTGTCGCCGAGGGGATTTCTCGTTCCGAACGGAGCCGATTAATGGTGCTGCCGGACCATTTGACACCGATAGAGGTTCGCACGCATGTGGGCGATCCGGTTCCGTTCCTTGTTGCCGGCAGCGGAATACCTGCGAGCGGCGCAAGCGGCTTCAGCGAGGCGACTGCCCGAAAGTCCGGAATCATGTTCGAGAATGGGCATGAACTTCTGCCGAAGTATTTGAGGGGATAAGTTACCCCCTTCACAAAGCGGGAGACTTCCTTTCGCACGCGTCCTTTGTTCCCCCCTTTCGAAAAGGGGGGAGGGGGGATTTTTCCGCTAACCAATTTGTTATTCAATTGCCCTATTCTGGGGACACCATGCGGCATGGTGTCCCCAGAATAGGTGGGTGTCCCCGGAATAGGCGGGCATCCCTCAAAATAGGGGATCGTCAATTGACAACGGCTATGAAAGGTGGCGAAATGATGTGGCTCTGATCGTTCAGAAATTTGGCGGCACCTCGGTCGCGACCGCCGAGAGGATCAAGAACGTCGCCAGGCGCGTGGCGCGAACCAGGGCGGAAGGAAACAACCTCATCGTGGTCGTCTCCGCGATGGGCGAGATGACCGACGAACTCGTTGATTTGGCGCATCAGATTACCGATACCCCCGACGAGCGCGAATACGATATGCTGCTCTCGACTGGCGAGCAGATATCCGTCGCCCTGCTCGCAATGGCGCTCCACACGCTCGAGCACGAGGCCATCTCGTTCACGGGCGCGCAAGTGGGCATCCGCACCGACGGCTGGCATACCAAGGCGCGAATCGTTTCGATAGAGACGGCGCGCATTCAGAAGGAACTGGACGCAGGCAAGATAGCGATCGTGTGCGGGTTCCAGGGAGTGGATGAGGATTTGGATATCACCACGCTCGGGCGGGGGGGCTCGGACACGAGCGCGGTCGCGCTGGCCGCTGCTTTCAAGGCCGACCTCTGCGAGATATACACGGACGTTGACGGCGTGTACACCGCCGACCCTCGCATCGTGCCCGAAGCGCGGAAACTGTCCAGAATCTCATACGATGAACTGCTCGAAATGGCGAGCCTCGGAGCGCAGGTGATGCAGCCGCGCGCAGTCGAGTTTGGAAAAAAATACGGGGTTCCGATGCGGATTCGCTCGAGCTTCAACGATGACCCCGGAACCCTTGTGACGAAGGAGGTCGCTTCCATGGAAAAAGTTGTCGTCAGCGGAGTCAGCCTGAACGAGAAAGAGGCAAAAATCACGCTGGTCGGCGTGCCCGACAAACCCGGCGTCGCCGCAAAGATTTTCGAAAAAGTCGCGTCGGAGAACGTCGTCGTTGACATGATCATCCAGAACATCAGCGAAAACGGCCTGAGTGACATTTCGTTCACTGTGCCGAAAGACGACGTGAAGAAAGCCATCGCCCTCGGGGGCAAGATCAAAGCTGAACTCGGCGCGAAAGATATCCGGGCCGACGAGAAAATAGCGAAAGTCTCCGCCGTCGGCGTCGGCATGCGCGGACATTCGGGCGTCGCCGCAAAGATGTTCAAGGCGCTGGCCGACGAAGGAATCAACATCGAAATGATCAGCACCTCCGAAATCAAGATATCGTGCGTTGTCGGCGCGGACCGCGGGCGCGACGCGCTCCGGGCGATCCATAGGGCTTTCGAACTCGACAAAGCAGCGGCGCTGATCGAGGGATAACCCGATGAAAGTCGAACTCTATGACACTACCCTCCGCGACGGCGCGCAAGGCGAGGGCATCACTTTCTCACTCGAGGACCAGATCTCCGTCGTGCATCTGCTCGACGGGATGGGAATTGACTACATCGAAGGCGGGCAACCCGCCTCAAACCCGAAGGCGGTCCGATTTTTTCAGCGCCTCAGACACATCAGCCTGAAACACTCGAAACCGGTGGCCTTCGGAGGCACTTGCCATCCGCGTCAAAAACCGGAAGAGGACGAGTCGCTCAAGAAGCTGCTCGAGGCCGCCACGACGCACGTCGCAGTCGTGGGCAAATCGTGGGACTTCCACGTGACGACGGTTCTCCGGACTTCCCTTAAGAGAAATCTCGATATCATTGACGGCACCATTCGGTTCCTCCGAGCGCGCGGACGGGAGGTATTCTACGACGCCGAGCATTTCTTTGACGGCTACCGTGATAATCCGGAGTATGCCATTTCGACTATTCGCGCCGCCGAGGCAGCGGGCGCAACCAGAATCATACTGTGCGACACAAACGGCGGAAGCCTCATGGGTCATGTGGAACATGCGATCGACGCTGCAAAGCGAGCCGTGAAAGCTCCTCTGGGCATCCACGTTCACAACGATTCGGGCCTCGCGACCGCGAACACGCTCCTCGCCGTTGAGAAAGGCATTGTTCAGGTTCAGGGGACAATCAACGGGTATGGCGAGAGGTGCGGCAACGCCGACCTATGCGCCATTATCCCCAATCTCTATCTCAAGATGGGGTTTCATGTGGTCACCGCCGCTCAGTTGCGAAAGCTGCGCGACGTGTCCCACTACGTCAGCGAGCTTGCGAACATCGCTCCGCGCAGCAACCAGCCGTTCGTAGGCCACAGCGCCTTCGCGCATAAAGGCGGTTGGCACGCCGACGCGGTGTGCAAGGACCCGCGCACCTGCGAGCATGTGCCGCCGGACGCCGTCGGCAACTATCGGCGCGTGTTGGTCTCAGAACTTGCGGGGAAAGGAAGCGTTGCAGCGAAGGCGAAATCAATCGGGATCGATATAGACCGCGATGACAGCCGCACCCAGGAGTTGCTCAAACGATTGAAGGAACTCGAGGAAGCAGGCTACCAGTTCGAGGGCGCCGACGCCTCGCTCGAAGTTCTGATGCATAAGGCGCGCGGCACGCACAAGAGATATTTCAAGCATGCCGGTTTCCGCGTGATAGTCGAAAAAAGAGAGGACAATCAGCTTATCTCAGAGGCGACCATCAAGGTTGTGGTCGACGGCCAAGAGGAGCATACCGCCGCTGAGGGCAACGGCCCGGTAAACGCGCTCGATAACGCGCTACGGAAAGCGCTCGAGCCGTTCTACAAACAGGTGGGAGAAATGCACCTGTCCGACTTCAAAGTCCGCATTATTGACGGCAAGGCCGGAACCCGCGCAAAAACGCGCGTGCTCATCGAATCGAGCGACAAGGAAGACTCGTGGAATACCGTGGGCGTCGATGAGAACATCATCGAGGCAAGCTGGCAGGCGCTCGTCGACAGCATCGAGTACAAGCTGATGAAAGACGAGCGACTGAAGAAGAAACGCGCCGCAAGACGGAGGAAGAAATGAGATTCTTCGCTTCGCTCAGGATGACAACCGTGTTCCTTCGCGCGTCGGCGTTGCTCCTCCTCCTCACGGCGATCATTTCATGCGCCACTACGCCACCAGCGAGGCTCGACGTGCGGGACGTCGCAAACAACCCGCAGTCATATGCCAACCAGCGCGTCGAACTGACCGGATATGTGCTCGACTACCAGCCGGCCGCGGGAGACACTTACCGGACACTGAACTTCTCGCTCGGTCTCTCTCCCAATGAAAAGCTTGCCGTGACCGCCGCCGGGTACACTGCCGCTTCAATCGCGAAGGCGTCGACGCTCGTGGAAGAAGCACGCAGGAACCAAGAACTTATCACAGTGGTTGGGAAAATGAAGGTGGAAGCGACAGAGAGAACCGTTAGTCGGTCTGAGTTGAGGCTCGAGTCAGTCGAGTATAAAGGTCAGAAAATTAGGGTGACTCAAGGGCCGAGGAGCCAGCCCGGCCTCTCCGTCGGCGGCTGGTATTTCTCCCCGTCAATCGGAATAGGCGCCACCATCACACCGTAATAATAAAAGCGACGAGACGAAAGGAGCAAGACGAAAGGGGAAAAACCCCGCCTATGGCGGGGTTAGGGCCGAGAGAAGAAGTCCTTAATTCGGGGACACGATGCGGCATCGTGTCCCCGAATTAAGGGAAACAGCCTTCGATTGCTTAGGAGGATTCTCCCTTTCAGCTTACCTTTCGCCTTGTCCCTTTCACCTTTCCCCTCTCTCTCAGGCGCGCGCTTCTTGCCCCTTGTACTGCAGCAAATAGAGCCTGTGGTAAATCCCTTTCTTCGCGATAAGCTCGGCGTGGGTCCCTTCTTCGACTATCTGCCCTTTGTGCATCACGAGGATGCGGTCGACGCCCTTGATGGTCGAGAGCCGGTGCGCGATGACGATTGATGTCCTCCCCTCCATGAGCTTGCGGACAGCTTCCTGTATCAGCCGCTCGGTGTTGGTGTCGACGCTCGAAGTAGCCTCGTCGAGCACGAGAATCCTCGGCTCGTAGGCAAGCGCGCGCGCAAATGAGATGAGCTGCTTCTCGCCGCTCGAAAGGTTCTTGCCTCGCTCCTTGACCGGCTCATTATACCGGCCGGGGAACCGGTCGATGAATGCGTCCACGTTGGCTCTGCGCGCAGCCTCGCGAACCATTTCAGAGGAAATCTCGTCGTTGCCTATGCGGATGTTGTAATCGATATCGCCCGAGAAGAGGAACACGTCCTGGAGCACCGTTCCTATGTTTCGCCTGAGTTCGTGCTGGTCCGTATTGCGGATATCGACGCCGTCGACGAGAATGCCGCCGCGGTCCACGTCGTACAGCCGTGTGAGCAATTTGATGAGGGTCGTCTTGCCCGCGCCGGTAGCGCCGACAATAGCTACCTTCTCGCCCGGCGCGATTTTGAATGACACTCCGCGTATAACGGATTCGTCAGTCCTGTATCCGAACCACACGTCGCAGAACTCGATCTCGCCCCTCACATTGTTGAGCGGAACGGGAGCGGGCGGGTTCTCGATTGTTTCCTGCGTGTCGAGCAGTTTGAAAATTCGTTCCGACGCGGCCATGGCCGACTGCATGATCGTGTATTGCTGGCTCAAACTGAATATGGGCTCGAAGAAGCGGCCGACAAGGTCGATGAACAACACCAGAGAGCCGAACGTTAGCGCACCCCGGACAATTTGCCCGCCGCCGTACCAGAGAATGAGCGCAAGCCCGACCGAACCGATGAGTTCGACAAGCGCCGAGAGGCCGGATTCGAAGAATACCGACCGGAGATGCGCTTGCAACAATTCGGTGTTTACCGATTGAAACTGCTTCCGGTTGGCCTGCTCCCGCGCGAAAATCTGCACGACCCCCATGCCGCTGATATTTTCGTGCAGCAGCGAATTCAGCCTCGCGAGCAGCACGCGAACCAACCGGAATGCATCGCGCGCTTTGAGGCGAAAGAACATCGTCGAAGCAAGCAGAAACGGCACGATAATGAAGGTGACCAATGACAGCTTGTAGTTCACGAAGAAGAGGATGCCAAGGATCGCCACAAGCTTGCACACGTCTCCCAGGACTGTCACCACGCCGTAAGCGAACATATCATCCAGCGCTTCGACGTCGGTGGTCACGCGCGTAATGAGCCGGCCGACGGGGGTCTTGTCGAAGAACCGCGCAGGCATTTTCAGAATATGCTCGAAGAGCTCCATTCGCAGGTCGAATATGACAAGCTGGCCCGTCATCCCTGTCGTAAGAGCCTCGAAGTAACGCGACACAAACTCGCCGGAAGTCGCAAGAAGGAAGACCGCCGCGAGCAGGCCCAGCCCCTCGGCCCTGCCGGGCACTATGTGCGAATCGATGGCGATTTTGATGAGATAAGGCCGGAGGAGTTGGAATCCGGAGACGAGCAACAACAGCAACAGCGAGACCATCAGCCTCATCCTGTAAGGCTGGATGTACCTCCACAGCCTGCGTATGAGCCGGGCGTCATACGCCTTGCCGAGCGCCTCTTCCTCGTGATATGTTCCGATTCCGTGTCCGTGCACTGTTTGGTTATCCTGCCCTCATTCGATGTTTATTCGGGGACACGGTGCGGCATCATGTCCCCGAATAAACGGCCTATATGCGCTCCAGTTCCTCAGTCAGTAACTGCTTCTGATAGAGGTCGGCGTAGATGCCTTCCTTCTCGATCAGCGAATCGTGCGTGCCCTCCTCGACGATTTGTCCTTCCTCCATCACAATTATCTTGTCCGCGTATCTGACGGTCGACACACGGTGCGATATCATGATGGCCGTGCGCCGCTCGAGTACGCTTCCGAGGTTCCTCAGTATCTGTTCTTCCGTATGAGTGTCCACGCTCGAAAAGGCGTCGTCCAGCACAAGCACTTTGGGCTTCGCCACCAGCGCGCGGGCGAGTGCTGCCCTCTGGCGTTGGCCGCCGGAAAGGTTGATGCCGCGCTCCCCGATGAGTGTGTCAAACCCCTTGGGGAAGGTTTCGACGTCGGGCATCAGGCCAGCCGTGCGCGCGGCGCCTTCGACATCGGTGGCTTCGCTGTCACCCGCGCCGAACGCGATGTTCTCCCGGAGCGTAATCGAGAACAGGAAGCTCTCTTGCGGAACGAGCGCGATTTTCGTTCGAATCTCCGCAAGCGGAATCGTGGTGATATCTCGGCCATCGATGAATATCTTGCCGGCTTCGACCTCGAGGAGCCGCGCAATGAGATTGATGAGCGTCGTCTTGCCCGAGCCCGTGTGGCCGACAATCGCGAGCGTCGTCCCGGCAGGGATATGAAGGTTGATACTCTTGAGCGTAAACCGGTGGTTGACCTCATTGTTCAGCGAAGGATGGGAAAAGGTAAGGTCTCGAATTTCGATTTCACCGCGCTCGATGCTGAAAGAGCGCGTGGACGGGCCGTCAGCGATAGTGGGTTTTTCGCCGAAAACCTCGTTGATCCGCCTCAGCGATGAAAGCCCTCTCTGCGACGCGCTTATGATCATTCCGAGGAATGCCGTCGGCATTGCCAGCATGGTTAAATATCCGCTGAAGGCGACGAACTCACCGAGCGTAATCTTGCCGCTTATGACGCTTCTGCCGCCGACCCATATGACTACCAGCATCCCGACGGCGCTCACACACGCTATCATCGGGATAAACAAGCTGTCTATGCGAAGCAGGTTCACGTTGGTGGCGAAGTAGTCGTTACTCAGCCTGCGAAAACTCTTCAGTTCGTTTTTCTCCTGCACATAGGCTTTGATAATCTGGATTCCTGAGACGCTCTCCTGTGCTCGGGCGCTCAGGTCGGCCAGCCTCTCCTGAACAGTTCGGGAGCGGGTGAAAAGAGCCGAGGCGAACCGCTTGAACGTGAGCATCAGAATCGGATAGGGGATAAGGGCGAGGAGCGTGAGCCTGACGTTCATGTAGAGCATAATCGGAATCGCGCCCAGGTACATGATGAACGTGTTCGTGACGTACAGAATGACGGGGCCAACAAGGCTTTGTACGTACTGCATGTCGTTGACAAGGCGCGACATCAGGTCGCCGGTCGGCATCCGCACGTAGTACGAAGGCGAGAGCGTCTGCAGGTGCGCGAAAAGGTCGTCGCGCAAGTCGCGCGCCACTTTGCGGCTGTTGCCAAGGAGATACCAGCGGGAACCGATACGGATCACCATCTGAACGATGGCTACAACTAGTATGAGGATTGCGTAAAGGTGCGGTCTCCCGAGTTGACGCAAAGTCCCGGCGTGCTGCAAATGTTCTATGGTCTGCTTGGTGAGCCAGGGGATGACGAGAGCGAGTCCGTTCGACGCCACAAGACATGCGCACCCGAACACGTAAGCGCCCAAGTAGCGGCGAACATATGGTTTAAGAGTCCGAAGGTCGTTAATCATTTCGTAGTTAAGTATTCACTTCAGGAACGGAGGGCGGCAAGGGATGGGACTTATGGTAACATGCCCATTATAGCGTATCACAAGAGGTTGCGTCAATTGACTGTGCCGCTTGAACCGCTATTTATGTCGCACACCCATGAACACCAAGAAAAATCTCTCTCGCACAAAAAATCTCACAAGAAATCTCTTGACACCCGGACGTTCCGAAGGTATAATTTTGTTACCGTTGTTCGGCTTGGCAGATTAAAGTCCCCTGACAAGGCAGCCAGCAGCAAGATGAAGGTTTTATCCATTCGTAAAGATATTGCCCCCCCCGCATTGCATCCACGTCTCTTTCCATAGATGTTCTCATAGCATATCGCGCAGTCACACTGCGCCTTTCAGATTCCATATCCTGTTCGGCAACTCTAACTCACACCATTCGGAGTGGTCTCCATGAATGATTTAGGGAAGACCGCCCTCGAGCCACTCACTCTTGAGCGGATAAAGGCTGCGGCAGAGGCGCTCCAGCTTTGGATAGAGGAAGGCAAGGTCAGGCATTCTATCAACGCCAGAGTGGACCCCAGAATCGAGTTCTTCATCCGAAAATACATCCATACCATAAACACATGGAAAGTGGTCGGGCAATATAGAGGGGCCAACGTCTATACAGTCTATTTTCCCCATTTCCCAAGCTCCGTCGGCAAGAGAGAATTGCTTGCCAGAATGAGCGAGTTCCTGCTCAGGAAACCCGTCCCGAATTTTGCGTCGCTCGATGCGACTTACATTTGCCAATGCGACTGTGTACATTGCGGTTCGGCCCTATACAAGAATTCGTATTACAAGAATGGGCAACGGCAGGAACTGACCACCGAGGAATTCAAGAAGCTCATTGACGAATGCCTCGACTTGGGAATCACGAACGTGAATATGCTCGGCGGTGAGCCTCTCATGAGGCCGGATATCTATGAACTCATTGCGTACGTCGATAAGTCCAAGGCCAACTGCTCCATGTTCACGAACGGCTGCTTGCTCAGTAAAGAGAACGTCAGGCGACTCAAGGATGCGGGCCTCTTCTTCGTGAACGTCAGCCTCGATAGCCCCAAAGAAGATGTCCACGATCAATGCCGCGGCGTCAAAGGAATCTTCCGACAGGCGGTAGCGGGAATAAGGCATTCGCTTGAAGAAGGCCTGATGGTCGGCATCTCAACATATATGACAAAGGACGGGATGAAGAAAGGCTATCTCGAAAAGTCCCTCGAACTGGCCGAGCGGCTCGGCGTCCATGAGATAACCGTCTTCGATACGATAACAAGCGGAAAATATTTGAGGCGAACTGACCTGCTTCTCTCGGCGGAAGAAAAAGAGAAGATAAAGGAGGCCAGCCGCCGGTACGCAAGAAGACTGGGACCGCCCGTCGTCAGCAGTCAATCCGTGCTCAACACGATGGATGGATCCAAATCGGGCGGTTCAACATCCAGCCGCCAATCGCTCATAAGAATGGCTGCGCTCTATGGCTGTTTCGCCGCGAATATGCAGTTCGCGATGACTGCCTATGGCGACATTATGCCGTGCGGGTTCACTCCGCTCTCATTCGGCAACGTCAGAGAGGAAAGCTTGCGGGATATTTGGGACCGGATGCTCTCGCATCCTGCCTTCTGCAGGAAAGCCGTTTCATGTCGCATGCAGGATATGGACTTCCGCCGCCTGTATATAGACCCGATTCCGGAAGGCGAGAGGCTCCCGATCAAGGCTTATTGAATGTCTGAGCGCCTGAAATTCGAGGGAAAGACATGAACGTCGAAGTCATTGTCAGGAGAATAATCGCGGATATCGCAGAAGTGGAAGAAGGCTTGATCAACTGCGACACTCAGTTTTCCAAAGACCTCGACATGGACTCGCTGGATGCGATCGAAGCGATAGTGCAGATTGAGAACGAATTCAGCGTTGAGTTGCCGGAAAGAGTGCTCATGCGCATTTCGACCTTCGGCGATCTCGTACGGGAACTCAAGGCGCTCTTGAAAAGACCAACCGCCGCCGACGGTCACAACAGAATTAACGGAGGAAAAGAAAATGCAGGAACACACGGTCTCTCGGAGAGAGGTGTTGAGAATACTGGGAATTGAACTTCCCGTGGTTCTGCTGTCCATCGACAGTCTGAGCGGCGGCGCATTCGGCGCAACCTACACCAGGAAGACGTTCAAGATAAACAGGGACAAGTTGCTCGAAATGATGAACGACTCCAGTTTATTCATATCGTACGACTCCCAAAAAGATTCCGCGGGCAAAACCACTGGGGCGGTGATCGCCGACATGTCCGAAGAAGTATCAGACGCGGCGTCGTCAAAAACCGTCACATGGAAGCCGGGAATGGTTATACGCAGCGTCAACGGAAAGCCGTTCGTACCTGAAAGCAACGAAGACCTTATTGAAATAATGGCGGAGGTAAAGAAATCAGTAGAGAACAGGACTCCGCTGGAGATTGATTTGGAACTCGATGGCAAGCCATATAAATACGTCTTCACATACGAGTAGGGTGTGGTAGATGACGTTGTCTGCTCAATTAATGCGGTATCGCAGCCTTCATACGTTCGCGGCCATGAAAAAGAGATTTCTCTTTGACTCCGGGTCTTTGTCCTTTGCGGAAGTAGACAATGTCACTTGTCGATTCCTCTCCGCCCTGAAGAACACCCCGGAAGATGGGCTCGCTGCCGCACAAAGCTTGGCGCAATCGGCCGAGGGTCTTCCTTCGGAACGTGAGGTGGAGGAAATTGTTTCGGAACTGAACCAACTTGCGCCCTCATCCGGACCAAATGGAGCCGAGCAGGAGCATGCATGCAACCGCATGGAAGACGTTCTCACAGAGCTTACTCTCAATATCTCTCACAAATGCAACCTGAAATGCAAGTACTGCTTTGCGGCCGACGGCTGTTTCGGCCATGAACAGGCTCTCATGAGACCCTCCACCGGAATCAAGGCAGCCAATTTCTTCATCGACCACAGTTCCGGCGATAACCTGTCCGTGCATTTCTTCGGCGGCGAACCGTTATGTAACTTTGAAGCCCTGAAAGCTGTTGTAGATTACGCAGACGCGCAAGCGCTGAAGCGCGGCAAGAGAATAAAGTATGCCCTTTGCACAAACGGCACACTCCTGTCGGACCAAGTGGTTGAATTTCTCGGCGCGCATGATTTCGCCATACAAGTGAGCTTGGACGGCCCGCGCAAGCTTCACGACAGAATGAGACCTTTCAGAAACGGGAAAGGCTCATACGACAAGATAGTCTCAAACCTCCAGCTTCTGAAGAGCGTCGGGTTAACGGGGCATCTTATGCTCCGATGCACTTACACAGCCGCCGATGCTCGCCTTGTGGAAAGGGTCGAACACCTGACACAACTGGTTGATTCCGGCTGCGCTTCTGCTTTCATACTCGAGCCGGCCGTTCTCAACCCACAATCAAAACCGGCGTTTACTCCTGAAAACATGAATCGCCTGAAAACTCAATTTGAACAGATCGCCGCAATGTACGTTAACCGCCTCAGATCAAATCGCCCCGTGCAATTCTTCAATCTTAAGAGAATAATTGGAAATTTGCTGAGAGGCTACCGGGTGCGGGCGAGATGCAATGCAGGCAGGGAAAGAATCGTGATAAATCCCGCAGGCCGAATCTTCGCCTGTGAACAAGAGGGCCACTCGCTAATAGGAGACTTGGAAACTGGAGTCATTGATGACCTTCGACTGGCCTGGTCCCGCAACAGAGTAGAAGATAAGAGAGACTGTCCGACCTGCTGGGCTAAGTTCATCTGTGGTGGGCCTTGTAGATACGCTTCTGTCCAGTTCTTCAGAAATCCGGCCATTCCCTTTGAGACAATGTGCCAAGAGCTTAATATTAAACATCTTTACACAAAGCCTTATCGGCCCCAGACTAACGGCAAAATCGAGACCTTCTGCAAGATTGCTAAAAACGAGTTCTTTTATCCCA
>CAYVDS010000008.1:13139-16508 GCA_964450145.1 uncultured bacterium
CTGAATTGAATGAGAACGAACGGAAGAAACTATCGGCAAACGCCCCCCCTGACATGGACTGTATGTGCGGAGAGGAAAAATGACAAAACGAAAATCTGACAAATCAGCAGCGGCAACCAAAACTCTGCGAAAAGAAGAAAGCGAAAAGCCGAAGTATAAGCACATAAAGTTCATTACACAACATCCGATACTACTCGACGAACCCGGACGCATATCCCTCGGATGCTATTGTGTTTCATGTTATTCGTGTGGCACTTGCGAAACGTATTGCCAACTGCCTTGCGAGTTAAATTGCCAGGCTGGCTGTACGGGAGGCGGCTGCACCGCTGACTGCACCGCGAGTTGCACAACTTGTGGCCAGACATCGTAACGAAAGCGGAAGGGACAAACATGAATACCCGTCGCCCCATCATGAAATCCATCCTGCTCGGCAGCTTCTTGTGGGCTTTCCTTCAACTTTTCCCCCACCCGGCGCTTGAAGGGGTTTTCTTTATTCCCATGGCGAACTTATTGTGCTCGGAAGCGGCCGCACAAGAACAATGTGATCTTCCAGAGAATCCCCCCGAGGGCACCCCCCCGCGTAAGGGCGATCCTGATGGAGAGAAAGTCAAAGAGTGTCCCCCAGACAATCCGTGTAAGCCGGACGAGTGCGGAGGATGCAAGTGCTTTGACCTCGACTGTTGGGTGTATTGCCATTCGTGTAATGATGCATCCCCCGCTCCCCCCGGTGGCGGAGACCCCGGTGACGGCGGTAACGTGGGTGGCCCCGGCGATGACCCCGGCGACGGTAGTGGTGGCGGTAGCGGCGGCGGCGACGGCAGCACTGTGCCTCCGGGAAGTGGCGACGACGACGATGGTGGCGTTAAACCTCCCGGAAGTGATGATGACGATGGAACTCCGCCTCCCGGGGATGATGGAGATAACCCCCCACCCCCGCCCCCATCTCCTCCTGATCCCGTACCTCCTCCGCCTCCTCCCGGCGGTGGTGGCGGCGGTGGCTGCATCCCGGACCCCTGCGGCGGGGATAATTGCACCGGCGGAAACGGAGGGGCAACGCAGAACCCCGTGCTGGTTGTCGCAGGCGCAAAAGCCGAACGAATAGTTGACCTGAGGGCGGCCGGTCCGCGTCCCGGTCTCGAACTCATTCGCACATATAATTCGAGACGCGACGTGATTGTCATAAACCAGCTAGGCAGAGGCTGGAGACACAGCTATGAAAGTTATGTGCAGGAAGTGGACGCCGACCACGTCACATACGTCACTCCGGACGGAGAAGTCATAGGCTTTGTGCGCCAGACTCCCGGAAGCAGCGTTTTTATCCCGACCGGCGCGCACGACGGGATGAACATCTACTTTACGCGGAACCCTGCGACGGGCAACACGAATGTGCTGTACACGGCCATGCTTTATAACGGCCTGCAACGCGCTTTCAGAGCGGTAAGCAGCAGCCAACCGTCGCGATTCTGTCCGACCGAATACCGCGACCGCAACGGCAACACGCTGACGTTCACCTATCTGACGAACAGCATCTATCTCGACCGGGTAACCGATTCCATCGGCAGGCAGTTCGTGTTCGCCTATGATGGCAATAACCTGCTCACAAAGGTTATCGGGCCACTGAACCAGGAAGTGACCTACGAATACGCTCCGGCAAGTGTGCTGACCAAAGCCACTTATCCCGAAAATAGGAGCAGGAGATACGAGTACTCCGACGGCTCATACCTGCTGATTCGCAAGAAGGATTTCAACAACAACACCACAACCATCTCCTATGATGTGGACTACAACAATGTGCTCTCGGAAGTATTCGCCGATGGGTCCTCGAATCAGTTCGATTATGACTATACGAATAGTGTAGCCACATTGAGGGACCGCAACGGCCGAACCACCCAAAGAACATGGCAGGGAAAGTACGTCGTCACTCGACTGACAGATAGCGCAAGCAATTCGGTTAATAGAACCGTCGATTCCGAAGGTCGCGTGAGCGAGGTATTCGATAAGCTCGCTAGGACAGTCACATATGAACGGGATGCAGCGGGCAATATCACACGCGAAGTGCGAAAGAATCTTTCCGAGAATCACTACACGTACAACACAAATGGACAATTAGAGTCCTTCGTGAACGACCTGGGAGCCCTATGGACGTATGAGTATGACGGCTCGGGCAACTTAACCCGGAAGATAGACCCAAGGAGTGTCGAGACCACATACGCATATGACGCCCTCGGCCGGGTGACTCGCAAGACAACTCCCGACGGCGACACAACGTACCAGTATGATGGATATGGGAATCGTACTCGCATCACCGTGCCCGGAGGTGGCGTAAACGTCCACGGATACGATGTCCTTGGGCGGCGAACCTCAACTACGGACGCCGTCGGCAGGACGACGCAGTACCTCTATGACCTTTCCAATCGTGTGACGAAGACGGTGTTTCCCGATGGCGTAAACCATGAGGACTACGCATACGACCCGAATAACAATCTCACGCGGTACACTAATGCGCGAGGAAAGGTCTGGCAGTATTTCTACGACAACATGAACCGTCGCACGAAAACCACCGCGCCGGACGGCGGCGAATCGTTCGCCGCATATGATCCCGAGGGAAAACTCACCCGGGCGACCGACGCCCTCGGCAGGGCGACCAAATATGAGTACGGTGACGGATGCGGGACGTGTGTGGCGAATCTGACGAAGGTGACGTACCCGGACAACACGTACACAACCTACGCCTACGACGCGGCAGGCAACCGCACAAGCTACACTCTTTATAACGGCGTCGAGAGAAGATTCGAGTACGACACGATGGACAATGTCACATCGTCGTACTATGTGGGCGATTCGTCCGCGTACACAAAGGAATATGACAGTATCGAGCAGATAACCCGCGTTGTCGATAAAGCCGGCAACCCGACTTCCTTCGAGTACAACCCCAGAGGCGAGAACACATTGGTCACCTATGCGGACGGAAGCGCTCGTCAAACCTTCTATGACGCGATGGGCAGAATAACCAGCGCGACCGACGGCCGGGGCCAGACCAGTTCAACGACGTATGACTTTACAAACTGGCGCGTGATCAACACTTATCCCGACACGAACACAACCGTCGCTTACTATGACGCCCACAACCGGCTGACTGCTTCGACAGGAACAGACGGCAACACGGTGTATTATGATTATGACGTCAACGGCTGGCGCACACAGACGACGTATCCGGACCTGACCTCGGATTATTCGGAATACGACGCGAGAGGGAACGTGACCTTAAGGACAGACCGAACAGGTCAAACGACCACGTACGCCTATGACTCGATGGGTCAGTTGACCTCGACCACTTATCCCGACCTGAGTACCGACACTATGACGTAC
>CAYVDS010000008.1:16518-47036 GCA_964450145.1 uncultured bacterium
ACCTCATCGACCGACCGTTCCGGGGCGACAACGACATATGAATACGACCAGATGGGCCAGAATACGGTCACGACATACGAAGACCTGACGAGCGAGGGATTCGCCTACGACTCAGTTGGCCGCATGACAAGCTTTACCGACCGGAACGCGATTCCGATCGCATACGCCTATGACAAATACGGCCACCGCACGCAAATCACGTTCGCGGACAGCACGGGAGAATCGCTTGCGTTCGATGAGGCCGACCGGCGCACGCTGGCGACCGACGCGCGCGGCAATTCGGTGTCGTATGCGTTTGACAATATGAACCTCGAGACGCGAAAGACATATCCGGACACCGCGTATGAGACGTATGCGTATGACGGCAACGGGAACCGCACTCGCAGGACCGACGCGAACGGAGCGCAGGTGTACTATGGCTACGACAACATGAACCGCCTCACGCGCATAACGTATCCGGGCGGGGCGACACTCGATTACGCCTACGACGGCGCAGGCCGTCTGACAAGCCTTGTTGACAGCGACAGCACGGTGACGTATGCTTATGATGCGATCGGGCGTGTGACGCAGGAAACACAGAACGGAAGAAATGTGGCTTACGCTTACGACGGCTATGGCAGGCTGACCGCAATGACGGATAATGAGGCGGATACAACTACCTATGAATACGACAATCTTAACCGGATGACTTTGATGTCCAGTCCGTGGGCGGAGACAACGTTGTATGATTACGACGGAGCAGGGCGGCTGACGCATCGCACGAACGGTAACGCGACAACTGTCTCTTACGCCTATGACGAGACCGGCCGGCTCACGAGCCTTGTCAATCGCGATTCGGCCTCGCAAGTGATATCATCGAACTCGTATGCTCTCGATGGCGTCGGTAATCGCCTGAGTAACACCACTCAACGAGGCACGGACAACTACTATTACGATGTGAAATATCAGCTTACCTCGGCGACGCATCCGACGCTCACTTCGGAGGCTTACGCTTATGACGCGGCGGGCAACCGGACCGTCGGCCACGGCTACACCGACTGGGCGTACAATGTGAACAATCAGTTGACGGGGTATAATGGCGTGACGTATGGGTATGACGCGAACGGCAACATGACCTCGGCGACGGACGCGGGCGGGACAACCAGCTATTCGTATGATTATGAGAATCGGCTGGTTCAGGTCAACTTCCCAGGTAGCGGATACGCAGCGTACAAATATGATGGCCAGGGACGCCGCATCGAGAAGAGCGTGAATGGCGTGATCACCCGTTACCTCTATAACGGTTCCGACCCAATTGCCGAGTACGACGGCGCAGGCGTTCTGCAAGCGAAGTATTTACACGGTCGTGGTTGGGGCGAGCCGCTGGCTATGCTGCGAGGCGAAACAGTATATTGGTACCATGGTGAGGGTTTGGGTAGTGTAACCGAGGTCACCGACGCGGTCGAGGACGTCGTGGAGCAGTACGTCTACGACTCTTTCGGAAATCTGCATGTCTATGATGGAACGGGTAACCCGTTATCACAAACGGCTATCGGGAACTGCTTCACGTATATCGGCCGGGAGTATGACAACGAAAGCGACCTTTATTACCTGCGGGCGCGGTACTACTCGCCGGAGAAGGGGAGGTTCTTGAGCAGGGATCCCATACCCAGGGGGAATCTTGATTTATCTCTTCCTTTGAACCTCTATCCTTACGCCAACAATAATCCATCTACGCTGAAGGACCCGACCGGCCTGGCAAGCAGTAGCGAATGCGACGTGAACCTTTTCTCGGGCCACCGGATTATGATCAGATACATTGGAGGCAAAGCGGGATCAGGATATTATGATTCGCCCCCAAAGAGATGGGTGGAGATGAGCATATCGGCGAATTGCCGTAATACCCCGGCGGGACAAGCAAGAGTATCCAAGTGCAAGTTTATCCAACAAATGATGGGCCACATAATCATGAATGGAGCATTCTACACCGATACCTACTGGGGCAGATCCGCAAGCAACGCTAACTGGTCCCACTACGTTGTCGATTCCCATCAGCCGACTCCGTATTATCCCACGAAATATAGAATCGACCCGACCACAAGTAACCTTGAGTTATATATGGAGGACACCCCGGGATACGACCAGACCCCGGCAACATATCCACTCATAGACTACAAGGTGGACTTTCTTGCGGGCATCTACACAGACTACAGCGGTACGAGCAAAGTTCATTCAATCGCGGGCGATGGAAGCTTGGTTGGTCCACCGGCTGTTGTCACGCCGGTGAGTTGGAGATGTCATTTCGAGTCGAACATGTACGGAGTTATTACGAGGTATACGCCATAATTGGTCAGCACGATTCACCCGTAGGTTCTAAGCGTCGCCTGCGGAAGAATAGAGTGAGAATCCCTTTGATGGGATTATACCGGAGATCGAGTTGCGACGAAACTACCTAGTAAAGTATGCTTCGGCATTTCTGTATCTTCTTCTGGTCTTAAGACCCGCGTTTGGGAGTCCAGATTTCGACCCAAGTGGAGCCCCTTCGACTAACCTCGATAGACTTCTAACATTGGGAGATCGCAACATATTAGTCGGAAATTTGTTTGACAAGAACGAATCCAGTACGTTTCTAAACAACCTTGGTCTTGTGAGATCCTTGGAATCCGAAGAGGTCAGACTTTTAGTTTTAAGGGACTGCCAATTCCTACTGGTAGATGAACCAAAGGAAGACGATTATGTCATTACACGTGACGGAATCATAGTCAGAAATGAAGTGCTGAGATATAACTGGCACTCCAAGTGTAAGTCTATAGACGGGATGTCACGGAGTGAAGCAATCCTTTGGAGATACGGAATTCTTTTCAGAAATATTGGAGATAGGCGGGTTCCTGTTTGTCTTGAAACCGGAGCACAATTGCAGTTCCCTCCGAGACGAGAAATAATAGAGAAGGCTCTCAAGGTAATCAATGACAGTGTAAAGGTATACGGAGAACACTTCTTTGCGACGGAGAGATTCACGGTCGATGCCCACCCTCTAGGAAAGAATACATTGGACTATTTCGGTGTGGCAGCGAAGGAACTTCTGGACCTTTACGGTGTCGCTCTTCTTTGGAACAATGTCAGCAGGAAATATGAGATACGAGAGGACAACTCCGCGGTCAAGCATCAAGGATCAAGAATCATGGAAGACTGCAAAGTTGCGTCTCGCAGTTTGCAGGATGAAGAACTCCTTTGCCGTTTCTATGTTGACTTAACCCATGAGAACTTAAAACTGAAGCTCGTTATGAGAGATGATCGGGATGGTGAGACCTCGTTCGATGTCTCCTCGGAAACCGCTGTTGTGAAGGCTGTATTCTACAAACTGCTTGCCATGTCAGCCAACTTCCTGGCCAATGAATATCAGGGGTCGGCGGGAACCCCTAAATCCGGAAAGGGAGCGTATTTCGACAAGAAGATATACTTCTATAAGGAATTGACCAATTACTACACATCGAAACAGCGGAAATGGGAAGATTACATTCGCGACACTCATGGAATCAAAGTGATTTGGACGAGCGATGGGTTTGAGGCTAGGGGCATGGAAACGAACGAGAAGGTGATGTTTCCTCACGATGCGAAACCCGTTGCCCAAACATTGAGACAGTTAGGCTATCTCAAGAACAAGATAGATTTCCAGTCGGATTTTCAAATAGAAAATTATCCGATATATCTGCTTTGCCTCCTGCATGTTTGGGGCATTAGACCTGAATGGTCTGAGGAATCAAATGATTTTTTGGTTTTACATGAACCGGAATCTGGGCAATTCCTCAAACTCGTCTCTGAATTCAGCTATGTGGAAGATTCATCCCAAAGAGACGGGCTTGAGAAACATTTTGCCGACACGCTCGGTTCAAACTTGAAGTCCGGCCTTGGAATGGCCCACCCGCTGTGGCAGAGAACTTTTGGTAAGGGAGATTCTTCCGATGGTGTGGGCGTGCTGCAGACAGGGGAAGCCGGGTATCTCGTTGCGGCGCGATCCCACACTTACGAGACTGCGGATGTTAGCATTTGGCTCATTAAAACGGATTCAAGCGGCAATAAGGAATGGGACATTCTTTTCAATCGTGACGAAGATGAGTGGGTGAAGAGTGTAGACTCCACCGCTGACGGCGGATTCATCGTGAGTGGTTTTGCAGTGCCAAGAAACGAGGGCCCATCAGCATCCTATTCTGCCCTTTTAATCATCAAGATCGGTTCTAAGGGAGAGGAGCAGTGGAGGAAGATGTTCGGCGCCAGCGGAAAGGCTGAGAGCGGTAACAGCGTTCGGCAGGCCGCAGATGGCGGATTTATCATTGTGGGAAGATTGAATGAAAAGCACGACCAAGTCTGGCTGATTAAGCTAGATGCTCAAGGCAACAAAGATTGGGATCGCGTTTTTCCCAGCGGCAACTGGGAGGAAGCTCATAGCGTCATCCAGACCCGCGATGGCGGCTATGCAGTTGCCGGAGAGACAAGCAGCCCGAGGGGGGAGAAGGACGTCTTGCTCATCCGAAGCGACGCAAATGGACGGTACAAATGGAGCAGGACTTTTGGCGGCGTTGGGCGTGAGGCGGCCTATGCAATGTTAGAGGCGACTGATGGAGGAATCGTTCTTGCCGGGAAGACATCCTCTTATGGAATTAGCAGTTTTGCGGGTCACTATGACTTCTGGGTTCTCAAGACTGACTCTCAGGGCAACGTATTGTGGAAAAAGACATTTGGTGATTATTGGGACGATACGGCCTACAGCATTTGTCAGGCTAGTGATGGCGGATACGTAATCGCCGGAGAAAGCGTTTCCGCAGGGTATGATTTGGATGGATTGGTCGTTAAGATAGACTCGGACGGAAACGAGGAGTGGAGACAAGTCTTGGGCGGGGAGGGTATTGATTCTCTCTACAGTATCCACGAGACACACGACGGAGGGTATCTCGTCGTAGGAAGCACCAGTTCCTATGGCGACCCAGCAAGCAAGGTCTGGCTCGTCAAGATCTGCCCACGAAGCGGCAGCCGGCCGAATAGTCTGAAATCGGGGCCCTTTTCCTACAGCAACTCAGTTCCGATCGCTTACGCTTACGACGGCTATGGCAGGCTGACCGCAATGACGGATAATGAGGCGGATACAACTACCTATGAATACGACAATCTTAACCGGATGACTTTGATGTCCAGTCCGTGGGCGGAGACAACGTTGTATGATTACGACGGAGCAGGGCGGCTGACGCATCGCACGAACGGTAACGCGACAACTGTCTCTTACGCCTATGACGAGACCGGCCGGCTCACGAGCCTTGTCAATCGCGATTCGGCCTCGCAAGTGATATCATCGAACTCGTATGCTCTCGATGGCGTCGGTAATCGCCTGAGTAACACCACTCAACGAGGCACGGACAACTACTATTACGATGTGAAATATCAGCTTACCTCGGCGACGCATCCGACGCTCACTTCGGAGGCTTACGCTTATGACGCGGCGGGCAACCGGACCGTCGGCCACGGCTACACCGACTGGGCGTACAATGTGAACAATCAGTTGACGGGGTATAATGGCGTGACGTATGGGTATGACGCGAACGGCAACATGACCTCGGCGACGGACGCGGGCGGGACAACCAGCTATTCGTATGATTATGAGAATCGGCTGGTTCAGGTCAACTTCCCAGGTAGCGGATACGCAGCGTACAAATATGATGGCCAGGGACGCCGCATCGAGAAGAGCGTGAATGGCGTGATCACCCGTTACCTCTATAACGGTTCCGACCCAATTGCCGAGTACGACGGCGCAGGCGTTCTGCAAGCGAAGTATTTACACGGTCGTGGTTGGGGCGAGCCGCTGGCTATGCTGCGAGGCGAAGCCGTCTATTGGTATCACGGCGACGGCCTCGGCAGCGTGACTGAGGTTACGGATTCAGCGGAAGATGTTATAGAGCAGTATGTCTATGACTCGTTCGGGAACCTGCACGTTTACGACGGCTCCGGCAATCCGCTCTCGCAAACGGCCATCGGTAATTGCTTCACCTACATCGGCAGGGAGTATGACAACGAAAGCGACCTGTACTATTTGCGGGCTAGGTATTACTCGCCGGAGCAGGGGAGGTTCTTGAGCAGAGATCCGCTGAAAAGAACAGATGACTTGGACCCATTCCTTCCTCTTGATCTCTACACATACTCAAGCAACAATCCTGTTTCAAAGAGCGACCCTTATGGCCTGAAGAGCTGCCAACTTGCTGAGGCACGCATAAAGATTGATTACACGCCACCGAGCAGCACCGGATATTCCAGTAATCCGGCCAAGAGAAGTATGCGCGCCGAGACTTATCCCAAAAGCCGCAACTGCGGTTGCATCTTCATTCAGGAAATGATCGGTGAGGTGACAAATCCGAACTTGCCGGAGAATGACCCGAATCAATATAAAGGCAGATTCTGGGGACTCAACAACATCAGAATGAATTTCTCTAGTTGGGTGGTCGATTCCTACGAGGGTGGTGATCCCAAATATCGACATCAAGGCTGGATGGGAAGTACTAATGTATGGCAGATGACCGATGCTCCACAGGCTGCCTATGCCCCCACCTGCTACAGGATGGATTTCCGAATAGGTGTTTACAGCGAGGACGAGTATCGCAATATCAGAAACGACGGACACCTTAACGCTCCCCCGCCTCTGGTCACTGGACAATGGTCCTGCAAATTCATGAGTGACTCAACAGGCACAATTACGCAGACGGGCATTGCAAGGTGTAAGTAGATGACCAATGATCGGCATGCGTCGGCGATGCGACTAGCGAGGAGCGATGCCTTATTCCATACACATCTCCGTGATAACTAACCTTATGAACCACAAAAAGATGGCACTTTCGGCAGGCTTCTTCCTTTTGACGATATTGGCTCTTTTGGTGATCATGCGCGTCGTTGCTGCGCAGAGGCTGCACATACAAAAAGTATTGACGGAAGCAAGCGCAATGAGGGCAGGAGTTTAATGGGGCTCGGAGCTGAAAATATTTCAACAACTTCAGGAAGTCCGCAAGAAGCGGAACTTAGAGCCCGTGTGGAATGGGCACAAGTATATTTTCTGGGGCCCGATAACGGGCGAGAAAATCGACCCGTTCTTATGGAAGACGAGTTTCAGCAAAAGGCTGGTAGGAGACAGAACCCTCGCTTTGGATAGAGGAGATTATGATGCGCTATTCGACAATTTCCTGCTCGACCAACCATTTCAGAATTATCTGAAGGAGCTCTACACCTCCGAGGTATTCGGTCTTCAAACGGTGCTGCAAGATAGCCGATTTCTTGTGACGGACCAAGTCGAAGCAGGGGAATATGAGATAACCTTCAAAGAGGCGCTCCTCAGGAATGAAGCGATAAAATGGGGATTGTATCGTTGGTCTCGGAGTGAAGCGTTCTTACGCGAGCGTGGATACATAATGATGTCGGCATCTGGCCGCGGTTGTGTGCCGGTAGACCTCGTGACAGCAAACCCGTTGGACCTCCCAGCCAAGTCAACGGTCGTACCTCGTGCCATTCACGAAATCAATAATCTCTCAGCCACGTATGGCAAAGATTTTTTCACAAAGGAGGGATTTCAACGGAGTGGGGCTGCGATTTCGCTTACCGACCCTCGATTCCTTGGATTGGTGGCCAAGAGGCTCTTGGACTTATATGGTGTTCGACTTCACTGGAACGAAGGCAAGAATCAGTATGAGATTATAGGGTAATCCCCAGTCTAAAGTACTATGAATCGTATAAAATAATGAGCCCCACATCAAAAGAACTGAGGGAGCGGAGTCTGACGTTAGTGATTCTAATCTCCTTGATGCTAGTGGTCGCCCAGTTGACCATCACTTGCAACACTGGCAGCGAGAGAGATTCCTCCGATCTGCAAAACAAAGTAATATTAACGTCAATAGCCCGCAGGTTTCGTGATCTGTCAGCGTCATTTGGAGGGCAAAACAATCCTGACCATTGGATATGGAATCTCACTTATTACGACCCATATATTACACAAGAATTGTTTGAGAAATACCATATCTTGCTGACGTGGGATATGAATAAATCTCGATTTGAAGCTCTCCACGGTCGTAGCCATGAAAACTTGAACATTTATGAGCGAAAGGATCTCGAGACGGTCGAAGCAATCGTTTCAGACTGTAATGAATGGATGAAGCAAAAGGGCAGACTGGCGTGTGAATTCGACGGCGGAAACGACTACAGGGCATATCCATACACCACCTTCCTGCTTTATACCTCGTACCTGACATACCAGTCGGAGAAGCTTGGCTTTTTGGATGGCCGATACCTTCTGGTTAACAGCGACAAACCTACTACTCAATTGAGCCCTGACTTCATGCTGTCGAGAAACGCCATGGCACGTATGGTCAGCTATAATCTTCTGCTTCGCGCAAGCCTTCTTCTAGTTCAGGAGTATGAGGGACGAGGGATACAACTACCACGGGATGCATGGGGGTGGGAGCGCCCGAGTTACGCAGTACGTCAAAGTTATTACCTGGAAAAACGAGCCGAATGGGAGAAGTTTCTAGGTGAAGCGCTTCATATACGCATCGATTGGACCGAAGTCGGCTTCGAGGCTAAGAACCCTGAGACCGGGGAGAAGGTATCTTTCCCTCGTGATGATGATTTGCTCAACGAGGCGCTCAAAGAACTCAACTTCTACAAAGAAAAGTGCGACTTCGTCAACTACTTCCAGATCGAGAACTATCCGATGTTCTTGCTCTCGATCCTGCGACTGTACGATGTGAATCTGGAACTGGACAAAGCAACGAACAAGTATGTGCTCGCGCCCGGGCCAACCGACCCGGAAAAGTTCTTCAACATCGTGGCTGAGTTTACGTTCGTGAATGACCAGTCGGATATCGAATACCTGAGGAAGAATCTGAAAAGCTGGTAAACCATCACCACCAAGTCACCAAGACACGAAGAAAGAAGAATCATTTCAGGCAACCGTGAATGAACGCAGATGCACGCGAATGAATCAGTGAAAATCAGCGAAATCTGTGGATAAGAAGCAATCCGTGCAAAGTCTCTCTTGGTGCCTTGGTGGTGAGATTTTGGTTTGGTTCATCGGCGTTTATCGGCATCCATCTGCGGTTAAAATATGCCTCTTCTTTTTCTTGGTGTCTTCGTGGTGGATTCTGTAGCTTGAGAGCCTTTAAGAGAGTTATCAGTTGAGCAAGAACACTGCCCCACTCACCAGGAGAAGCAAGAAGGCCGCGCGGAAAGCCATCTCCGCAAATACCCCTCTTCCCCTTTCCGCCTGCATCCCTAAAACACCCGACCGACCCATTCTTACTCGCGGAAATCTCATAATCGCATTCGCTGCGGCTTTTGTCTCGTTCCTCGTTTATCTGAAGACACTGGCCCCGACGATCACCGGCGGCGACAGCGGCGAGCTCATTACCGCCGCTTACACGCTGGGTATCGCGCATCCTCCCGGATACCCCGCATGGTGTCTCCTCGGCAAACTGTTCAGCTCTCTGCCGATCGGCGACGTCGCATACAGACTGAACTTGATGTCCGCCTTTTGGGCTTCGCTCGCTATAGGGTGCCTTTCTCTTACAGTCCTGGAACTTACGGGCAAGAAAGCCGCCGCTCTGAGCGCCGCGCTCATTGTTGCTTTTTCGAGGGATTACTGGGACCAGAGCCTGACGGCGGAGGTATATTCGCTCAACATATTCTTCGTCTCCCTCTCTTTCCTGTTCTTCATGTCTTGGCGCAAATCCGGCAAGGTCGACTTCCTCTATGCATGGGCCCTGGTCAGCGGCCTCAGCCTCACCCACCACAACACCATTCTGCCCGTGATTTTCCTGTGCGGCCTATCCCTGCTCGCGTTTTCTCCCCGGCTGTCATTTGATCTGAAGAAGCTGTCGGTCTTGACGCTTTTGTTTGCGTTGGGGCTGAGCCTGTATGTTTACCTCCCCATCCGCTCGGCAAGCAATCCTCCTATGGACTGGGGGAATCCGGAGACCCTCTCGGCAACGCTCGACCACATATTGAGAAAACAGTACGCATTCGGATTCACGGAAAGGCCAAGAGAGTTAGTGGTGTTCCTAAAACAGGCATGGGTATTGCTCAGGCTCCTTCACGAGCAATTCACCTTTGTCTTTCTGCTCGCATCGGTATTTGGCGGTATCAAGCTCTATCGTAATGACAAGAGAATGCTCGCCTTGTTTGTCTCCATCATACTGGTTTCGAGCTTCGGGCTCGCGGCTCTGATAAACTTTGAGGTCGAGCGGGAGGCGATAGAGACAGTCCGGCCCTTCCTGCTTCCGGCTTACTTCTTCGTTGCCCTCCTGATTGGAATAGGACTCAGCGGAATAATAGACCTGCTTCAATCCGGACGAGGTCAAGGGTTCGCACCCTTGATAAACGCTTCTCTGATCCTGCTTCCAGCCATCCCTTTGTCCCTGAATTACACCAAAGTCGATAAGAGCGAATATCTGTATGCGGACGTCTATGCTCATGACTTGCTTGCGACACTCGACCAAAACGCCATCCTGTTCTCCACGTCCGACCATACGGCCTTCCCCCTCATCTATCTTCAGGCCGTCGAAGGTGAGAGACCGGATATCACCGTCGCCGATAAGTACGGATACATCGAGAAAGACCTTTACAACGATATCCCTGAGGAAACAAGGTCGAAGTTTCGGAAGATTCCGGACGCGGGCGAAAGAAGGTTCATTGAGAACTGGATAATCCGCAACCGCAAGAAACCGGTGTTCTTTACGAATAAGAGAGATATGAGGGACCTTCCCGAGTATCTTCTCGTCCCTTGGGGACTTCTCTACAAGGTAATGCGGAAATTCGACGCTATCGAAGACCCCACTAAGCTGTGGGAAAAGTATGGGCTGAACACACTCGAGAATTCAACCTCGCCGAGAGACTACACCGCCGATTTGATCCTGTGCGACTACCATTTCGCGCTCAGCCGGACATACCTGTGGAACGGAGAATTCGAGAAAACATTTCAGGAATTCGACCGGACCGCTTATTACGGAAAAGATGTCAAGGAGACATACAACAACCTCGGCAGCCTGTGCGCGGAGTCGGCTCTTCTTCCTGAAGCAATTTCGTATTTCACCGAGGCGCTGAGCCTCGACCCAACCTATGTCATGGCGAGAAGAAACCTGGCCAAAACACTCTCGCAGGCCGGAGACGTCAACAGAGCCCTCGACAATTACAGGAAAGTGTTGGAAACATTCCCTGACGATTACGAGGCGACCCTCGAGACCGCAAGACTCTATAATGCCCTTGACAACAACAAAGAGTCGGTCCATGCCTACCGAGAAGTCATAAGGCTTGCGCCCGGCGACTTTCAACCCTACCGCGAGTTGGGGTTCATCTATCTCAGGAGTTTCGGACAGCCGAAAGAGGCCATGGAACTGTTCCGGGCTTCATTGAAATACAACCCGAACCAGCCTGACCTTGTGGATCTGACGGGGGAAATCGCCCACGGGAACGCACCGAATTAATACCGCGTTTCCTGAATCACACATAATTCGGGGACATGATGCCCCATCGTGTCCCCGAATTATGGTGGGCAAGCGGCCGGGGCTCGGCGAATCGCATCTAATATAAATGTTTCGACATTTATAAGATGTCGTACCAGCGCTGTCAGACAAAAGACGGAAAGGCATCACTAAATGAAAGAACTCACCTTGAACGATCTGAGAAAACTACACCTCTTTCGTGTGTTCGACAAGAAGCTTATATTTGACCCGGTCTCATTGTCGAGCGTGGAAGCCGACGACGACCTCTGGTCAATGCTCGCTTACTGCAACAAACTCGACGGCGCGACCAATAACGACGACTTGGCCCGAACACTTGACGGCAAATTCACAAAACCAAAGGCGCGGACGATGCTGAGAGAATTGCAGAAACTTAAAGACAGCGGCAGTCTCTTCGCCGAGTTGCCTCCTAGCCCCGCTTGCGGCCACAACTGGAGCATCAGCTATGTGGTTCTACAAATTTCTCACTCGTGCAACCTCAGTTGCCGGTACTGTTTTGCCGGCGGCGGAGCATATAGGGGCACTCCCGTACTGATGAGCGAGGAAACCGCAAGGAGGGCAGTTGATTTCCTGCTCAACCAGTTTGGCCCCGGCAAATTTTCATTCGGCTTCTTCGGTGGCGAACCACTCATGAATTTCAACCTCCTGAAGAAGGTGGTCGGCTTGGTGAATAAAGAGGCCGCAAAACGCGATAAGAAGACGGCATTCCATGTCACAACCAATGGAATCCTCCTTACAAAAGACGTGGTCGAGTTTCTCATACACCACAATTTCACTCTGATCGTGAGCATAGACGGCCCCAAGCCTCTCCATGACGAAATGAGGGTCTTCAAGAACGGAAGTGGCTCTTTCGATGTCATAGTGAGGAATCTGCAGAATATCAAACGCACCCCATTGGCCAAAAGAACAACCTTGCGCAGCACCTACTGCAATGTCAACCCAATGTTGAATGAACGGGTTCTGTTCCTTTGCGGATTGGCTGAGCAAGGATATAGTTCAAACGTCTCGGTCGAGCCTGCATGCCTATCGCATCAATCTTGCGGAACTGCCAACTCGGAGATGCGGCTGACAAAGGATTCTCTCCGGTCGCTTAAGTCTCAGTACAGCCGCCTGGCGAAAACATTTGTCAGCAGAGCAAAAGATGGAAACCCCCTGCCATTCTTCCATTTCATCGTAATGCTCAAGCGTTTGACCGAAGGAAAACGCAACGAGAAAGAATGCGGGGCCGGGCTTGGCTATGTGGTGGTGAATCCCTTCGGAGAATTGTATGCCTGCCACCACGAGGGAAAAACCAAAATCGGCGACCTCGAAAACGGCTACGACGAATTTCTTAGGCGCGGCTGGCTGTCCAACAATATCTATGAAAGACCGAAATGCTGCAAATGCTGGGCTCGATATCTCTGCGGCGGTGGATGCCGGGTGAATGCAATCGAAATCAACAATGATGTCTCGAAGCCCTGGGAAGTGGAATGCGAGCTGAAGCAGCATTGGATCAGGCTTTGCATCTGGATTCTGTCTGAACTGACAGAGGATGAGATCAGATCGGCTTGCGCAACAAATTGAAAATGCCCCTAGCGTCCGCCATTCCCCCTTTCCCCCTAAGAGGCGCGACACTAGTGTGCAGATTCGGAAGGGACATTGTTTGAAGTATACGAAATGAAGTTTCTGGGAATAACGCGTCGGCCGGTCGCATCCTCGAATGCGATTGGAATCGTTGTTCCGTGCCTGCTGTTATCTCCGACACAGAAATGCAGGTGAGGAGTCAGACAGTTTCCCGTGTTTCCGCTGTAACCAATTGGCTGGCCTTGTTGCACACTTTGACCCATCTCTACGAGCGCTCCTTTATACTCCAGATGCACATAGCTCGCTGTGGTTCCGTCGCCATGATTAATAGCTACTACGTTGGCATCGTTCAGGTACCTCTCGCTCCAACCTCCGACGTTCGAGTCGTCCTTGACCATAATGACGGTGCCTTCCCTGGCAGCCACCACGAGACTGTGCGCCGGCATCCCGAAATCAATCGAGTAGTAAGCGACTCCGCGGTGGCCGAGCAAAGACACCCCTCTTCCTTTTACGCACATGTATCGTCTTCCCTCGGGATAAGGGAGCTTATAGAGCGCCGGAGTGGACCTTTCGTCGGGTGTCTCATATATCCATACGCGCCACGCATCAAACGCAACTGCCAGCAGCAATAGCGCAATAATCCATCGAAGATACGACCGACGTTTGTCCCAGGAACGAAACACAGCCATGTGCACCCTCCTCTGCCGACCTCTGAGATGCGCAGCTTTCGACATTTGCAGAGAACGGCTCTTCTTGATTGACTTTTCGGCCGTTTGGTAGTATAAATCCATTCTACAGAAATGGACCAAGCCCTTTCAACCCGCGATACAGGAAACGAATTGACTCCACGATTTGAAGATATGTCGAATGGCTCCAAGTTGCTAATAGAACCGCTCGACAGGCAACATCTGGAGAAGCTTTCGGCGCTCTATTTCCGAAGGTGCAAGTTCTTGAAGTTCGGAAATACTCGAATAGTAAATGAGTATCTGTCAAGAAATATCGAATCAAAGAATCATCTCTATGGTTTTGTGATCAAGAAAGACGGTAGGATAGTCGGTTCGTCATACACTGTAAGAGTGGGCAGAAATATTGGACTCAACCTCTTTACCGTCAGCGAGGAGGCTTTCACCGGGCCCCGGAGGCTCGGCGCATTTGGCCAGGCATATAGAGAGGACCTCAAGACGCTTGTTGCGCACGGCGTCAATAAGGTGCTCAGTTCAGTCGGCAAAGAGAATGTCAGCTATATCAACCATAGTCTTGCAGGCGGCTATATACGGTACGCGGAATCAGACACAAGCGTATTCATCGAAATGTATTTGCCTCTCATCGCTTCCATTCTTTCAACCCTTTCCGGCGTAAGTCTTGACGAAATCGGCCTGCTCAAGCTCGCGGCCATTGCCGGCAGACCAAAACGTGTCGACGATTCATCCTACACATTTGATTTTGAGTTCGAGGGCAGGAACTATGTCCTCGTGCTCGATAAGCTCAGCAATGAGGCAGAATCCATTTGTTGCCCGGAATTCTCTCTGGGTTTCAAGTACCCCGGCCCCACGGGTTCGACAGATAAACGATTTGCACTATCCTTTGACTTCACCAATAAATTGAATTGCGCCCAACACTTCAATCTTGTCGCAAAGATAGAATCGCAGGATTTATTGACAACTGTGCTAGAAGAGAAAAGGCTCGTCGGGCCGGGATCATCGCTGCATTATCCCCTCACCTTGAGCTTTCCCGACGAGGGGACGAAGACCCTCAGAGCCCGCGTGACCATTGATGCGAGAACGCTGACGCTCGCCAAAACATTAGTGATTCACAAACCTCTCAGCGCGAACACAGACATTGCTAGGATGCCTACGGAGCGGAAAGCGCATTCGTCGGCGTCGTTGCGAGGAGAGCGAAGCAATCTCATCAAACCGCCAAACTGTCAAACCTACTTCCCTGGAAGCACATCAGACCGAGAAATCACATTTGCCAACAAGCGTGTTACCGCCCGACTGGACACCTCAACGGGAATTCTCTCTTTCGCGCATGCGCTCGGGACATGCGTCATATTCCAGTTGCCGGAAGAAATCGGCCCGCCATTTACGGAATACGAGTTCAACAAATTCCAGATGATGCCTATTTCGTATCGTATTGGGAACCTGCCGGATATGTTTCCATACAGACTCGAGGACTCCGCCTTGAAGCCCCATGTCGTCAGAAAGGACGACGGGCTCTGCGTCAAATACGCTCCGGGCTGCAAGGGAATCTGGCTTGAGAAAGCGATATCGTTTACAGAGGAAGACGAAATCGATATACGCCCCAAAATAATTAACAAGTCCAGCAAGGAGATTGCCGGGAAGATCGCGCTTCGGACTTGTATAAGGATTACGAGAAGTAGCGTGGTTTGGGCGCCGATCTACAAGAGTTCTCTGCCTGCCAAATCAAGACAGGCCGAGAATCCATACTATATTCAACAACTCCTGCTCAGCGGCAAGAAACTCGAGGAAAATTGGACAGCCTTCGAGTTCCCCGAATCCAACAAATGTGTCGGGCTCTGCTGGCATGGCAATCCGGAGTATGACTTCTTCCCTCTGTGGTTCAACAAGGCGCCTTGGCTGATATACGACCTGAGGGTAGGAGTCGGCCAAGAGTTGGCGCTGCCACCCCATCTGATCGTCTTCAAAGACGGTTCGTGGGAGGCTGTGAGATCCACATATCGCAAAGCCCAATCCCGTAGAAAACATAGGGTCCGGCCGGTCAGACTCCATAAGCAATAACCCCTCCGGGCCTTGTCAGACCTCTATCTCCCGTGTCCCGCGTTCGGGCGTCCCCGATCTTCATGCCAAAGGTCGCGGCACAAGATTCAGGTTTGACAGCGGTTACTCAGGATTGTATAATTTTTGTGACAATTTTCCCGACGCGGCGGCGCACGTCCAGCACATCGAGGAGATAAACGATGTCCGGGTCAGAGTGGAGAAAATCCGTGGCGAAATTTCTTGTCGGCTGCCTTTTCGCGGCCATCTGTGTGGTAGCCCTTATTTCCGGAACGGCATTTGCCGCATCTGAGACCGAGGCTCCCAGTCTTGCGACTTCGTTGCTCGTGATGTTTCTCGTCCTCAGCGTCTGCATCCTTGTCGTTTCCGGATTCACTCTTTGGCAGTCGCACAGGTATTATATAGATACCGTAACGCTCAGCCGCGACATAACAGCCACAACGACGGAGCTCCACCAGAAGGTCGTTGAGCTTCTTTACAACCTCAAAGACTTCCTCGCCCATGAGTCCGAAACAGTCAGGCTGAAGGAGCGCAAGCCGACAAAGTCTCACGCCCGCCCCACCGACCCACAGTCGGCAGAGGCGCAAGCTCCGAAGGAGGCGAGTAAGATCGTCGAAAGCATAAATGAAACCGAAAGCAAGATAAAAGCGCTCGAAAAGACCCTCGACCGACTGAATGAGCAACTCAGCCTCAATTTTCAGACCACAGACCTGCCGCGAAAGCTATCCACCCTCAGCGATACCGAGTACGCGGTCCTGCTGAAACTCTCACAAGACCCAAGATTCTTCGAGAAGCATTCCTTCACGAGTTTCGGCGCGACCCCGAAGGTGCTTGATTCCCTCCTTAGCCGTCAGTTGATCGTCTTCGATAAGGACGGCAAGGCCGAAGTGCCAAAAGAGGTCGCCCTGGCCCTCAGGTATTCTGCGCCGGGGAACTAAGAATTGGTTCCAGGTTCGTGGTTCCGGGTTCATGGTTGAGAACTGGCAAAGTGGGGGCGTCTTCAATGGTTGAGACAGGGTACTAGAAGCCGACCGCCCCTCCGAAATAGGACAGAAACGAACCAGAGTTTGCAGGACAAAAGCCAATTTAGAGGCCGTCCCGTAATTCCGTAGGTGCGAATTTATTCGCATGCGGGATGCAGAAAGAGCCTGAAAAACATTATGCGAATAAATTCGCACCACAGAATCCCATCTTGGTTCGTCAATGACGGGACAATCTTTTTATGGCTCTTTTCATGTTATGCCGTAACAATGTGATTGTCAAGATGTTGTAACTCGCAATTCGGGCCGTATTCGGTCAATCAGAATCAAGCTTACGCCCGTGCGACCCTTTCACCGGCCGAGGCGAGGAAAGGTCTATCCGCCCATCTTTTGGAAAGGCATAGTCTAAGGAGCGGGACAGAGTCAAGTCGGCTTGTTTGTCCGCGCCGACTGTCCATGTTGAATATTAGTTCACGCAGTGCGTCTAATTTGGTGAGGAGTTAAAGTGAGCGCATGCTCTCCGATGAGCAACTGATAGAGCGGATTCGCCAAGGCGATTCGACCGCATTTCAGGCGCTGGTCGAGAAATATCAGAGAAAGCTATATGCGGTGGCTTACGGGTTACTGGGAAACCGCGAGGATGCGCTCGACAGCGTTCAGGAAGCGTTCGTGAAGGCGTATCGGTCGCTGGACAGGTTCAAAGGTGAATCGAGCTTTTATACGTGGCTTTACCGGATCACGGTCAATGCGGCCATA
Source organism: uncultured bacterium (assembly GCA_964450145.1). Lineage (GTDB taxonomy): Bacteria > Abyssobacteria > SURF-5 > SURF-5 > SURF-5 > JACRIR01. Next base: position 34,093 of record CAYVDS010000008.1, read on the forward strand.
GATATCGGGAGGAAGCAGGATCGCCGGAACGAAGTGGAGTTTCTTGAGGAAGTCGAGCCGGGGGAGGAAAAGGGAGAGTATCCGGTAGCTTCCCCGGGTGAAACCCCCGCAGAGCAACTTATGAGGAAAGAGCTTGGAGCCCTTATCGAGGATGCGATACAGCAGCTTCCGCCCGAACAACGTACCGCGATTGTGCTCCGGGAAATCGAGGGGTTATCATACAGGGAAATCGCGAAGCTGATGCGCTGCTCTGAAGGGACCGTGATGTCGCGGCTGCACTATGGCCGCAAGAAATTGCAAGAGATTCTGGGGCCTCATATATGAAAGCGTGGCGGGTGCGAATTCATTGGCACACGGATTCGGCATGGGGAAGAAAGAACTCAGACATTTGAGTTCGGTCGAATGAATTCGACCCTCCGCTACAAAGGGACGGATTCAAAAAAGGGGTCGTGGTTAGAATGGATATTCGGTGTGAGAAAGTCAGAGGTTTGCTCGGCAGATTCCATGACAACGAGCTGGTCGGCAGGAAGCGCGCCGCCGTGAGCGAACACATGAAGGTGTGTTCGGGCTGCGCGGGCGAGCTCGAGAAGCTCGACCGAATGAGCCGATTGCTCAAGACGCACTATGACGAGCTCGCCGGAAAGGAAGACCTCTCTCGAGTGTGGAGTCGCGTGTCTCCCGCGGTTGAGACGTCCGCAGAGGCGCAGGAGCGCGAGCCTCTGTTCGAAAGACTTGTGAGTGTCTTCTCGATTCCGAAGCCGGCGTGGGCGATCGCCGGGGTCGTGGCGGTCGTAGCGCTGTTTATGCTCGCCTCCCTGCCGGGCGACCGAATGTCGACACTGGCGGCAAATGATTGTATAATAGACAATGTAGACGCCGAGAACTGCTCTGTCATGGTGTATGAGGCCGGCGACACCAAAATGAAGATAATTTGGGTGATCGACCAGGCCGCTGCGGAAACAGAACAAGTGCTAGGAGTGACCTCATGACCACTGCTCCCGTCCGGAACACCTTCGTCACTGTCATGGTGGTTCTCACTGTCATCATGTCGTCAGGGCCCGCCGCCCGAAATTCGGCCTTCGCCGAGGATGTTCGCGTCACTGTGTATGCCATCGAAGCCTCGAACGGGGTCCCGGGGATTGACCCCGAGATTCGCAGCATCGTCGAGCAGTTCGAAGGCGCGTTCCGGTACTCCACATACAAGCTGGTCTCGAAAATGCCCAAAAACATCGGTATCGGGCAAGAAGAGAAGTTTTCACTGCCCGGCCAGCGCGAGATGCGCGTTTTTGTCCGCGGATACCAGGGAAATCGGATAAAACTCAATGTGAAGATCGTCGAAAAAAAGGACCGCTCGCGCGAAGTGCTCAGCACCGATCTCGGAATCGTGGACGGCGGCACAATGATCATTGGCGGTTACCACCATCGCGACGGCAAGTTGATGGTGGCCGTGTCGGCGGAAAAGTAAGCTGCATCACTGTTTCGTCTTTCGCGCTTTGTTAGATGACGTTGCGTGCTTTTCTCCCTCCTCTTCCTTTTCTCTCATTTCCCCTGTGTCCCCAATGTTAGACATCCGGCGCCACCCAATGTTATAATTCTATCGCGTAAACAGAGATTCTTCGCTTCGCTCAGAATGACAAATAACCATTACCTTTTGGACAAGAGACAGTCAACATTTGATTCTGCGCGCTAGTTCGTTCGCACGGACTAGACATTGCACCAAGGAGATCAAGAAATGCCAGCAGGGAAGAATGGCCGTCATCAATGGGAAGAGTCCCATAAGCGCGCGAAAAAGCGCGACAGCAAGTTCATGACAGTTTCGAGCAAGGAGGTAAATTCCCTGTATACGCCCGACGATTTGGGCGGCTTTGACTACGATCGTGACCTGGGTTATCCCGGCCAGTTCCCGTTCACGCGCGGCGTACATCCGAGTATGTATCGCGGCCAGCTCTGGACAATGCGCCAGTTCGCGGGAATGGGCTGTGCGCGGGATACGAACCAGAGATTCCACTTCCTTCTCGACCACGGGCAGACCGGCCTTTCGGTCGCGTTCGATATGCCGACGCTCATGGGTTACGATTCCGACCACCCGTTCTCCGAAGGCGAGGTCGGCCGCTGCGGCGTGGCTATCGATTCCGTCGAGGACATGTGTGTGCTCTTCGACGGAATTCCCTTGAACAAAGTTTCGACCTCGATGACTATCAACGGCCCGGCATCGGTGCTCTTCGCCTTCTACATCGTTACGGGCGAGAGACAAGGCGTGCCATCCGAGAAGTTGAGGGGGACAATTCAGAACGATATCTTGAAGGAATATATTGCGCAGAAATCGTGGCTGGTGCCGCCGGAACCTTCGATGCGGATCATCACCGACATCATGGCGTTTGCGGCCGAACGCGTCCCCCAATGGAACACCATCAGCATCAGCGGTTACCACATCCGCGAGGCGGGTTCGACCGCGCTTCAGGAGCTCGCGTTCACGCTTGCCGACGGGTTTGCGTACGTCGAGGCGGGAATTAAGGCGGGGCTCGACATTGACCGGTTCGCCCCGCGGCTGTCGTTTTTCTTCAACGCTCACAACGATTTCTTCGAGGAGGTCGCGAAATACCGGGCTGCCAGGCGCATCTGGGCGCGCGGGATGCGTGAAGAATACAAGGCAAAGGACCCTCGTTCGTGGCTGATGCGCTTCCATACGCAAACCGCCGGGTGCAGTCTGACCGCCCAGCAGCCGGAAAACAACATCGTCCGCACCGCGTACCAGGCGCTCTCGGCGATCATGGGCGGTACGCAATCGCTCCATACAAATTCGATGGACGAGACGTACGCGCTCCCGACCGAGAAAGCCGTCAGAATAGCGCTTCGCACACAACAGATCATTGCCCACGAGTCGGGCGTGCCCAACGTGATTGACCCGCTCGCCGGTTCCTACTTCGTCGAGGCCCTCACAAACGAGATGGAGAAGGGCGCATGTGAGTACTTCGAACAGATCGAAAAACTCGGCGGCGTGATAAAAGCGATCGAGCTCGGTTTCTTCCAAAAGGAGATTGCCGAGGCCGCCAAGAGATATCAGCGCGAAATCGAGACAAAGGAGAGGATTATCGTCGGCCTCAACGATCTCGTCCTCGAGAACGAGAAGCCGGAAATACCACTCCTTAAGATCGACCCCCACGTGGAACAAGAACAAAGAGAACGGCTTCGGACGTTACGCGACTCGCGTGACAACGCCAAGGTCAGGGACACGCTCGAAGCGCTCGCCGGCGCCGCTCGCGGGACCGAAAACGTTATGCCGAGGATAGTCGATTGCGCGCGTTCTCTTGCCACCAAGGGTGAAATCTGCGACGTGCTTCGCGATGTGTACGGACGATGGCAGGAACCCAAGATTTTTTGAAGCAGGCTTGTTTTGAGAAGAGGATCGCGAGTCGAAAATCAAAAGGCGACGCTTTGCGTAAATAAGATTTCGGCTCGTGGCACTACCAAGATTGTCATTCTGAGCGAAGCGAAGAATCTCCACGATTTTCCGCAACTTCAAGACCGACGATGAGATTCTTCGCTTCGCTCAGAATGACGACCGCTGTTACGTCGACACTCATGAGGGAAATCGGGGACACGATGCGGCATCGTGTCCCCGATTGTCTTGATTATTTGACACGTCCGTAATCCGCTATTTCAGGATTTCGGCTACTGAGATCTGATACGCATATGAGTGATATTGCAGCCTCCGCAGCAGCACTCGCAACGTGCTGGCTTTCCAAAGGTCAGTGAACACGATAGTGTTCGCGTCGCGGAAAACGAGCGAGGCCGGCGCGCACTGGCCTTCCTTCCCGGTTACGCGCACTTGTCTCACAACTTTTCCCGACAGATTCACCGCGACAATGCGTCCTCCCTTGTTGTCGCATACGAACAGAATCTGGCGCGTGGGGTCGAAGGCTATTCCGTCAGCCCAGCCGCCGACTTCGGCGAAAACTTCGGATGCGCGCGTTTTCAGGTTGATTCTAGATATGCGACCTTTCGCCGTCTCGGCTACGTATAACCATTCCTTATCCGGCCCGAGCGCGAGACCGTTCGCATAGGAGAACTCGCCCAAAACATTTTTCTGCGGGTCCGCGGCCTTCCCGATGAGCGCCGTATCCTTCATGTCAAACCTGAACACACGCCCCGAAAGCATGCTCGAGTCAGAAACGTACATGGTTTTAGTCTCATTATCGATAAGCACGAAATTGGCCAGGCCGATCCCGCTGCGGAACAAAATCACTTTTCCCGAATCAGTTTTCCCGGGACCGGTTGCTTTCAGTACCGAACCGCCATTGAAATCGTATGTCGCGACATAGACGTCGCCCTCCGAGTCCAGTGCGAGACCGACTGCGTCTATCGTCTCTTTGCGCTCACCCGGCAGATTGTTGAGGTCGGCGAACGGCTCGACCGCGCCTGTGGGAAGGATACGCTTGATCTTGCCGTCATGGTTGCTCACGATTATGCTTCCGTCGCGAGTGATCGCAATGCCCTCGGGTCCGTACAACGGCGTTTTGTTCAGCGCGCGTTTCGAGAGGTCGATAGCGCGGACTTGCTCATCTGCGGAAGCGCCGGAGAAAGCCAGCAAGAAAATGACCACGGCGAAGACAACCGGACATCTTCTCTTCATCGTCCATTCCTCCCATCAGGGCCAACGGCTCACATAGTCGGGTCGGCATAATACTAGCACAGTATCCCTGAGAAAGGCGAATGATGACCCGCAGAAAGGGTTTCTGGTTTCTGGTCAAACACCAAAGTAGCTGAGACCTTTGCGGCATTCCCGCGAAAGCGGCAATCCATGTTTTTCCTTGCAGTATCCCGTGGTTTTTTTCCTTTAATTCGGGGACACCTTGCGGTCCCGCCAAGGCGGGATCACCGAATTAAGGCATGTTCATGCGAATGTCCGGCTCTTTTTTTTCTGTCGTTTTTTCCTTGACAAAGGGAGACACGAGTGATTAGAATAGGCAACTAGCAAGTGATACTGTCTAGTTTATCCGTTGTGGAGCCCTCAAAAAAACGCGAATCGCACAGATTTAACAGCCGCGCATGGTTGGCCGTTTCGTCTGGTAACTGCCACGGCGCGGGGTCTCATATGCATCGGGAAAACCACGCCTGTAGGCGTGAAATGGCCGAATGAATTTGGCCCCACAAAAAAAGGAGTTTGCGTCATGGAAATTCAGGAAGTCGCCGACAACATGTTCATCCGCCACCCCCATGTGCCGCCGGTTCTCATAACGAAGGCTGAGGGTGTTTATCTGCATGATAACTACGGCAGGACAATGATAGATTTCACCGGCGGGCCTATGGCGGTCAATATCGGCCATGGCCGCAAGGAGGTTGCGAAGGCCGCTCAACAGCAACTTGAGCAGGTGTCGTACGTGCTGCCGGTGTTCGCGTCCGAGGCGCGGATCGAGCTTGTAAAACGGATCAAGAAACTGATGCCCAAAGAGCTCAGCCGAATCTATTTCTGTTCCGGCGGCTCAGAGGCAAATGAAGCCGCGGTCAAATTTGCGCGGCAGTATCAGGTGATATCGGAACGCGCATCGAAATACAAAATCATTTCGCGGAAGCTGAGCTATCACGGGATGACGTTTATGACCTTGTCGCTCGGCGACGTGAAAGCGCGGATGCGCGATTTCACTCCGATGCTTTGGGACTTTCCAAAGATCGAAGCGTGCTACTGCTACCGGTGTCCTTTCGATAAAGAATATCCGCGGTGCGACATCGACTGCGCGCTCGACCTCGAAAAGAGAATCCTCGCCGAAGGGCCCGACACGGTGGCCGCGTTCATCGCGGAACCGATCGTGGCGTCTGCTGCGGGCGGGGCCGTGCCGCCGCCAGAATATTTTCCGATCATCCGCGAGACCTGCAACAAATACAATGTCGTGTTCATCGTGGATGAAGTCGTGACCGGATTCGGCCGAACCGGCAAGAACATGGGGATGGACCATTTCGGCGTCGTGGCGGATATCGCCACCTTTGCGAAGGGCGTGAGCAGCGCGTATTCTCCGCTGGCCGGCATGGCGGTCAGAGGCAATCTCGTTGAGCTCTTCGAGCAGAAGGAGGTCGAGTTCCAACACCTGTACACATTCTCGGCGGCTCCGATCTCGTGCGCAGTCGGCAACGAGGTCCAAAAGATCATCGAGAAAGAAAATTTGATCACTCGCGCCGAGCAGATGGGGCACTATCTCCAGGAAAGCCTGCTTCAACTCAAATCGCTGCCGATGGTCGGCGACGTTCGCGGCAAGGGGATGCTGTGGGCGATTGAGTTTGTGAAAGATAAGAACACGAAGGAGCCGTTCCCGAAAGAGAAGAACGTCAAGATGGATATCATCATGCAGTGCATGATGAAGGGCGTGTTCTTCTATCCGGGCTATTACGAGGACGAGCAAGGTCGCGGCGACCACATAATGATAGCGCCGCCGTTCATCATCACGGAAAAGCAGATAGACGAAGCGGTGGGCGTTTTGAAGGAGACTCTCGAGCAATCGCAGGAGCGGTACTACGCGGATTGAGAAGTGGCGATGGGCTTGGGCGTATGCAGGCTGCGGTGGGTGTACGCGATCGAACCCGTGGGGCAGTTATCGCGGCACTTGAGGCAGCGGATGCAGGCGCCTGCGTTCGGGCCTTCGTACACTTTCAATCCCATCGGGCACTGCTTATAGCACGTGTCGCACTTGATGCACGTCGTGGCGTTCCAGCTCATATTGTAGAAACTAAACCGGTTGAACAGCGAGTAGATTGCGCCGAGCGGACAGGTCGTCCTGCAAAACGCCCTGTGGGTCAGGACCATCCAAACGAGGAAGACCGCGAGGATGGAGAGCTTGAGCGCGTAGATGGCCCCCAGTTGGTTTCCGAGCTGGGGCTCGAGCAGCGGCAATGGTATTCCTCCCTCGAGAGTGCCCGCCGGGCACACAAGCTTGCAGAAATAGGGCTCTCCCAGCCCGAATTCGTCCACCAGAAAGGCGGGCATGAGAATGACCATGACGGCCAGGAACGCATACTTGGCGTAGTTCAGAAAGCGGGGAATCGCGATTTTGGGCGAAGGGATTTTATAGAGGTATTCCTGCAGGAGTCCGAACGGACAAATCCAGCCGCACGCCATCCGGCCGACAACCGCCCCGACGGCCGCGAGAAGCCCGAACACATAGAACGCGAACTGATAAACGAATCCCGCCGCAACCGCCTGTATGGCGCCGATTGGGCACGCGAAAATCGCAAACGGACACGAATAGCAGTTGAAGCTGGGAACACAGAAATATTTGAGAGGTCCCCGATAGATAAGCTGGCCTACAAAGAGGCCTTGGAAGTACGAGTTCGTGATAATTGTGCTGATGAGCTGAAACGGGCGGCGTCTCATCCGATGCCCACGCATTCGAGGCAGATCGTTCTCGCCTTTTCAAACACCGAAACTGCCTCGCCCCGATAAACGCCATAGAAACATAGCGCAATCGCCGCGACGAGGGTGATCAGCCATAGGTAGTTTTTTAGTTTGTTCATCTGTGACTTCCTATTGCGCCGGAATGCGCCCAAGCATTTCGATTGCGCGTTCAGGACTGTCTGCGTTTGCAACTACAAAGAGTCTTTTGCCGAGTTTGCGGACGCCGTGGTATTTGGCGGGCATCGCAGCGGCGACGAATTCGCTCTCCTTGGCGCTCTGGCTGCCAAGGAAATGCCCGCGCAATGTTTGGAAGGCTTCGCGGGCCGCTTCTTCTCTCGAGTACTCAGCGATGATGACCGAACATTCCGTACGTCCGATCGAGTAGCGCGCGATGGCCGCGGCGTCTTCTTCTCCGAATCCGAACAGGTCGTCATCGGCGACGTATACCTGATTGTTTATGCCCAACTTGCCGCGCGCGAACACCTCGGTCCGCGCCACCTTATCTTTGGCGGGCAAAAGCCCGATAATTGCAGGGGGCACAGCGGTCGTTCCCATTTTCTGCGTGACGGCCCTCGCCAGCGCCATCAAGTCTTCGTTTGGCACAGTTAAAGGGCCCACCTGCCGGATGTCGACGTAGTATCTCGCCTGCCACAAATAGAGGCCGTTGGGATGGACTATGCCCTCGCCTCCGATCTCAACGGGAGAGAATGAAGGATGGCGATTATAGGAATAAATGCCGAAGGCGGCGGGCGCATCCTTCATGCAGTATATTTCTATGGATACGGCCTTATCGTCCTTGTCATAATGCTGTGTCACAAGCGTGATAAACCCATATTCATGATAAATGTCGGCGCCGCCGTCGATGTGCTCGAACAGCGATTGCCCGCTGAAAACACGGGGCTTACCCTCGGGTTTCCAGCCTCCGACCTCATCCGCGCCGGGCAGGAGCTTTTTCGTCTCTTTTTCCTCGGCGGCCGGCTGGCTCGTGAGGTCGCCCTTTTGCCCGGCGTCATGCTTGCAGCAGACGGCCGCGAGGCTCAAGAAAACGCACAAGATCGCTATGGCGTATGGCCTCGAGTAAATTCTTTTTGTAAATTTGTCCTGCATTAGAGCCCTCAAAGGAACCGCCATTGCAGGTGCGAATTCATTCGCACGGATTCCACACTATCGACGAACAGAGCGATGGCCGAATGAATTCGGCCTTACACGGCAGTAATCTCCTTTATGACCACCTTGTCGAGGTCCTTCTGCCCGAGTCCAAGCTTGGCAGCCGAATCGAGCTGAAATGATATCATATCGGGCGAGTACGAGTCGTCAAATTGCTGCATGAGCCGGGAGCAGTAGACGTCCGTGGCGACCATATCGCCGCAAAGGATGAGCCTGTTCACGCCGGATTTCACTTCCGCTTTGCCTTCAAGCGTAGGGCCTCCGCGGATCAGTAGAGAGCGCGCGTCAACAACATTAAGCTCCGGCCTCACTGCGTCGGCGAATTCGGCCAGCGCCGTGTCGAAGAGCGCCTTGCCGTCTCCGTCCGATTCCATTTTTCTGTGCGCCACAAACCGAAGTGGTCCGTAGACCGATCCGAAATGGTTCTTGAGCGCGCACGTGAACCGAGCGGCGCCGTGCCGTTTTATCATGGGAAGATTGATGATGACCTCGGCCTCATGGAGCGTTCTCACAACCCCGATCGACGGGTTTGCCTGCCATCCTTGTTTACTGACGAATACGTGAGCCGTCCGGTCGCCGAAGTCAACCGCGTCAAGCGCGATCCCGACTTTCTCGAGATAAGAAGGATAGCGAAGGTCTTCGAACTTACCGGCTTTGCTAACGCCGGCGCTGTTCGAGTCGCAAGCCTTGAGCGAGGCTGCGCCTGCTGCTGTGGCTATTTCGGCGACGGCGACCAGCGCTTGTGGGTCGGTGGTCACAGGCGGCGGCTGGGAGGCAACGACGTTGGGCTTCAGGACGACTTTCTTGCCGGCCACCAGCTTCTTGAGGCCGCCGAGGGCGTCTATCCCCGCCTCGAGCATTTTCTTGAGGTCCGTGCCCTCGACTGCGATGAGGAGGGGTTTATCACCCTCCATGAAAAGGTTCCCCAGCCCTTTTCGCGGCGACTGCGGACCGGCTGAGCATCCGGCGAATTGTCCCGCCAGAACCGCGCCGGCGGTCGCACCGGCGGCTGTCCGAATAAAATCACGTCGCGAAAATGGAGCCCTGAAGAAAACGCTCTCCCCCCGGAGTTCCGATCTGAATCTGTTTGGCATCTTTCCCCCCTCGGCAGAATGACTGCAACTAGCTTATCATGCACGAATGTGTTTCGCAGCGCTATCCCTCTTGCGCGCTGTCAACATGGTTCGCTGTATTTTTCGACCGCCCGGGCTACACGCCAAAGGCCGTTATCGACCGAGGCCGACAAGATGCTGGCGACGGCGGCGGCCAGACTCACGAAAATTCCGGCGCACAGCAGAGAAACCTCTCTCATGTAGTAGTACAAACCGAGAAAATGCGTGGGAACGGTGAAGAAACCCGCGATGTCGCCGATTACGCCGAAAACCAGGCCCAGAACGAAACCGTATGCGGCCCCGAGCGACCAAACCACAATTCGAAAAGAGAACCATTGCCCCCTCTTTCGCGAGATACCAGCCGTCATGCCAATGAAAGCCCCTGTCACGGCCCAGTGGCCGAGCGGCACTCCGCTCGCCGACTTTGCGACCAAGACTCCTATTCTGGCGCCGAGGGTGTATCCGACAACAGCGAACAGAGCGCCAGCCACGAGCTTTTTGAGCGATCTCTCCGCCACCCCGGGAACCATCCCGATGAACAGCGCCACGAGGATTTCGCCCGAGCCGGCGACCCTCATAAGAACCATGGCTGCCGCCGCTGCCAAAGCCCCAAGGATCACTTTCACAACGAGAAGCAGGAGTCCACGCTTCACAACCGCGCGATCTCGCTCTGTTTGCATCTCAATCTCCCTTGCCTGAAACAGGCCTCTTGACTGTCCCGTAATTCTGTAGGTGCGAATTTATTCGCACAGTGTTTCTGGCGTATTCTCGCCCAACCTGTGCGAATAAATTCGCACCTACAGAATCTCTTCCCGGTTCGCTACTGGGGGCGGGCCCCCCTTTTCGTCCTTTCCCCGTTTCCTCTTTTCCCCTTCGATATTTTAGTATCGGCGCAGTCTTATTTTGCGTTTCTTGGCTCTGCGTTTGATCTCGTGGTTCTTGCCGACGCGGTGCGCGAAAGCTTCGGCGAGCTGTTCGCCGCGGCTGGTCGCATAGTGAGTCGTATCGAGGCTATGTCCGACTTCATGTATCAGGATGTGGTTGAGAACGTAATCTCGGAGGAGGTCTTTATCCCAGCAGAGGAACCAGTCGCCATCGATCCGCTGCCAGTAAGCCCCGAACTCGAGGCGTTCCTGCGCGGAGGCAGGGTTCGGCTTGTTCCTGCCGTAATTCCATCGCAATTTTTCGGGAACCGGATAGATTCGGATTTCCGAGCCGTCGTAAATATGGGCGTCGATCCCCCGGTTCATTTTGACCTGATTGCAGAGGCGGATCACGGAAATATTGCGCAGCATCTCGGGCGGAAGCGAGGCGAATTTCCCGCGGATGTCCTCGATGGCGCAGGGATACACATACCCTTTTGGAAGCGGGTCAACAACGTAGCGCATATGGACGATCCGTCCGATTCGGCGTTTGGTCGCCATAGGTTTGTCGATCTAGAGCCCCATCAGGAAAGATGAGACAGATGCATTGAATTCGTCGGCCTGTTCGAGCATCGGCATGTGGCCGCACTTTTCAAGGAATACGGCCTCGCTTCCGGCTATCTTCTCGTGCAGGAACTCGGAATATTTAGGAGGCGTAAGCCTGTCTTCTTTCCCGCAAATGATGAGCGTCGGCAGGGTTACGGAGCCGACCCTGCCCATTGCGTCGAACGAATCGCAGGCCGTGAAATCCTTAAGCATGATATCGCCGGAATTCTTTGCCAGCAACTGCTTTTCCTCCTCGACGAGCCCCTCGGGAGCGCCGGAGCCGAACATGAGGTTGCCCACCCCTTGCACCGCAACTTCGAAGTCCTCGCGGATTATCGAGAAGATGGCTGGCAGCACACGCAGTTTTCCGCCAGTGCCCACCAGCAGCAGCGCGCCTACCCTGTTCGAGCCCATAAGAGCTATCTCGAGCGCAATGGCGCCTCCCATCGAGTGTCCTCCGAGCACAACATTCTGGAGTTGCAGCAATTCCATGAGCTCGAGGACACAGCGGCAGTAACCCCGTATGGTAACCTCACCCCCCCCTTCGGAAAGGCCGTGGCCGGGCAAGTCTAAGGCGATTATTCGGAACTTATCCGAAAGTTCGTCGAGTTGGCGCCGCCAACTGAGGTGGCTGCCGCCCGCCCCGTGCACGAGCAACAGAGTCGCGAGCGGCGCCCGTTTTGCGGGCTGGACATCCTTGAAGAAAAGTCTTCGGGAGGATACTTCAATTACCTTCATCAAACTTCCTTTACTCCCCTCCCAAGTTCAAGTAACCGTTGCTTTTGCGACGTGGGAGAAGAGGCTGGCTCATTCTAGCAAGCATGGCTGCAAAAGTCAATCAGAACGGGCGCATCGGCGCGTCGGGCATTTGACAAAACCGGGGAAAAGTGTATAATTGGTGCAGGCGTTTGCAAGCCCTGCCCCGTGTCGAGGGCTTATATTTTTTTCCCGGCGCGAACGCCCGAAATCCGAGGATTCTCAATCCGTCGGGTGGGTAGCTCAGGTGGTAGAGCATCGGCCTTTTAAGCCGGAGGTCGAGGGTTCGAATCCCTCCCCACTCACTCGCCGATGTCCCCATCGTCTAGTGGCCCAGGACTCCGGCCTTTCACGCCGGCAACAGGGGTTCGACTCCCCTTGGGGACGCTTGGAGCATAGAAAGGACAGACCCGAACTTCGGGTTTGTCCTTTTTGAGTTCGTGGTTCTCGCTAATTTGGGGACACCATGCGGCATGGTGTCCCCAAATTAGCTCATATGCCCACGTCGGCAGTTTGGTCCTTTGCCCGCCGCTTAAGCAGCTTTTCACGGAAGAACCTGATCTCGTCGCGTGTAAAAGCTCGAAACAGGAACAGGCACGGGAAATAGATGACAGGACCGACCAAGATCAAGACTACGAGGTTGAGCGACTTGAGAGCGACGAGAACCGCGCCCATCACAAATGCGCTCAGCAGAATATTGATGCTTCCGTGAAGCAGGCGCAGCGAGGGGAAGAGCCGGCGAAACAGCAACCACAGCAGCGTTGCGAACAGGACTTCGGCAATCAGCGTCGCTACACATGCTCCGTAATACCCCATGGACTTGATCAGGATGAAATCGAGAACGATGTTCAGGCCGATACATACTCCGAGCGCCTTGAACAAGTACACTTGCCGCTTGAGGACCACCACCACCAATGAGGCTACCCCCGACGGGAACATGAACAGCAGAACCCAGCTCAGGATGCGCATGACTGCGATCGATTGCTGGAAGCCGTTCCCGAAAATAAGCGGAACCAGTTTGTCAGCTATCACTGTCAGGCCCACGCAGATGGGAGC
>CAYVDS010000008.1:47046-53008 GCA_964450145.1 uncultured bacterium
GGAGCCGCCAGAATGAGCATCAGCTTTATAGATTCGCGGATCAGCAGCCGGAACTGGTCCTCTTCGTCGGGGTTGTTGGCCAACTGCGAAAGCAGGGGAAACAACGGGCGTGAAATGAGGAATGGAACGTTCATGATGCGAAGGATCAGGCTGTAGACACCGCTGTAAACGCCGACTTCGCCGCTTGTCCGAAGCCATGCGAGAATGAGCGTGTCAATCCGGTTGCCGGTCAGGCGCAACGCCCGGCTGCCGCCTATCGGCAGCGACTCCTTCAGGATGTACGCGCGAAGGTCAGGATCGACTTTCTTCGCCGCCGCGCAGAAAACCGAGCGCCGGACGATGAACGAGAAGATGCCCCCGATGCTTGCGGCAAGCGACATGGCCCCGACCACGCCTATCAATTTCCAGTCGGTCTTTGTTGCAGCGAAGAGAAGCAGCACGACTACAGTGTCGTGAAAGATAGTGAGCAGCGTGTCGTACTCGACACGCTCGTAGGCAAAGAAAATGGCGCCGTTCGTGCCCATCGCCAGGCGGCCCAAAATCCAGAAGCTGCCGACGCAGGCGCTAAAACGGACGCTGGGGTCGACATTCGGGAGCGCATAAATGATGCCGATTACGGTCAGAATGGAAACAGGGGCGAGGAGGCGCCGTACCTGGACAGTGGCCTTGAGCAACGCCGGCGTCCTCTCCAGATTGCGCGACGCTTCCCGAATCAGCACATTGTTGAGCCCTATCTCGGGAATGATGCCCACCATCGTCACGACGGCCCATATCAGAGAGTAGTCGCCGAATCCGTCGCGCCCCAGATATCGGGCGATGAGAGCTATCCACACAAGGGCGGCGGCTGTGTCGTAAACTTTCCCCAGCCCATAGAAAAAAATATTCTTACCTACCCGCGAGAATCTGCTCATGTCGAGAACCGCTATTCGAGATATCCCAAGCCTTTCAACCGTTCTTCGATCTGTTCCTTTTCACGCGCCGAATAGACGTCCTCACCTGAGATCTGTTCGCTCTCCTCTCCCTCTTTCACCTTCTTGACGGGTCGCCCGCCGACATAGTTCTCGTCCAGCGCGTCCACCAGAACCTTTCCGTCCATCGTTTCGGGAATATCCATCCCCAGCAGGTAGAGAACAGTCGGGGCGATATCTACTATAGCGGCGTCCGGTAGGCGATAGCCTTTCTTGAAGCGAGGGCCGATCCCCAAGAAAGCGCCGTTCAGCCGGTGCGTTCCGGACATGGGGGCGTCAGTGAATTGGATATCCGGCGAGATGGAAAGCTCTTTCGAGAACGAGTCACCACGGCAATGATATTCCGGGTATCCTTCGACGGTCAGGTCGGGCGCATATTCGAGAAATGGCCCGGAGTACAGTTCTTCTTTTCTGTAAACTTTCGTGACGACCTTATTGCTTGTCTTGGGGTCGCGAATCGACAGCAATCGTTCGGAAATCTCTGCGCACAAGTTCGCGTATTCGTTTCCCGGCTCGACGATCCCGTAAGGCTCGCGCCCTTTTAGATTAATGAAAATATTCCCGCACACTCCCTCGGAATAAGCTCGCGTGTTCTCCCAATCCACGTCGTGGTAAAGCCTCAACCCTATGTACTTGTCTCTGCCAATGCGGCGTTTAAGCCCTTGTTTTATCCCTCGAGGTATAAGTCTCTTGCCCGTTGCAAAAATGAACCTCCGCAGCGAAACGAGGTTTTTTTGAAGGCTTCTTTCGGCCTGTCGCCCGCCCTTCAGTAAGAGATAGCCCTCGCTCTGTAACCATGTGCGAACATAGAAAACACGGTGCCCGGGACCGGCGCCGTGGTCAGACATGATAAGGACGCTCGTGTTGTCATCTATTCGGTCGAGGAGACGTCCCAGCGCCTCGTCGCATTTCCTGTAGATCGTGAGAATCGCATCACCGAGTTGTTCAGCTTCTTCGCGTTTGTACGCCGGATGCGTGCGGTCCATGAATTTCCAGAACTGGTGCTGGATGCGGTCAGTCGCGACGAAGACAGTGACGAAGAGGTCCCATGGATACTTGCTCATCAGGTATTCAGCAGCCTTGCAACGGTTGTCGATCATTTCGGAGAGCCTTTCCAGGTAGGCTGCGAAGTGATGGAGTTCGGGTTTGCCATTTCCCAGCACGGCGTCGAAATGAATGTCAATGATATATTCTCCGAGAGCGTCTTTAAGCTCGCGATACAAATCGGCGGGATAAGTGAATTGGCTTTCGGGGCCGGGGGCGTCCATGCCGCTGATCAATATGCCATTGACCTTCTCCGGAGGATAGGTCATGGGCACGTTGACGACGCACACTTTCTTCCCGTTATCGCTCAAACGGCGCCAGAGCGTTTTGCCTCGTCTGACCCCCGAATTGGTGAAGTAAACGTCGAATGTCTTGGGAATATGCTGATAGAAATCGAATATTCCGTGTTTTCCGGGGTTAAGGCCGGTCGCAAACGAAGACCATGCGGTCGTCGTGATATACGGCTTGGTCGAGCGCAAGTCAGCCCAGACTCCATTTTTCATCATGCGCCCGAGATTAGGCAATCTGCCCTGCTCAACCCAAGGGGCTATGAGCTCCATCGTGGCGCCGTCCAGCCCCACTATCAGCACCTTCGATACTGTGCTGCTTTCCTGTGTCATTCTCTCTTGTAGACCTTTCATGAAACGTTCGCCATAAATGCCATTGATCCGGGTGCTGCCGTATCACCGGCTCAAGGAGGTTCATGAGTTTCTGGGCGTTATTTTGCAGGTCTTTGTCCCGGTCGCCCGTGTTCTCCAACGAGACGGGCTCATAGAATGTGAGGGTCATGCCGCCGTCTCTCTCCCGGATTGCGGGAGCAAAAATGATGGCTGCTCCCGTCTGCATCGAGATGCGGATAGGTCCCTGAGGCGCGCGAGTCTTCCTGCCGAGAAAGTTGACCACTGGGTCATTTTCGGTCGTCAGCGCATCGATGAAAAGTGAGATTGCCTCGTTGCGCTTGACTGCCTTGACGACCCCGAGAAGCGAGCCGCCGCGATGGAACACTTTGCCACTGATGCGGCTTTGGTAGTTGTTCAGGCGCTGCGTGAGGATTTTGCGGTCAAGCTCGCTGATCTTCAGTTTGCTTATGTCCTGTGAAATATCGTTCATCGGAACACCAAGGATTTGGGCGGTCACTCCCGAAAGATAGTAGAATCCGACGTGTCCAAGTATAAACACGATTCCATTGCCTTTTTCCATGGCTTTCTGGGCATGCTCGAAAGCTCGCACCCGCATATATTTAACGACAAATTTCTTATCAACCTTCGGCAGGTACAAAATCTCGAGGCTGTGCATCGCATGGTTAAAGAAGTTCAGCCGGCAGAGCCTCCGAATATCCTCAGCGGATTTCTCCGGGAAAACCTCCTTGATGTTCATTTCAATGCGACGCCGAAGG
Source organism: uncultured bacterium (assembly GCA_964450145.1). Classification (GTDB taxonomy): domain Bacteria; phylum Abyssobacteria; class SURF-5; order SURF-5; family SURF-5; genus JACRIR01. The sequence continues at coordinate 50,455 of CAYVDS010000008.1, forward strand.
TCGGCGTGAAGGAAACAGTTGATTTCGCCGAGGATGCTCGCGGTACGGCGCAGAACCGGGAAAGGAACGCTCGGCACGATTGGGCAAATTACATAGTGGAATAACCACTTGGCCACATAACGAATTCTTCTTTTCACGAGCCCCCTCCAGCTTTTACGCGACTGCCGGTTTGTCATTGCGAGCGTAGCGAAGCAATCTCTCTTCTTTTGCTTTTCCCTTTCGCCTTCCTTAGGAGCGTTTGATCACGCTGCGCAGGGTTGATTGTGCAAGAAACGCCCCTTAATTCGGGGACACCTTGCCGCAAGGTGTCCCCGAATTAAGGGAAACAGTCGCCAGTTTCTTAGGAGGTCTTCACGCCGCTGCCTTTGGCGCAAACACCTCTTCGGTATTTACGTTCTCCCCACGCAATTGCTGGAATACTTTCACGGTCGCAAAGCACATGGCGATAGCCACCCACTCGACGCGGTCCTCGTAAAAAAGCCCGAACGTCAGGTTTCCAACGGCCTTTGCCACTTGCGCGGCCAACAGCGACAAGAATAGCAAGTGGAGGCCGTAATCAGTCCTATCGAATATGTGTTGCATCATAATCCTGAGGATGCGCCACAGGAACCATAAGAAGAAGAGGCACCCGATCGAACCGACGGCGATGAAAACCTCAAAGTACATGTTATGAGCAAGTTCCGGATTCTGAAAGATATGCGCGGTGTAAACCGGCAGAAGCTCCGGGAGACTGCCCACCCCTATGCCCAGTATCGGATGTTCGAGAAAAATCTGCCACAAGCCTGCCCAAATATCCAGCCGATAAGCAAGTCCCACGTCGCTTTCGGGATTCTCCATAAGCTCGATGAAACGAGCGAACACGTCGCCGATGAGCTCGATCAGATTCTCTCCGAAAAGGCCAAGGACGAAGAAAGCCGCGACAGCGCCGACGACACTGATAGGAATGAGCCAGTGGACGTAACCACGAAAACGATCGCAAAAGAAATAGAGAAACACCAACGCGCAACCTAGCCCCAACAGCGGTCCTCGGGAGGCAGAGCCAAGAAGCGTTGCGAACAGCATTATCGCGAAACATATCAATGCAAAACCCTTGAGGAGCTTGTTCTTCAACACCATGAATAGGCCGATTGACATCAGAATCGGATAATTAAGATACTCGCCTGTCTCGAGTGCGGACGTCTGAAGTGATTCGGCCCGTCCGCCCCCGCCGCCGAGGTTCTCGAGAGCCTCGATAGCCGCCAAACCGCCAAGCACGACGCCGCCGAGCAGCCATCCCCATATCGTGGCAACGAGTTGCTCTTTTGTCTTTATCAGCGCGGTAACCATGTACAAGACGACAATGGCGTAAGAAAACTGGAGCAACTTTGACACGGCCGAGCCGTAACTCACACACCACGCAATCGAGAGAAAGCTCCACCACGCGAAAACGATGAGCGGAAGTTCGATCCCCAGCCGCTCAAGGGGAAGCCCCTTTTTGTAAGTGAACAAATCGCGGTTGAGCAAGCCGATGAAGGTAAACAGGGCGACTGGGTCAGCAGGACGGACAATCGCTCCGCCGACATTCAAGAGCGCATATTCCTCGCTCCTGAAGGGGAGAAGCACCATGAAGATTATGATCCCCCAGAATGGGTTGGCCAGAGCGATCCCCATAAGGATGACCCCCGCCGCTCCACCCATGAAGTAGACATAGTATTCGGGAAAGCCGGTGAAATCGATGCCGATGATTTCCCCTATCTCTTGTTCGAACAGCGGAGCGGTGAATATGAGAAAAGCCATCGCGGCGGACACTGATATAATAACAGTCAGTATCCACGTCCACTGCTTGAGCTTATTCGCCAATAAATAATTGCCGATGACGCCTACTCCTCTCAAACCTGAATGGGAATTTACAGACGGTCCCGTGCTAGCGTAGTGTCTCTAACGCTTCTTTACATTTGAGCTTCGGGAACAGTCCCGATTCTACGGCGCAAAGCGCCCGTAAATCTTGGGACAGTCCCCTTCGCAGCGCGTCAAGCTATTTATGAGACAGTACACTAGCGAATCGACATAAAACTTTGTAGGTGCGAATTTATTCGCACATTTTATATCCTCTTTGTGCAGCGCCCGTTCGATTAAATTCGCGAACCTACAACTCTGCGGGGCCGTCTCTTTACAACCTGACGCGGTTGGCGACAATGCCTATTATTTGAGAGCCCGCGTTCCCGAGCGTATCGATGGTCTCCTTGAGCTTTGCGGGGCTTGGTCCCTCCATTGAAACGACGAGAATCGTCCCTTCCGCTTTTGCCGCCACCAACGCCCCGCCTGCGAGACTGTCGAGAGCGGTGGCATCCAGAAGTATGTAGTCGTGGTCCTTTTTCAGGTCATCGATGATCTCGTTAAGGACGAGGGATGCAAGTTTGTGCATGGCCGAGCCCGGCTTCGAGCCTGCCGGGAAAATTGTGATTTGAGGATGTTCTTTGCTGACCGACGAGGCGCCGCCAGCCTCTTCCTGCTGCTGCGCGAGAATGTCGGAGATGCCTCGGCTATTTGACGCGTCGAAAAGCGCGTGCAGGGC
>CAYVDS010000009.1:0-2087 GCA_964450145.1 uncultured bacterium
CAAACTCTGAGCCCTCTGTGGCTCAAGAAACTAGGTTCGGACAACCACATTCCAATAAATTCTCAAACGAACCACGATTTCTTGTGTCATATGCGTCATTTGTGTCATATTTCTCCAAAAAACCAGTGCCAACTTGCCCATCCGACTGCTCCAGAAGTCCCTATCAACACGTTGCTTCCAAATTCCATCTCGCCTTGCACCTTGCTCCTTTCGCCTGGCCGCTCCTCAGCCGGCCTTTGTGTCATGCCTGTGTCATATGTGTCATCTCCCTGTGCAGAAAAGACTTACAAAGAAGAACGGAAGAAAAACTCCAATGAATTCGCTCCATTCGTTGCGCATTTGCGCCATTCGCGTTCCTTGTTCTTTTCAATCCAAAATCCAAAACCTAAAATCCAAAATCGGCAGCGGCGTCATCCACCGTTTACCTCTCGCCTATATTCTCTCCTTAAGGGGATTTGTTGCACAGATGCCCTTTTTGCGTCATTTCTGCGTCACAGCCTTGCGCGCCAAGAACTTACAAGGAGAATACGGAGAAAACACCAAATGAATTTGCCCCATTCGTCAAGATTCACGGCATTCGTGTTGTTCGACCCGAAACTCGGAACCCGAGACTCGGGACTCCGCTATTTGCGTGGCCTACCGCAAGATGTCGGCTCTTGCCCGTCATTTCCCTTGACATACCCCATTATATTGTGCTATGATTATCTAAAATCGCCCTTTGGCGCGGAAATGGATTCCCGCCTCCGCGCCGGAATGACGAAGGGTAATTTGCTTTCTCGGCTTCTAACCTGGAACCAGGAACTCGGAACTAGGAACCCTCTTTAAATATGCGAGCACTAGCCAAGTTCAGGTCGAACTGGAAGAATGAGCTAATTGGATTCCTGCTTGTCTGTATCGCGGCGATTGTCTTTCTCAGCCTCAGTTCATACGACCCGATGGATACACCTATGCACACGTCGACGCCAAACGCCTCGGCCAACAACGCGGTAGGCCTGATCGGCGCATACGGGGCGGAATCCCTCCTGCTTCTTTTTGGAATCTCCTCCTATCTTCTTCCTGTGGTTCTCCTGATATGGGCGTGGAACACATTCTGGGGCAAGATGGGGAAAGACATATATTTGAAGCTGACGGGCCTCATCATGATGCTTCTTTCGGTAAGTGGCCTGTGTCATACATTCGGGGTTTCCGTGAAAGGAGACTACTTCAAGGGAGGTGGCGTCCTTGGCCCGTATGTCTCCCACGTTCTCGGCGGGCTTTTCGGTATTGTGGGCGAACGCGTGGTCGCCGCTACTCTTTTTGTGGTGTCCGTCCTGCTAACCACGGAGTTCCTGTTCGTATCATTTGCGGCAACGGTCGCAGCCGTGTTGGTGGCGGCACTATCGAAGGCCGTTCGTTTTGCGTATGAGGGAGTTACCGGGGACAGCGAGTTGCCCGGCGGCTTATCCGTGAAGACCAAGAAGCGGCCGCCAAAGGTTGACAAAGCGGAGGAGAAAATCGCAAAGCAAAAAGAGGCGGCGCCTGAGCCCGCGCAGCGAGAAGTCATAAAGATCAATGAGCCGAAGCTACCTGAGCCGTCCGGCGAGACGGAAGACGAGGCCGCGAAGGAGCGCTCGCCGGCCAGGCCCAAGGCCCCACAGCCTGTCCGCCGAAAAAAAGGCGATTTCGAGTTGCCTCCCATATCATTGCTTGATCCTGCAAAGCCCGTTAACGACAAGAACCGCAGGCAGGCGCTCGAGGAAATGTCAGAGTTGTTGGAATCAACGCTGGCCACGTTCGACATCGAGGCGCAAGTTGTCGAGATATCGCAGGGACCGGCGGTTACTCGGTTCGAGCTAAAACTCGCGCCGGGGATCAAGGTCAACAAGATTCTTGCGTTATCCGATGATCTGGCGCTCGCGCTCGAGGCCTATCGTGTTCGAATCGAGGCGCCTATACCGGGCAAGGCAGCGGTCGGGATCGAGGTGCCAAACAAAGCCCGAAGCGAGGTATGCTTGCGCGAAGTGATCGATTCAGACCAGTTCCGCGGCTCGCGCTCGAAACTGACGATATCACTCGGGAAAACAATTACAGGCGATCCTCTGGTGGCC
>CAYVDS010000009.1:2097-9664 GCA_964450145.1 uncultured bacterium
GCAAGTATGCCTCATCTGCTCATTGCGGGCGCGACCGGCTCAGGAAAAACAGTGTGTATGAATGCGCTCATCGGCAGTATCCTCTACAATTGCACGCCCGAGGAAGTCCGGTTCATGATGATAGACCCGAAGGTGGTCGAACTAAGCCCGTATAATGGCATTCCGCACCTGCTTTGGCCGGTGATTACCGATCCCAAGGAGGCAGGGAAGTACTTGAACTGGCTCGTAAACGAGATGGAAGAGCGATACAAGATACTCGCTCGCGCCGGCGCGCGCAACATCGAATCGTACAATCAGAAGATAGGCGCCGGCATCCTTCCCCGACCGGTTCAAGGGGAGTTGTTTAATGAAGAGCCTCTCGAGCCGCTCCCGTACATCGTGACCGTTATTGATGAGTTGGCCGACCTCATGATGGTAGCCTCAATCGAGGTGGAAGACGCGATCATGCGGCTGGCGCAGTTGGCGCGCGCCGTAGGCATTCATCTCGTCCTCGCGACTCAGAGGCCTTCCGTCGACGTTATCACCGGCGTTATCAAAGCGAACTTCCCCTCGCGTATTTCGTTTCAGGTATCCTCACGTGTCGATTCCCGGACTGTTCTGGACATGAACGGGGCGGAGAAACTCATTGGCAAAGGGGATTTGCTTTACTTGCCGGCCGGCCTGTCAAAACCCATCCGCGCACAAGGGGTATATATAACCGATCCCGAAATAAACCGGATTGTGGAGTTTCTGACAGCACAGCGCCAGGCGGAATATCTGGACCCCGAGCAAGAAGCGCTCGACGAAGCGAGCAATCGCTCGAAGGAGCCCGGGGAGCACGACGATGCGCTTTATGAGGATGCCGTTCGCCTCGTTCTAAATTCCGGGCAGGCCTCTATATCCATGCTCCAGAGGCGGTTGCGTGTGGGGTATGCCCGCGCGGCGCGCCTCATCGACATGATGGAACTGGATGGCATTGTCGGTCCATCTCAGGGGAGCCAGGCGAGAGATATACTTGTCGGGCAAGATTATCTGCGTGCGCGCGAGTCCAAATTCGACAACGAATAGTTCCGGGCGCTGAACTTTTTGCTGCAGAGCTTCGGTCTTCTCTTCTCGCGTTCCGGCTTTCCGCCGCATCCTCCACGAAGCGGGCTGAATGTTTATCCGTGCGAGTGTCGGCCGCGCCTATTTCCATGTGGTTTTCGCCTCCAGTCTCGGTTTATGTTGAATTATTTCCGCTTCGTAGTTATAGTTGTATGAGATGTGTTCACGGTCTCTGAAAAAAGGAGCTCATACGAGCGATTCGCCTAAGGTGTGGATCGAGAGCCTTGGATGTTCCAAGAACCGCGTGGACTCCGAGGTGATGATGGGCTTTCTATCTTCCAGTGGGTTCCGGATGGCCTTGCATCCGGGGCAAGCAGACGTAATAGTTATAAACACGTGCGGATTCGTGGAATCCGCTGCCCATGAGTCAATTGAAGTAATCCTCGACATGGTCGGGCTCAAGGAGACCGGTTCCTGCAAGGGAATTGTCGTCGCCGGTTGTCTATATCAGCGCTATGGCGAGAAGCTCCGAAAGGAAATGCCGGAAGCCGATTCCTTTATCGGATGCGGAGAACTAGGTCGGATTAGCGAGGCATGCCGGCGCGCGCTTGGAGCCGAGAAGTTCGCCTCACGCGGTCAACCGGCGTTCCTTTATGATCATAATACACCGCGGACTCTGCTCAATGCCGGCTGCTCGGCGTACGTTAAGATAGCTGAGGGTTGCGATAACCGGTGCAGCTATTGCACGATTCCTGGAATCCGAGGGGCGTATCGCAGTCGTTCCGCCGAATCAGTTGTCAAGGAAGTGCGCAGTCTGGTCTTGAAAGGAATCAAAGAGATAAACCTCATCGCTCAAGACACTACCTACTTCGGCGTTCCCGAAGCCGGAAAGGAAGAGTTGACACATCTGCTGAGGGAGCTTGACGCGGTTCGCGGAAGGAAGTGGGTCAGACTTCTGTACGCGCATCCGGGCCGCATCACCACGGCGGTGGCGCGTTCGATAGGCGACTCGCGGTCGATTTGCCACTATGTCGATATGCCGATCCAGCATATTTGCGACGACATCCTGAAAAGCATGAGACGCAAAGGCAGTTCCGACGATATCCGCAAGTCTATCGACACCCTTCGGAAAGAGGTTCCTGACATCGCGGTTCGCACTACGCTGATGGTCGGATATCCCGGTGAGACAGACGAGCACTTCGAGGAGCTGCTGAGGTTCGCCAGCGAAACAAAGTTCGACAGGCTTGGAGTGTTCAAATACTCGCGCGAACCGGGCACCCCGGCGGCGCGCCTGCGCAATCGAATACCTGAGGACGTCAAGGAAGAGCGATATGAGGCCTTGATGCGCGAACAATTGATAATATCTCGCAGGCTTAACCGGTCTCTCGTCGGCAGAAGGATGGATGCCCTCGTCGAAGGCATCGACGAGGAGGCGCCGAACACGCTGCTCGCGCGCACCTATCGCGATGCCCCCGAAGTGGACGGCTTCGTTCGAGTGCCATGCGAAAGCTCTCCCCCTGTCGGCGAATTCGTTCATGTCGAGATAACTAAGGCACACGATTATGACCTCGAGGGGAGACTTCTGTGAACTCGATCAACTTACCAAACAAACTGACCCTTTTACGCGTCGGTCTTGTGCCCCTGTTCCTTCTCTTTTTGGAAATTGATAGCGTCTATTCACACGTGCTTGCCCTTGCCACGTTCGTTGGGGCGGCGATTACCGATTATTACGACGGAAAGATTGCGCGCGCCCGCTCGCTTGAGACCGATTTCGGCCGATTAATGGACCCGCTTGCCGACAAGATTCTTATTTCCGCCGCATTCATCTATTTTGTCGGGTCATACCCGAACATACCGGCCTGGATAGTCACGATCATAATTGCGCGTGAATTCGCCGTTTCGGGAATCAGGATGCTGGCTGCCTCAAAAGGGAAAATAGTGGCGGCCGACAAAGTGGGAAAGCTCAAAACGATAAGCCAGTTGACCGTCATAATAGCCATCCTGAATGTTATCGTCTACAAGAAATTGCTTGTCCCGTGGTTCCCTTATTGGAACACGATCGAGGCCTGGGCGAAAGTTGGAATCAACGTTCTCGTTATCATCACACTTATCATGACGGTATTCTCCGGATATAACTATCTGTATGCGAACAGACATCTGTTTTGGGAATCCCTCAGAACCCAGAGCGGCGCGGCTCGAGCCGATTAGCGCAGCGATTCCTGAATCATTTTGCAGTGGTCTATGCTGATCTCCCGGTGTTGTGCTGTGTTGATTATGCCAAGCAAGGAAAATGCATGAGCGACAAGGCGGGTGGCGTTCTAGAATGGAAGGATCAGATCATCGCGGGATTTGTTTCAGTCCTGTTCTTGGGTTATTCTCCTGTGGCATCGGGGACAGTTGCAAGTATCCCCGGGATTTTCGTGGCCCTCTTGCTTGGCGATAGTCCAAGACTTACACTGGTAGTGGCCGTTGTGCTGTTCGCGCTGGGAGTGGTTGCATCCACGCGCGCCGAAAAAATATTTGGCCGCAAAGACCCGTCTCAGGTGACAATCGACGAGTTTGTGGGGATGCTAATCGCATTGTGGGGGCTTCCCGTCACGTGGGGTCCCGTCGTCGCCGTATTCTTGTTCTACCGGTTATTCGATATCTTCAAGCCATTCCCTGCCCGCCAGTGTGAACGCATAAAAGGCGGCCTCGGGATTATGGCGGACGACGTGGTTGCAGGCATATACGCGAATCTATTGTTTCGTCTGATTGATTATTTGCTTTAGTCGCCTCAATCTGCCTGCGCCGTGATAAACTGTGGAAGATGCAATATTACACGCAACGTCATTCCCGCGAAAGCGGGAATCCATTTTTTTGGAACCGCCACTTAGCAAATGGTCTCCCGTTTTCACAGAAATGACATGAGGCGTTCGGCCTCTTCATGATTAGACCGTGGACCGCAAACCGTGAACCGTAAACCGTAGACTGTGAACCATGAACCCTCCAGAACAAAAAATCGGAAAGTTGCTCACTGAGCGTAATCTGACGCTCGCAGTTGCCGAATCGTGCACCGGCGGACTCATATCGCATCGAATCACGAATATTCCCGGGAGCTCGAATTATTTCGAGAGGGGCGTTGTTGTCTATAGTAATCGCGCGAAGACTGAGCTGCTCGGAATCGAAGGCAAGGTGATAGGCGCATACGGCGCCGTGAGCGCCGAGGTGGCTCGCGCCATGGCTGCGGGAGCAAAGGAAGCAGCGCGAACCGATTTCGGTCTGGCGGTGACTGGCATAGCCGGGCCAGTCAGTGACGAATCGAAGAAACCGGTGGGCCTCGTATATATTGCCGTTTGTGCTCCCGACGGTTCCCTTCAGGATAAGAAATACAATTTCCATGGCACTCGGCTTCAGATAAAGAAACAAAGCGCAGACGCCGCGCTGGAACTCTTGCTGAAGATGCTACGGTGCCAATAGTCCATGTGGGGATATCTGGGCGATATTTTCGGCGCCAATCCTCTGGATAGCAAGTTCTACTCGAAGGAAGGAAAGTATCAAGTTGCGACACAGCGATTTTGTTCATTTGCATGTTCATACGGAATATAGCCTGCTGGACGGCGCGTGTAAGATCGACAACTTGCTCAGCCGCGCTTCCGAATACAAGATGCCCGCGATTGCGATTACGGACCACGGCAACATGTTCGGCGTGATTGATTTTTGCGGTTCCGCCAAGAAGCGCAACATTAAGCCGATCATCGGCTCAGAAATGTATGTGGCAAAAGGTAGTCGCCTCGATCGGAAATCATCGGAGAAAACGAGGGATTATTATCACCTGACTTTGCTTGTCGCGGACGAAGAAGGCTACCGGAACTTGATGTACCTCTCGACGGTCAGCTATCGGGAAGGGTTCTACTACAAACCGCGCATCGATAAAAAGATTCTGCAGGGGCATACTCGAGGGCTGCTGGCGCTCAGCGGATGCCTGGAGGGAGAGCCCGCCAGTCTCTTGCTCCACGGGAAAAAGGAGAAGGCGTTTGCGGCGGTAAAGGAGTACCAGCAAATATTCGGGCCGGAGAACTATTACCTCGAAGTGCAGGACAACGGCCTGAGCGAACAGAAGACGATCATCCCGGGGATAATCGAATTAGCTCGGCAAACAGGCGCGGGTCTGGTGGCCACCAATGACGTCCACTACGTCGACAAGAACGATGCGGTTGCTCAAGACGTGCTGATGTGTATTCAAACGAATACGACCATCAAAGACCCTAACCGGCTTCGCTTTGGGACTCAGGAATTCTACCTGAAATCGCCTGAACAGATGATGTCCCTATTTACGGAGATTCCCGATGCCATCACGAATACCTTGCAAGTGGCGGAGCGTTGCAACTTCAAGTTCGGGCAAGCAGAGGCACAGCTCCCACATTTCGATGTGCCGCAAGGCTATACACCCGACAAATATTTGCGCGAACTTTGTGACGAAGGCCTGAAACAGCGTTACACGGAGGTGTCGCCTGACATCGGCCCACGGCTCGAAATGGAACTGCACGTCATATCGAAGATGGGCTATTCGAGCTATTTCCTTATCGTTTCCGATTTCGTCAGGTTCGCACGCTCGAAAAAAATTCCGGTGGGGCCGGGTCGCGGCTCAGCCGCCGGCAGCCTTGTCGCATACCTGCTGGGGATTACGAACCTCGATCCGCTCAAACACGGTCTGCTTTTCGAGCGATTCCTCAATCCCGAACGCATAACTCTGCCCGATATCGACATCGACTTCTGCTATGAGCGACGCGGTGAAATAATCGACTACGTCATTGAAAAATACCACAAAGACAATGTCGCCCAGATAATAACATTCGGCACAATGGCGGCGAAGGCGGCGATTCGGGACGTTGGCCGCGCTCTTGGAATCCCGTATGGAAGAGTGGACCAGATAGCGAAGCTTGTCCCGAACGAGTTAAATATCACACTCAAAGACGCGATTGCGCGAGTTCCTGAACTTCAGGCGGCCATGAAACAGGACACTGAAGTGGCGCAATTGCTCGAGATAGCGCAATCGCTCGAAGGCGTTTCCCGGCACACGTCGACGCATGCGGCGGGAGTCGTTATCTCGCCGAGACCGATATATGAATTTGCGCCTCTTTACCAGAGCAGCAACGGCGATGTCACCACGCAGTACTCGATGACGAATCTGGAGTCAATCGGATTGCTGAAAATGGATTTTCTCGGACTGAAGACGCTGACGGTCATCAACGAAACACTCCGGATGGTGCGGCGGTTGCGGGGAAATGAGATAGACATTGACAACCTCTCGCTCGACGATGCGGCGACTTTCAAGCTACTGAACAACGCCCAAACGCTCGGGGTGTTTCAGCTTGAAAGCGCGGGCATGCGCGACCTTGCGCGCAAGGTTGGGATTAACAGTTTCGAAGACCTCGTCGCGGTCGTGGCTCTGTTCCGGCCGGGGCCCATGAATATGCTGCCCGACTACATCAAACGCAAGCACGGCGAAATACCCATTGAATACGATTCGCCCGGGCTGGAGCCGATACTCAGGGAAACTTATGGCGTAATGTTGTACCAGGAACAAGTCATGAAGATAGCCAGCGATTTGGCTGGGTTCTCGTTGAGCGAAGCCGACATCCTGCGCAAGGCAATGGGAAAGAAAGAGCCTGCCATAATGGAGCGTAACCGCGAGGCTTTCGTGAATGGCGCGGTCCGCAAGGGGATTTCAAAAGCGGCGGCGGCGGAAATTTTCAAGAAGATGGCTCAGTTCGCGGGTTACGGGTTCAATAAATCTCACAGCGCTGCGTACGCGCTTATCGCCTTTCAAACCGCTTATCTGAAGGCAAACTACCCGATTGAGTATATGGCGGCCTTGCTCAGCAGCGAAATGGGGAACACTCCCAAGCTTGCCTCGTATATCGAAGAGTGCCGCAAAATGAATATCTCCGTGCTTCCGCCCGATGTCAATCTGAGCGACCTCAAATTCACCGTTTGCGGCAGCGAAATCCGTTTCGGTCTGGCGGCTGTCAAAAACGTCGGGGAAAATGCTATTAAGGCGATAATTGAAGATCGTGAGAAGGACGGGCCGTTCAAGTCATTATTCGATTTCTGCGCGCGCATAGACAGCCACCTTGTGAACAAGCGGGTTATCGAGAGTCTGGTCAAATGCGGCGCGTTTGACAGACCGGGCGTGAAACGGAGCCAGCTTTTTGGGGCAATCGATTCCGCCCTCGAACAAGGTCAATCTGCCCAACACGACAAGGAGATTGGGCAAACACAATTGTTCGATCTCGGGGGTGGCGAGAGCTCGCCTGCTCCCGTTCGATATCCGCAAGTAGAGGACTGGCCGGATTTCAAGCAGTTGAAATGTGAGAAGGAGGTCCTTGGTCTTTTCATTTCCGGTCATCCTCTTGCGAAATTTTCCGAGAGGTTGCGTTCTCTTTCGACGACGGATTCTGTGATGCTGCCCCAGTCCAAGGACGGCGAAGCAGTCACACCCGGCGGCATGGTCTCGAAGATCAAAACGCATGTCCCCAAGCAAAAACAGGGACGCATGGGG
>CAYVDS010000009.1:9674-51404 GCA_964450145.1 uncultured bacterium
AGGAACGCGTGGGGTTCGGCACCCTTGAAGATATGGATGGATGTGTGGAGATGGTGGTATTCTCGGATTTGTTCGGTCGCGCCTCGCCTTTGCTTCAAGAGGACACAATCATCATGGTTTCGGGGAGAGTGAGCTACCGCGATGGAGAGGCCAAGGTGATAGCCGAGGACATTGTGCCAATCGAGAAGGCCGAGGAACAATTCGCGCGCGCGGCGCACGTCAAATTGATGACCGCAGGGATGGAGGAAGACACGCTCGAGCAACTTGCGCAATTAGTAAGCAGTAACTCAGGCGACTGCAAACTCTTTCTCCATTGTATAACGCCCGAAAATCAGGAGGTCATTATTCAGTCATCAATTGTGAGGGGCCTCAAGCCCGGCGCCGAAACCAGGGAATTCATTGAAAATCTCATGGGGCCCGGTTCCGTATGGTTCAGCATCAAGAGCGAAGCGGTTGCCTCGAGCGCGCCAGCCGAATAAATGGGAACAAAGAAACTGTCCGGCAATTATGTGGGGCCGAATTCATTCGGCCAATTGTGTCAAAGATGGCTTGAAAAAGCGTGCGAATAAATTCGCACCCACAAAATCCCATGATAGTGGCCAATTACGGGACAGCCTCCAAACCCTTCTCTATTGAGTTTTCTTTGACGATTGAAAAAAGTCGTGTTATATTTAACTCCGTGATTCTGAAACCCGAAGCATCTCAGTGAAACCGGAACCAGTTCTGCGACTCATTGAGTCGTATCGATTTCTGCGTAGGCAGCCGAGTAAGGCTGACCAGTCGAAAGGATGCAATTATGCGCTCATTGCTCTACGGGTTTTGTTCTTCCCTCCTTTTCTTGCTTTTCCCATTTTCTCCTTGTCTGGCGCAAGAATATCACATGCTCGACACGGAAGAAGCATATACTGTCGGTCAGGGAAATGTCAGAACCGAAGTCGAGTTAGGAGTAACCAAACAGCCCGACGCCTCCGAACTCTACAATATCCCGCGTGTCCGGCTAACCTACGGTTTGAGTGAGTGGGCCGACGTAGAATTTGAATATGAAGTCCTCGCGATCAACGGCACGGATTTCACCGACTTTGCTGATCAGGAAACCAAATTCAATCACGACGATACAGGTTCTGGAGACCTGAGAATTAAGCTCAAGGTCATCCCTTACGAATTCGGCCCGCATAACTTGGGGTTTCAACTTGTAACCAAGCTCCCCAACGCTGAACAGAGTGAGGGGCTCGGCACAAACGAGGCGGATTTCACATGGCAGGTTCTTTTTTCAAGCAATCTGGGGCGACTTAAGACGCACCTGAATGCCGGCATGGCCGTGTTCGGAGATCCGTCAAGGGATGGCAATCAGAATGATTTCGTGATATGGGGTGTCGGAGGCGAGTATGCGCTCACTGATTCTCTTACGCTCATGGGCGAGGTCGAGGGTTCAACTGCCGCGGAGCACGGCACGAACGGGTTTTCTCAGAACATTGCGGAGAATTCCGAGGGCAATGCGCGCGCGAGGGCTCGTCTCGCGCTCACGGGGCCTATCGGGCAGTGGAGATGGGGTGTGAGCGGATTCAAGGGCTTGAATAGTCATACCGAGGATTGGGGAACTCAGATCGGCCTCAGCCGAACCTGGGGCGTCGGCGGCCCCGAGGTGGTTGCAATGTCGCCGCAGGAGCAAGGGGCTCAACCCGAGTCGTACTACAATCCTTTGAAGACGGAGGAAGCATTCACCATCGGCGAGCGCGATTTCCGCGCGGAAATCGCAGCGGCCTATCTGAACCAACCGGACGAATCCGACCTCTATGTCATTCCGGATTTGACTGTCGGGTGGGGAATCGGTCCGTGGGCCGATCTACAGTTTGAGTTTCAGTATCTGAAGGTCCAGAATACAATGCGCTTTGACAGGAACGAGGGCGTGATCGAGGATAACATAGATGAAGTGGGGAAGGGCGACGTAAGGGTGAAGCTCAAGGCGTCTCCGCTTCAGTGCAAATACGGAAGATTTGGCGTCCAGCTTGTTACAAAAGTCCCAAGCGCGGAGGATGAAGACGCGCTCGGTACTGATGAAATGGATGTCATTACCAGGGGTCTTTTTTCCACTGATTGGTCGCAGTTGTTCGCAGACGGACCGCTTCGCCGGCTGAAGACGCATCTCAACGCGGGGTTGGCGATTCAGGGGGATCGGAACAGGCTGGCAAGCCAACGCGACTATTTTCTATGGGGCGTCGCGATGGAATATGACCTCATGCGTTCGCTCACGCTGTGGGCGGAAGCTGAAGGCTCCACGAACGGAAAATCGACCGCCAACATATCCGAGGGCGACTTCGGCGACTCATATGCTGAAGGGCGAGTCGGTCTAACGGGCCCTCTGCCTCAAATTGCTTTTATCAGAGACTGGAAATGGGGCGTCACCACGTCGACTGGCCTTAGCAAAGAGTCGCGAGATTGGACTGCGAGCGCGGGATTAAGCCATACATGGGGCTTGTAGGCTTTCCGGCCTCGCATCCGGAAGCGAATTCACTGACGCAAGGCTTTCACACATTTACAATAAGAGAATCGGGGACACGATGCGACATCATGTCCCCGATTTTCCTGACCACATCTGCCACACATCTGACTCTATTCTTTTCTGTCTTCGCAATGCCCTTGAGTTTTCGGCTCGAAATCCCCTATAATAATTCAAATCGTATTCTATTTGTGTCACAAATAATCGAAGAATAATGGCTCCCCGGGGAGGGGATTGTACGCCCCGCTTATAAGAAACCGGTGACTATTTCGCTTAATTCGGGGACACGATGGAGCATTATGTCCCCGAATTAAGCGATGCATCATGTCACCGAATAAACGGCGTATCACATTGTGTTCCTGAAATAGCGGCATGCCGCATCGCGTCCTTGAATTGAGGGCTGTTTCTTCTGCTCATAGCTTCGCCGCAGGCGGGGCAGCTTTTGGGCAAAATGGCGAGGAAGGCTGCATCAGGGTGAGATTGAAAGAGGTAGTCCTGAAATGGATTGCGGGGGCCTTGAAGAGGATATTCTGCCGGCTTTCCCCCGAAGCTGCAGGTTGGTTTGGGAGAACGTTGGGTGATGTTGTACGTATTCTTGACATTCGACACCGCCGCATAGCGCGCTTCAATTTACGCATGGCGTTTGGGGCGTCAAAGTCAGAGATAGAAATCCGATGGATTCTTAAGGAAGTTTTCCGGAATATAGGACAGACGGTCGTCGAATTTTTTCAGATTCCTTCCCTTACCTATGAAAAAGCTCTCGGAATGATCACTGCCGAGCACCGGGAGAGGCTCGATGAATGTCTGCGGGCGGGGAAAGGTGTGGTGTTGGTCGGTTCGCATTTTGGCAACTGGGAGTTGATGGCCGCAGCGGGCGCAGTTGCAGGATACAAGATATCGGCTGTAGCCAGGCCCCTCGATGACCCTGACCTGGAAAAAATAGTGCGTGAAATAAGGGAGGCGTCGGGCCTCCAGATAATTCCGCGACGAACGTCGGCTCTCGCGATTGTCAGGAAACTCAAAAGAAATGAAATCGTGGGGATTCTCGCCGACCAGAACACGCGGAAACAGAATGTCTTCGTGGATTTTTTCGGAGTAAAGGCGGCGACCACGCCCGGACCGGCGTTGCTCGCCCTGAAGACTGGGGCAGCTCTCGTGCCGGCATTCATGTTGCGTGAGGCGAGAGGGAAGCACAAGCTCATTGTGGAAAAGCCTGTTGAAGTTGTTCGGAGTGGCAATGAACAAGCAGATATCATCGCGACTACGCGGAAATGCGCCGCGGTTCTTGAAGAGTATGTCCGAAAATATCCGACACAATGGTTTTGGGTTCATCGCCGATGGAGGACTCGACCTCCCGGCGAACCGCCTCTCTATGGGGGGCGGTAGCGCGAGGGATAAATGGCGAAAACCAAGCGATATAAGCCGGCGAATCTCACAAAGGTGAGAACTCACAGCATTAAAAACCGCACGACGAAAGTTTCACTGCGGCAGTTTGCCTCACTCCCCGGGGCTGATGCCGCGTTTCCTGAGTTTCTATCATCGCTCCCCGATGTCCTCGCCGTTAAGGGACTCAGGTCGCTAATAGATGACATCGTTACTGCGAAGAAGAACCAGAGACCTGTTGTGGCCGCATTTGGCGGGCATGTTGTAAAGTGCGGCCTCGGGCCGGTCATTATTGATTTGATGCGCCGCGGATTCATCACCGCGATAGCCATGCACGGGGCGACTGCCATTCATGACTACGAAATCTCGCTGATAGGGCAAACGTCGGAGGACGTCAAAGCAGTTCTGAAGGACGGCTCGTTTGGGATGGCGCGCGAAACTCCACAGGCATTTGAGCGAGCCGCCAACCTGGCTTCGAGGAAGAAAATAGGACTCGGCCGTGCGCTCGGGGGCCTCATATTGTCCGATAAAAACACTTATTCTCGGTTCAGCGTTCTTGCCACTTCGGCTGAAATCGGAATGCCTGCCGCAGTCATGCTGGCGCTCGGGACCGACACCGTATGTATGCATCCCGGCTTTGAGGCGAAGAAACTGGCTGCCGCAAGCTACATCGATTTTCGTATTCTGGCTTCGATTGCAGCCGACCTCGAGGGAGGAGTCTGGATGAACATCGGGTCCGCTGTCGTGTTGCCGGAGGTCTTCTTGAAAGCGCTCAGTGTTGCGCGAAACATGGGAAACCGCGTGGAAAAGTTTACAACCGCCAATCTGGACATGAATCAGCACTATCGTCCGAATACTAACGTTGTCGGCAGACCAACAAAGCGTGGGTACTCGATAACGGGACACCACGAGATCATGCTGCCGCTGCTGCGTATGGGTATCATCTCTGCGGCCGAAGGGAAGGGTTTGTGAAGTTGAAGAGTCACGAGTTACGAGTCTCGAGACATGAGTCGAAGGATCATTTTCGTGACCGAGGGAAACGCCTGTGAGAGGGGAAGTCATTTCTCGGCTTCAGGCTATGGAAAGGCCTGCCATACTTGTGGTCGGCGACCTCATGCTCGATATGTACGTCTGGGGAGACGTAGAACGTGTTTCCCCGGAGGCGCCGGTTCAGGTGTTAAGGGTTGAGTCGGAGGAACCGCGTCCTGGCGGCGCGGGCAATGTGGCCGTGAACCTCTCGGACCTCGATGCACGGGTATGGCTCTGCGGGATGATCGGCGATGACGCTGATGGCCGCCTCCTTTGCCGAATACTTGGAAAGCTTGGCGTGGACATATCCGGAGTCGTGCGTGACAAAACACGGCCTACGACGGTGAAGACCAGAATGGTCGCTCACGGCCAGCAGTTGCTTCGGGTGGACCGGGAGGACACACAGCCCCCGAGCGAGATAATCGCGAAACAATTGCTCGAACGCATAACCCTAGCGCTCCCTCACTGTGATGCCGTGTTGCTTTCCGACTACGGCAAAGGGACGCTCTCTGAGGTGGGCATCAGGAAGATATTGGATATCTGCAATAAGGGCGGGAAGCCCGTTCTTGTTGACCCGGCGCGGCGGCGTGATGTCGTGTCGTACAAGGGATGCACCGTATTGAAACCGAATCGCGCTGAAGCCGCTCTGGCCACGGGTATCGAGATTGTGGATAGAGTTTCGCTGGAAACTGCGGCAAAGCGGCTGCTGGAGGCGTCCCGCGCGAAATACGTTGTGATAACCCAGGGGAGCGACGGGATGACGATTTTCAAGAATTCGGCAGTTCCTGTTCATATTGCCGGCCTCAGCCGCCCCGTTTACGACATTACTGGCGCCGGCGACACCATTTTGAGCGTATTAGGATATGTCTTGGCGGGTAAAGGGACAATCGAGGAGGCAGCCGAAATCGCCAATGTCGCCGGCAGCATAGTCGTGGGCAAGCTTGGCGCGGCGCCAGTCACCAGACAGGAGATCATCCGCGAACTATTGAGTTTTCAGCATGTGGCTTCGCACAAAGTTAAGACGCACGGGGAAATATCCGCTATCTGCAAAGAGCACCGGCTGCGCAAGGAAAGGGTGGTGTTCACCAATGGCTGTTTTGACCTGCTCCACGCCGGCCACATAAAGCTGTTTCAATTTGCCAAGAACAATGGAGAGATACTTATTGTCGGGCTCAACTCGGATGCTTCAGTCAGAAAACTCAAAGGACCCGGCAGGCCAGTGCTGAAGCAGACCGACCGCGCATATATTTTATCGGCGCTCGAGCAGGTCGACTACATCGTTGTATTTGAAGAACCGACTCCCCTAAGGCTCATCAAGGCCGTGAAACCTGATCTCCTTGTGACGGGCGCCGATTACACCAATAAAAAGGTGGTCGGAAGGGAGTTCGTCGAGTCGTACGGGGGCCGGGTCGAGCTTGCTCCGCTCGTGAAAGGGGCGTCGAGTTCCGGCATTATGTCACAGATCGTTAAGAATAAGAAGGCGGAATGATTTGTAGTCAATTTGCGAAGGAATATTACAGTCTCGATTCAGGACGTCCGATATTCCTTCGCAGAGGGCAAGACAATAACGTCATTCTGAGCGCAGCGAAGAATCTCTAGTGGCTCCATGTATCATTCAAGAATTGAGATTCTTCGCTTCGCTCAGAATGACACGTGTGCAGACACTACCTGCCTGATGCGTGCGATGAGTTCATTGTGAAATGGCATCAACGAAAATGAATAATAGAGCGGTATTTCTCGACCGCGACGGCACGATAAATGAAGAGTGCGGCTATCTTAACCACATAGACCGGCTGAAGCTCATCGAGGGTGCGGCCGAGGCCGTCTCACTGCTTAAGCGCCACGGGTTGAAAACGATCGTAGTCTCGAACCAGTCAGGTGTTGCGCGGGGATATTTCCCTGAGCACCTCCTGGAGCCGCTCCACAAGAAGATACAAGCTCTGTTGGGAGAGCGGGGGGGCGCGCTGGACGCCATCTACTATTGTCCTCATCACCCCCGTGTGGGAGACCCGCCGTATAAGCAGGAGTGCCAATGCCGCAAACCGAAGCTCGGCATGATTCATAGGGCGGAGAGAGAGTTGGCGGTAGACGCCCGGCAATCATATATGGTCGGAGACAAACTGGGCGACGTTGAGTTTGGGAAAAATGCCGGCTGCAAGGCCATTTTGGTTCTGACCGGCTATGGAAAGGGTGAATGGGAATATAATCGTGAGAAGTTTGCCGTAGAGCCTGACTATGTGGCGGTCGACCTTCTCGATGCCGCAAGATGGATAGTCGATGACCTTAAAGCGCAGGGGCAGAGTTCGAAATGAGAGTGCTTTTCATATATCCGAATCTGAACGCTCAGATTGGCTTTAACTACGGGATCGCATTCCTGTCCGCCTGTCTTAAGGAACACGGCCATTCCACCGCCCTATTGAATATGAATGAGCAACTCGGCTTCGAGTTTGACCTCGTGAGAGTCAAGCGCGAGGTGAGTGCTTTCGCGCCCGGCCTGATCGGATTTTCGGTCGTGAGTAATCAGTACCGTTTCGCTCGTGAAATCGCCCGCGACATAAAAAGGTATTGCAAGGTCCCCATAGTGTGTGGCGGCATTCATCCCACCATGGATCCCGAGGGCGTGCTGAAAGAAGAGTGCTTCGATTTCGTGTGCGTCGGGGAAGGGGAGCAGGCGATGGTCGAACTTGCCGACGCATTGGAGCGCAATCTGCCATCCACCGGAATCGCAAATATTTGGTGCAAATCTGACGGAAGCATCATTCAGAACCGGGTAAGGCCCTTCGTGCCGCTCGAGCATCTGCCGCAGAAGGACTACAGTGTTTTTGATTTCCAAAAAATGATCGACTCGAAGGACGGATGGGTCGGAATCATGAGTTCGAGGGGTTGCCCGTTCAGTTGCTCGTATTGTTTCAACCATCGACTCCGCGAGCTATACCAACGCGACCTCGATTGTTCAGCCGCGGAACTGCGCTACATCCGGTATCACCCTGTCAGCGACGTGATTGACGAAATAAAGATGTTGCTCTCATCATACAAGAACATCAAGACCGTCATTTTGGACGACGACCTCTTTACTCTGAACAAGAACTATTTGAGAGATTTCTGCAGACAGTATCGCGCGCAGATAGGGCTGCCTTTTGTGTGCAATGCGCATGTGAAGGCGTTTGACGAGGAGTCTGCCGGCTATCTGCGAGAGGCGGGCTGTCGGATTGTAAAGTTCGGTCTCGAGAGCGGCAGTGAACGGGTGAGGCGCGAAATATTGAATCGGCGCATGTCCAATGACGATATCGCGCGCGCGTTTGCGGCCGCTGAGCGCTTTGGACTTCACACTTCCGCATTTGTGATTATAGGGTTTCCTCACGAGAGCGTTGCGGAGATTTTCGAAACAATAGATTTACTGGCGCGTATAAAACCCGGGCGGTTTCGCTGGTCGATCTTCTTTCCCTTCATCAACACGCGGGCATACGATATCGCGCGCCAGGGCGGTTTCATAGATTTTGTCCGTATCGAGAGCCTGACTAATTTCACGGACGAGTCCGCCCTCGACTTCGGGCCCGAGCACAACCTGGCGCTCAGAAAATTGAAGACCACATTTCCCTGGCATGTGAACGCACGCGCCGGTTTCAAATGCTCATCCCTTTATTCTGAACTCCTCGAACGAATCGAAAGGATCGAGTCTGAGGAATGGCAGAAGGTCGAAGATTCCGTGGCACGCATGGATGGAGATATTTCTCGAATGCTGAGCATGTCGAACGAACCGCATTACAGCTACAAATACAACCTCTTCACAGCGGTGAGAAGCTATTAAGACCTCTACTGAGTACAATCGAATTCTCGTGCGGCTCCCCAATTGGGTCGGTGACGTGGTCATGGCCACCCCCGCCCTAAAATGTCTTCGTCTGAACTTTCCGAAAGCGCGGATCGACCTGACCGGGATTCCATATGTTCACAAGATAGTCGAAGGCACCCCCTGGTTCGATGCGATTATCGATTATTCGCCGAAACACGAGCACAAGGGAATCGGCGGGCATTTAAGGTATCTCCGCGTTCTCCGAAAGAACAGGTACGACCTTGCCCTTGTGTTTCCGAATTCCTTCAGTTCGGCGTTGCTGGCCTTTTTTTCCGGCGCGAAAAGGCGTGTCGGGTACAGTCGGGATGGACGCGGTTTCTTATTGACGGACGCAGTCCCGCTCCCTACGGAAGGCGGCGAGTTTGTTCCTCAGCCGATGGTGAAATACTACCTGAGGCTTTGCGAGGAGATTGGCGCGTCCGCAGGTTCGATGAAAACCGAGCTTTTCGTGGATGCTGCCTCCGAACAGCGAGCTGAATCGCTATTTGCGAAGTATCGGGCAGAGCGTGGCGGGCCTGTGGTTGCCGTTAATCCCGGCGCTGCATACGGTTCATCGAAACTGTGGGATCCCGCTTACTTCGCGCAAGTCTGCGATGCGTTGACCGAAAACGAGAATTGCGACGTGTTACTGCTCGGAGGCCCTAACGAAAAGACTATCGCGCGCGAAATAGTAAGAGCCGCGCAAACGAAACCGGCAAACCTTGCGGAAGAAAATGTGCCGCTGGACTTGTTGAAATCAATCATCAAGCGATGCGACCTGCTCATAACGGTCGATTCAGGCCCGAGGCATTTCGCAGTGGCATTTGACAAACCTGTCGTCGTGCTCATGGGCCCAACGGACCCGCGTTATACAAACTGTAATCTCGAAAAGACGCACATTCTAAGGGTCAGTGATCTCGACTGTATCCCGTGTCACATTAAGCAATGCCCGACCAATCACGAATGCATGACGAGGATTACGCCGGATATGGTTATTCGAGCGGCGGTCGAGCTTCTCAAAAAGCACCCGAATAAGAATCAATAGGAAGGCGAAAGGCGAAAGGTCAAAGGCGAAAGGGACCGCCAGGAGCAGGCGGGTTTCGGAGTTTCGATGCTCTCGCCAAACATCGCCGCGTGCGAGGTCGAATGCGGGCAATGATCAAACGGGTTGTTAGTTTCGTCTGAGAGCCGCCCTTATCTTGTCTGCGGCCCGGCCAACACGGGGAAATCGGCGCTTGGTCCATCGCCACATTTTTTGGAGAAACGGCAGATCACGATAGAGCAGCACTGTGCCGAGCATGATGAACAGCCAACCTTGCAGAATGGGAAGCAAAAGGCCCGCTACTCCCATGAGAATGGCAGCGCATCCCGCAACTATTCGTATGTATCTCCCAAAGCTTCGTGTGTCCACCGTCTAACCGTATCCAATCATTAGTGGCGGCTATCTTGGCGTCAATGATTTCCGTTGAATAAGAAGTTCCCGGGACGCTTCGAGAACGTCTTCCGGCTTGACCGCTTCCATACAACGCGCATAGTCGCAAGCCTCGTCGCACGGCCTGCACGGAATCTTGCTCGCGACAACCTTGTTTGGCTGCCAGTAAGGGGCGTTTATTTGCTCATCTGTTGGGCCGAAAATCGCCACCACGGGGGTGCCAACAGCCGAGCCTATGTGCATGGGGCCAGAATCAACCGTGATCATGAGGTCGCACATTTCCAAAAGGGCGGCCAGTTCGAGCAAACTGTCGGTTTGCATTCCGATCTGCGGGTGCGTTTGTGTCATTGAACGTATTTGTTCGACTTCCTCACGCTCACCCGGTCCCCAAGTGAGCATTACTTGCGCTCCCAACGTCTGTTTCAGTAGATCGCAAAGCGTAGCGAACGACTGAGGAACCCACTTTTTCAAGCTTCGGCTGGTTCCCGGATGAACGGCCACCAAAGGGCGGGTGTCCTTGAATTTTTCACGGATGAATTCGCGCGCTTTGGCGCGATGGTCGTCTGTCAGGCCGAGGACGGGCCTGTCCGTAAGGTTTTCGGCAGACACGTATTGCGCTATCAGTTCGAGATTTCGCAGCACGCGCGGCAGCCGGTCAATTGAAGGTTTTACTTTCAGATTCGTGAACAGGTAATTGAATTCCTTTTCATAACCCCGCTCGAAACCAACTCTGTTGGGCGACCCAGACAAAAGCGCGAACAGCCCGCTCTTGAAAATCCCATGGAAGTCGAAAACAAGGTCATATTTTATGCTGCGAAGTTGCGTGAGAAATCTAATAAGCAGCGCAACGGCCTCCGGGAAACGGAGAGGGTTCTTCAAGCACTGGACAATCCTCTTCCTCTCGAACACCAGTATGCGGTCAAGATGCGGGTGTCCTTTCAATATTCCGCTCGACTTGTCTTCCACGACCCATGTGATATGCGCGTCGGGGTAGTTCCGTCTGAGAGAAGCAAGGGCTGGCAGCGTCCGGACCACGTCTCCAATCGAACTGAGCCTTATGATGAGAATAGCGCGGGGCGACAGATTGTGTGATGGGTTTTCAGACCGATTAGCCAACGCCGCACTCACTCCTGCTGCCACGGAAATATGCAGCGCGGCAGAGCCGCGGCCAAAACTGCTGAGCCACAGAGCGCACAGAGTTCTCAGAGGGAAAAGAAGAAGAAAAAGAAACGGGCAACCACAGATACATCCCGCGAGGCGCGGGAATGGACGCGGCGCGGCGAAGGCCGCAAGCAAAGAGGGAAGACAGATTCACCACGAAGACACAAAGGCGCCGAGGAGAGAAGAAGCAAGAAGAAAAAGAGGCATGAGCCACGAAATTACACGAAAGGGCACGAAGAAAGAGGCGACAAGAATTCACAAGTTCGATCATTACAAGCACAGTGAGTAGCATGGGAAGCCCTAACAGAGAGAGCATTTGATTATTCCTTGCAATAAAACGCTAGCAAGTTGAATTATAGCCGAGCCAATTGGTCGTGTCAAAAACGAAAGACGAAAGGGCCGCACGGAGCGTGGCCACAGAGGTCTCAGAGTTCACCGAGGAAAAAAAAGCGACGGGAATCCTGCGAAGCGCGGGACTTCTTCCACCGACACGTGTTCAGCCATGCCGATGCACGCAGACACACGCTGATGAACCAAAACAGAATCTTACCCCGAGAAAAAGCGACCATAACCACCAAGACACCAAGACTCCAAGAGAGACTTGAAGTCACGGGGGAAGGGTAGGCGAAAGGGATGAATCAGTTTAGAGGATTTGAGTATGAAAGCTCTCTGCCTCCCGAAACCTTGATAGAGTATTCCGGCGCACTGTCTCCTCGATCACTCTATCCCCGATCCTACTGTTGATAGAATACATTATCAAGACCTGCCGCGAGATTGACACGGTCCCATCATGTGATGTAGATTGGACTGACGCTCAGACTTCTCTGTCGTCTTGTGCAAGAAAAGGCGACAGAATATGGTTCTACCCCGCACGAGTAAAAACGCATTCACTGTGGCATGGCCAAAAAGAATGACCGCCAGCAAGGCTTTCTCAGTATGAAGATCTTGGGCTATCAAATTGGCTAAGCTTGTGTCCAAATATCCGGGCGGGCTACATGCCCGGGAATTCAGGAGGTCGTGATGATAATTGACAGTCACGTTCATCTGTTCTTCGAAGGCTCGGACCCCGAAGCGTTTTTCGTAGGGGCCGCGAGAGCCGGTATCGGATTCTTCAACAAAAAGTCGGGGGACCGCGAAGCCTATGTCTCCGAAGTGTATGAAACGAACCTGAAGCCGCGCAGTGACGCCACTGGCGACAAGCTTGTGGGCAAGATGGATGAGGCCGGTATTGAAAAGGCGATCATCCTTCCGCTCGATTTCTGGCTGGGGGTTCCGAACTCGAAAGGAATGAGCATCGAAGAAAAGAATGCCCTCTACGGCGAAGCCGTCAAGCGGCATAAGGGGCGCTTGCTCACGCACGTGGGCGTTGACCCGCGCCGAAAGAATGCGCTCGAAATAATGCAAAAGGGCGTCGAGGAATATGGCGCGATCGGATTGAAACTGCATCCCACTGCCGGCTTCTATCCGGACGATCCCGTCTGCGCGCCTCTTTACAAGAAAGCGCTCGACTACAAGGTTCCGGTTTTGATACATTCGGGCAACGAGCCCGCCCCGATGCGCATGAAATTTTCGCAGCCGAGATATATCGATACTGTAGCCGCCGAGTATCCGGAGCTCAAGATAATAATCGCGCACGCCGGCCACGGCTGGTGGCAAGAGGCAATAGATTTGGCATGCGTCAAACCGAATGTGTACGTGGATTTCGCCGGCTGGCAGATGGAGTACATGAACGGCGCCGACTATCTCTACCATCCGTTGCGTTTTGCGATAGACACTCTCGGGCCATGGCGCGTGCTCTTCGGCACCGATGGCTCGATGCTGGACGCGATACTCTCACCGGGTGATTGGGTGTGCGCCATGAAGGAGAATCATTCGCCGTCGAATATCAGATTTGAACCCGAAGAGATAGATATCGTGTTGGGACATGCGGCCGCGCGTCTTTACTGCATACAATAATCGATCAAAAAAGGGAAGCCCAATGAAGGCGAAAAGACTTGAGGTTCAGATAAAAGAGGAAGTCTGGCGGTTCCGTCTGCGAGTTAGCCGGAACGTTATTGCCGTCTCAGGCCTGTCGCTTTTTGCGACATCCTAAGAGTTGTGTGCTCCGTCCGAAAACACGCATCTTATGTGTCGCCTTCTCCCGTAAAGAGCGACAGTCATCGCCGGTGAAAGCAATTCTATGAGATGAGTGGCCAAAAGTCGAGGGAAATCACGGATAGGATTGGTTCGGCGGTTCCATTTTCTCTTCTCCGCGTTTTCTTCGTGGTTCGTGTCGGGTTTGCGAAGTTCCGCGCCTCGCGGGATGCACCTTGGTGATTTGGCCGAATGAATTCGGCCCCACATAACTACGGGACAGCATCTATTTCCCCCTTTGCAAAGGGGGTCTTGGACCACGAATTACACTAATTACACAAATCAAGAAATGAATGCACGAATGAGAAACGAATGAGACGAATAAAGCAAAAGAGTCTTGAAACACGAATTACACTAATTACACGAATTGGACGAATAAAGCCAAACAAGAAGAAGCGGATTTTTGTAACCGCCGATGAACGCCGACAACCGCCGATATGGATTCCCATCCCCGATCGCGATCGAGGGCATGCTTCGCGGGAATGACAAGAAAGGAGTCGTCTATTCGTGTAATTCGTGTAATTCGTGTTCCAAGATATCTTCTTTTTCTTCTTCTCTGAATCCGTGCAAATCTGTGGACACCAAGCATTTCTCCGTGCGCCCCGTGTCCTCCGTGTAGAAAGAGAAGTCTTTTCGCGTGTGCCCCGTGCTCCCCGTGGTTGGTTAACAGTTAGTTTCTGGTCCGTGGTTCAATGCTTCTTGTTCATGAGTTGGGTGAGGAGGAGGCGTCTGAAAGGGGCGTTGCGGCAATCGGTTTGGCACTCTTCGAGGTCTTGTACGGAAGTGCAATGTCCAGGGCATTCTTTTGTTCCCGCCAAAATGAAAGGTGGAATTTGTACAGGGATGAGATCGCAAAAGTCCAATACACTCATGGCCAGAGACGTGCCGCACAAAAAAAAAAAAAAAAAGTAGTAGGTGTCGAAGAAACTTTCCGGTGTCACAAATGTCATACCGATTGGGAGAATGTGGGGGTCGCGAAGAAACAGGTCGCGACTTATCCACGATGCGCCGCAACTGCAACGCTTAAACTCGGTCGCCATGTGTTACCGCCGTTTTCGACCATGGGTATTCTCTAACTATAATATTCTGTCGCGACGGAAACGAAGTCGCAACACTCCACACGCTTGTGTCCCTTGATATTTTCCCGCCGTTGGTATATTTTATTTCAGCCCTTACATGTGAAATGAGCCGACTCAGGGAGGAAATATGCGCAGGAACTTCGTCTTTTGTCTTTCTCTTTTGCTGGGCGGGCTTCTCTTGGCCTGCCAGCGCGGCGCTCAGGAAGAGAAGATATTCAAGCTGGGCGCGGTAGTCCCTCTAACCGGACCCGCCGCCGCGCCGGGCAACGAGATGAACAATGCCGCATTGCTCGCGGTCGATGAGTGGAACGCCGCAAACAAAATGGGTGGCTATAAAATCGTCTTTGAGCCCAAGGACGATGCGTCGGACCCGAAGCAGGCGGTATCCGCCGCACACGCGCTTATGTCTGACACTCAGGTAGTGGCGGTGGTAGCTCACCTTAACAGCGGCTGTTTTCTGCCCGCTTCGAAGATTTATCATGACGCCGGCGTAGTCGCGATGAGCGCCGCGACAACCAATCCCCAGATCACGCTTCAAGGTTTCCCTGAAGTGTTCAGAGTCTGCACGACGGATTTGGTACAAGGCCAACTCACTGTGCCTTTTGTCAATGAGAGAGGTTTCAAACGTATCGCAATCATTCACGACAAGACGCAATATGGCCAGGGACTCGCCGAGGTAGTGCGCGATACGGGCGCAAAATCCGGGTTACAGGTGTTGGGTTTCGATGGGATTGATATCGGCGAGAAGGATTTCAGGGCGCTCTTGACAAAGATTAAGGATCAGCGCCCCGACGTGATCTACTTCGGAGGCATGTACGACGAAGCCGGTCTGTTGATGAAACAGATGCGAGACCTTCGAATGCAGCAGCAATTCATCAGCGACGACGGCGCGTTTGGTCAAGATTTTATCGATGCCGGCAGCGAAGCCACAGAGGGCGCAATCGTCACCATGGTGGGGGCGCCATTGACCGAGCTGAAGCAAGCCGAGGAGTTCATGCGCAAATACGAGCAGCGATTCGGCGTGAAGATTCAGAATTACGGCCCTTACGCATATGACGTCGCCAACATCCTTCTGAGCGCTATTGCTCGCGTAATTGAGCAAAAGGGTTCTCCGGACAAGAAGGCGATTATCGAGGAGGTGCGCAAGACGGAATACGATGGCGTCATTGGGCACACTTCATTCGACGAGCGCGGCGACACCAAGAACAAATTGATTACTTTCTATCAGGTGTAGAAAGGGAAGTTCGTGCCGCTGAAGACCGCGAGCATGAACCAATAACATGAGCCTTACCGCCTTTTTTCAGCAACTGGTTAACGGGCTGACTCTGGGAGGAATGTATGCCTTAGTTGCCTTAGGCTACACCATGGTCTACGGCATCATTCAGCTAATCAACTTCGCCCACGGCGAGGTGTTCATGGTCGGCGCCTTCGTGGGGTTATTTGTTCTCACACTCACCTCGCACATGGGCCTCGAAGGCGTTGCGTTCACCCTCTGTCTCGCATTCCTGGTCTCCATGGTATTGACCGGCCTCGCAGGAATGGCCATTGAATTTGTCGCCTACAAACCGTTGAGACAATCCCCCCGCATTACCCTCCTGCTTTCGGCGGTAGGAATGTCAATCTTCCTGCAGAACCTGGTGATGCTTGTGCAGGGTCGAGACCTGCAGCCGTTCCCGCGCGGCATTGTCGGCGGGATAAATATCGAGGGGGTGATCCTGGACTACATCCAAATCCTCATAGTTGTCGCGAGCTTGATTCTCATGCTCGTGTTGGACTTGTTCATAAACAAGACGCGGCTCGGTCAGGCGATGCGCGCGATCGCGCAAGATATGGAAGCGGCGCAAATGATGGGGATCGATATCAACTATGTGATTCGACTGACATTCATGATGGGGTCGGCCCTCGCGGCCGCAGGCGGCATAATGAGCGGCCTGTACTACGGGGGCATCAAGTTCGACATGGGTTTCATAGTGGGAATCAAGGCGTTCAGCGCGGCAGTGCTTGGCGGCATTGGCAGCATCCGCGGCGCTATGCTCGGCGGATTCGTGCTAGGGTTGTGCGAGACACTGCTGGTCGCCTTTTTCTCGGTCGCCGGGATCAGTGACGCATTTGCCTATAAAGACGTTATCGCTTTTGCCATACTCATTCTGGTTCTCATTCTGAAACCATCCGGTTTAATGGGCGAACGTGCAGTCGAGAAAGTGTAACCCCCGAAGGCAAATGGAGAAAATTTACACTGTCCTGCTGACGCTCTGCGGGTTTGCCGTGCTGGTGCTGGGGTTGTCGCTTCAGCGGATCGCGCCATTTCTCGCATTTTTGTCCCTCGGCATAGCCGCGACATATTTCCTTCTCCGCCTTGGCTGGTTATCAGGTTTCAGGGAAATCGTGAGGCGCAACCAGCAGACTTATTATCTTGCCGTCGGTCTCTGCGTTCTCGTTTACCCGTTTGTGTTTACTTTGCTCCAAAGCACCTACTGGATACATGTGGCCGTTATTGCAGGTATTTACGTGTGTCTGGCGCTCGGCTTAAACATCACTGTTGGTTTTGCCGGCCTCCTCGATTTGGGATACGTCGCTTTTTATGCCATCGGCGCGTACACTGCGGGCATTTTTTTTCTGCATTATCCGGATGCCCGATGGATGTTCTGGGTCATCCTGCCGGCGGCGGCCTTGCTGGCCAGCCTATTCGGTTTGCTTCTCGGCAGTCCCACACTGAGGTTGCGGGGCGATTATCTCGCCATCGTCACGCTCGGCTTCGGGCAAATCATTCGTATCATTCTGAACAATTGGGAATCCGTGACAAATGGACCCAAAGGCATCGCTGACATCCCCAGTCCCACCATTGGCTCGTATTCGTTGGACACGGGCATGCAAATCGGCGGCCTTCTCTTGCCACGCGTGGCGAACTTTTATTTTCTGGTGGTCCTGCTTGCGCTCGGAATTGCTGTCGCAGCCAATCGACTGAATCACTCGCGCATCGGGCGCGCGTTGATAGCCATACGCGAAGACGAACTGGCGGCGGCTTGTTCGGGCGTCAACATCATAGCAATCAAGCTGCTGGCCTTCGCAATTGGAGCCAGCTTTGCAGGCATGGGCGGTGTCGTTTATGCGAGTCTGATGAGTTTCGTCGACCCGATGAGCTTTACCTTTATGGAATCGGCCATGATCGTGTGCATGGTGGTTCTCGGGGGAATGGGCAGCATCCCAGGGGTAATAGTCGGGGCAATAGTTCTGGTGGTTCTGCCGGAAAAGTTACGGCAGTTCGAGCAGATTCGAATGCTCTTGTTCGGCGCGGCCCTCATCGCCATGATGGTGTTTCGGCCGGAGGGCTTGATTCCCAGCAGGCGACGGGAACAAGAACTGCTGGAGACAACAGATGAGTGAGAATCTGCCTCTCTTGGAAATCCGGCGCGTGAGCAAATCCTTCGGCGGCCTGAGGGCTGTTGATGGGGTTGACATCGCGCTTTTTCCGGGGGAAATCCTGAGTATCATCGGCCCGAACGGTTCCGGCAAGACGACGTTGTTCAATATCATTTCAGGTATTTATATGCGTGATGAAGGAGACATCGTGCTGCGACTGCCCGATCAGGCCGAAGTGAGCCTTGTGGGGCTAAGGCCGCATCAAGTCACGGCCAACGGCGTGGGCCGTACTTTTCAGAATATTCGTCTCTTTGCCAACATGACCGTGCTCGAAAATGTGATGGTCGGCATGCACTGCAGAACGAAATCCAGCGCGCTGGGCGCCATTTTGCAGACAAAATCCACCCGAAAAGAGGAGCGCAGAATTGTGGAACAGGCGCAGCGGCTGCTGGCTCTATTCCATGGACAGTTGGTTCCGGTCATGAATCGGCCTGCCAAGACGCTCCCGTTCGCAGACCGCAAGCGCCTGGAAATTATTCGGGCGCTGGCTAGCGAACCGCGGCTGCTGCTTCTTGATGAGCCCGCGGCAGGTATGAATCCTTATGAGACCAGAGCGTTCATGGATGACCTCAAGCGCCTTCGAGACAGGGGATACACCCTGATGGTGATTGAGCACGACATGATGATGGTCAAGGGTCTATCAGACCGCGTAATCGCCTTTGACTATGGGCGCAAGATCGCGGAGGGTTCGTTCGAGGAAGTTCGTCACAACGAGAAAGTAGTCGAAGCCTATTTGGGAAGAAAGCATGGCGCTGCTTGAGTTGATCGACGTCGTCACCTATTATGGGCTTATCCAAGTGCTCAGGGGAGTAAGTCTGCGAGTCGAGGCCGGAGAAATCGTTTGTCTGCTGGGTAGCAACGGGGCAGGGAAAAGCACGACAATGAAGGCTATCCTGGGTCTGCTGCGCCCTCGGGACGGCGCGATCACATTCGAGGGTGAACGGATAGATGGGCTACCCGCTTCGAGCATTGTATCGCGGGGAATCGCGACTGTTCCCGAATCTCGGCGCATTTTCCCGCGTCTCAGTGTTGAAGAGAACCTTGAAATAGGCGCGTATGTTCTCGGCTCGAAGCTCTCGAAACTGAGGCCTCAACTGGAAGGCGTCTATCAGCTTTTCCCGCGGTTGAAAGAGCGCCGATGCCAGCCCGGTGGGACCCTTAGCGGCGGGGAACAGCAAATGCTCGCGATCGGGCGTGCGCTGATGGCCCAACCCAAGTTGATGCTGATGGATGAACCATCGATGGGACTTTCACCAGTGCTTGTTGATCAGATATTCGAAATCATCCAGTCAATAAATCGGGCTGGCACCTCTATCCTGCTGGTTGAGCAGAATGCGCAGATGGCGTTGTCTGTAGCGGGTCGCGGTTACGTGATGCAGACTGGCCGGATCGTGGCCGAGGGCGCCGGACAAGAGCTTCTTCACAGCGATGATATCAGGAACGCATACTTGGGCGGATAACCCTGCTCGCCGAGTGCGGAGGCAGAAGATCGACCGCGTCGCAGAGGGGTGTGAGGCGCTCTTGGTTCGTCCATTGCGAGGCACTTTTGGGGACACTTTTCGCACACAAATATTAACAAGAGCTATATCGGATTTGGCTTGACAAACGTTTTTTGCGGGGGGTATAATCAACGCACCTCGTTGTATTCAAAGTAGTTGCGTCACCCCCATTGTCGATTGCCTTGTCCCCGACTGCAAAGGGGTGCAGTTCTTCATTAGTTGAGTGACTCATAACTGACGTTTGGGTATGGGATGCTTTGGGAGGAACACATGAAGAAGCGCCTGGGTTGGATTATGGTTGTCGCGGCTCTCCCGGTTTTGGCCTTTCTCGTCCTGTTCGTCAGAGAGGAGAGGGCTACGGAGGCGGCGCCGGGAATGTCAAAGGTTGCGGTTCCATTGGATGGTCCCTTGTACAAAGACGGTGAGTTGCTGGTGCAAATGAGGGAGGGCGTCTCACAAAGCGCCTCCGCCAGAGTTCACTCATCGTTCGGCGCTACTAAAATAAAGGACTTAGGCCGAGGCGCGGAACTCGTGAAGTTGCCTGAGGGCATGTCGGTGACCGAGGGTCTTGCGTTGTATTCTGCGAATCCCTATATTGAGGATGCGTCGCCGAATTATTTTCGATATGCGAAGCAGACGTTCCCCAATGACGAGTTTTTCAGTTTCCTGTGGGGAATGAACAATACCGGACAAACGGGGGGCACCATCGATGCGGACATCGACGCCCCCGAGGCGTGGGAGCTCACGACGGGCAACCCGAATAATATTATCGCGGTTGTTGATACAGGCGTTGACTATTCCCATCAGGATCTGGCGCCTAACATGTGGATGAATTTTGATGAACTCGAGGCAAGTCTGCTAACCCGCGTGACAAACGCCAGAGACGACGATGACGACGGTGTGAGCGACGATTTTGACGGGGCGCCGCCGACAGTGCCCGGACAGCCGCCTACCATGGTCTTCGACGGCGAGGACGATGATACCGATGGGGTGATTGACGATGTCGACGGGCTGTCATGGAACATCAGCGGTTTGCTCGCGCTTTTGACAAATAACATTGATGATGACGGTGACGGCATTGTCGACGATTTTGACGGCACGCCGACGGTTGTGGACGAGCCCCCCGTGTTGGTTTTTGATGGCGTTGACAGCGCGACTGACAGCGACGCCATTGTTGACGACTTCGACGGGCGACAACTGCCGGCTAGTTACTTAGCGCTTGTGACAAACGGATTTGACGAGGACGGGGGTGGACGAGCCGACGATTTTGACGGCACGTTCCCCGGCGGGGGCCGGAACGGGTTGCCTCGAATGGATTTCGACGGCAATGACAACGACGGCGATGGCATCATTGACGACTTCGATGGAATACCTCTCGAAGGGTTTGACAGTGACAACAATGGGTATGCTGACGACGTCTTCGGAATAAACGCGATCATAGATAATCCGCTTAACGATCCCGCCGCGGGCAATCCAAAGGATGATTTCGGGCACGGCACTCATGTAGCCGGCACGATCGGCGCGACCGGCAATAACTTTGTCGGTGTGCCGGGAGTCAACTGGGATGTGCAGGTAATGGCGTTAAAGTTTCTGAGTTCGAGCGGCAGTGGAACTGTGGCCGACGAAATCGAATGCCTCAACTACATAGCAAGGCGGGTCGCCGAGAACGGTGAGAAGGTTGTTGCGGTGAACGCCTCTTTCGGCGGCCTCATCCCGGTCTTTACGTTCGAGCAAAGCGCGATTGACAACTTGCGCCAGCACGGCGTTCTCTTCGTTGCTGCAGCCGGCAACATAGCGATAGACAACGACGAAATCTTCAACACACCTTCCAGTTATGACAGCCCCAATTTGATTGCCGTCGCGGCCACTGACCACAATGACCAACTGGCGTCTTTCTCAAGTTTTGGAAGGCGAACCGTACACGTGGGAGCTCCGGGAGTCAACATTTTCAGCACGTTGATGGGTGGGGATTATGGGCCCTTTGACGTGGGTTTCTCCGGAACATCGATGGGAACCCCGCATGTTGCCGGACTGGTTGGTCTATTATACGCGCGATTCCCATTTCTGAATCCGGTGACGGACTGGATGCTTGTCAGGAACCGGATTCTTGCGGGTGGCGATCTGGATCAGTTCTTGGCCGGCAGGACCATGACTGGGAGGAGACTGAACGCCTTTGGAGCCGTCACGTGCTCGAATTCGACGGTCCTCGCTCGGGTTCGGCCCTTGACCAGCGATTACAAGGCATGGCTGGGCCCCTCAGGGTTGGAGTTGTTCTATACAATCATTCCCCGAAGGAACGATGTCACCGTGATTTTCGGAGAAGACGCCTTTGGCAACCTGTTTCGCGTTCCGCTCAAACTCTCTGCGCTGCACATCAATTGCGAGAATCCCAATGGCAATGTGACTGTGACCATTGGCGGACAGAATATAACTCTATTCGACAACGGCCCACTTTTCACTCCTTTTGATGTCGTGGCGGGGGATGGTGTTTATTCCGGACAGTGGGATTTCCCGTTTGCCGAGACTGACGTGGTGGCCACCTTTCCGAACTCAGGCACTTCAATCAATCCATTCAACGATAGTTTCGCGGTGCATGTTCGGAAAACTGTTGACCCGAACGGTTTTGTTGCGGCCGATGCAGGGCTGGATCAGACGGTCCAATCGGGAGCTCTTGTCAGCCTGGACGGAAGGATCAGCAGCGGGCGTCTCGATGTCTTTACGCCGCTGTTCTACCAGTGGACGCAGATAGGAGGCGCAAATTCGGTGACGCTTGCTGACGCAGATACGCCCTTCCCCTCCTTCACCGCGCCCACCATCGCGGCAGGGGAGTCGCAGGATGTTTTGACGTTCTTGCTCGGGGTATCTGATCTAGATGCGAATATAGATGCCGACTCAGTCACGATAATAGTGCTCCCGGAGCCGGCGGCAGACGTCGGCGGAGGCGGCGGTGGCGGAGGCTCATGTTTTATTGCAACCGCTGCGTATGGCTCGGAAAGCGCGCGCGACGTGATGGTCCTCCGTCAGTTCCGTGACCGCTACCTGATCACGAACACGCCGGGGTCCGCATTTGTCCGGTTCTACTACAAGTTCTCGCCGCCTATCGCTTATTTGATTGCAGACCGTCCTGCGCTTAGAAAGGCTGTCAGGATGGGGCTGGCGCCTGTGGTCAGCTTTGCGCAAGTCATGCTTGCCACGACAACAACCGAAAAAGTCGTGATGAGCCTCCTTTCCGCAGCGTTTACGGGCTTACTCGCTTTGTTCGGGATTCGCCGGAGGCGGACGCTTCAAAGCAACAAATTGTTGTAATCGCGTGAATTAGAAAAACCGGGGACACGATGCCGCATCGTGTCCCCGATTTTCTCCTTCTCGGCAGTTTTTTTCAGGTGCGGCCGCGCATGGTTCGACGCCCGATAACGATGCCGACCAGAAATACCACCAGCAGAACGGCGCACGCGATGATGGCGGCCGCCTTCAGTGTGTCAGGGTTGCTGAAACGGTCGAGTTTTTCGAGAAGTTTATTTCTCTCGGATTCGAGTGTATTAAGTTGGGCCGTCAAAGTTTCGTTCTTCCTCTCCGATGCCTGCAGGTCACTCTGGAGTCCCTTGACTTTTTCGTAACTGGCTGTAAGATCGGTTTCGTATTTCGTCTCTTTCTCAACCGAAACCTTCAAGTTGTCCTCGAGATTTCTTACTTGTGACCGAAGGCCAAAGAGGCTCCGGTCGCGATCCAGTTCCGTTTCGCGAACTGCTGCCAAACGCTCGAATAGGGCTTTAGCCCACTTCGCATTCTGGTATGCGTCGATGTAGGCATTGGTCAGCATGGCGCGGTCGCTCTTCACGAAAAGAACTCCGCGCCCCACATACGCCACAGCGGCTATGGGAGGGAAGGACCCGATGCTGTACAGACCGTTGTCGGAATAGCAATCCTCATCACCTGTCACCACTTCAACGGCGTCCTGCGAGAGAACAATCGGGGCTCCGCCGTAAAAGCCAAGACTCTTGATGTCGCCAAGGTCAAAGCCGGAGCGGGTAGGGAATCGCGTCAGCACGAATTTCCGTCCTGTGGGCGATTCCTTCATTGCGGAGGTGGTGTCAACGAGATCGCTCGAGTCCATCGAGACGCCGAATATTTCGATAAACGGGTTCACTATTTTGTCCGTCCCACCATTGACGAAAACCGCTCCTCCTTTTTGTACCACAAACCAAACGAGAGCAGAGACTTCGTCCTCTTTCAGCGGTCTCTCAGGGCTGGGATGCAGAACCACGATATCGTACGGTGAGAGCTTCTGTTGGCTTATGTCGCCAGACGACATAGAGGCGACCTGTATGCCCGCGCCCCGCAGTATGCCTGCCAGTTTCGAATAACCGGATGGCTCGGCGCTGAACGTCGTGTCTGCCGGTGCAAGCGCCGCCTCGAAAAACATCACCTTTTTGGGCTGGGCAAATGCTGGTAAAGAGATAAACGCCAGAAACGCGATGGCAAGAAATCCGGTCTTCTTCAAGATATTGTCCTCCCGGTGTTCTCGACTTCTTTCGAAATAGACGGCAACGTAAAAACACACGGATTCCCGCTTCCGCGGGAATGACAAGATGTATTCTATTTTGTGGGACATTGTTTGTCAAACAGTCTTGACAAAGAACATTTACTTTGATACATTGAGGATGTGGTACTGTGTATGTTGCTCCTCTCAAGGCTTCCGATCTATTCCAGTTCCGTAGAGGAAAACTCGCCGGTAAGGAAGTGTCTGTAAATGACGACTGACCCCACATTCGAACCCCTTGTATCGGAGACGCGCGAGCGCATACTGCGGGCCGCGATGGAGCTGTTCCGTCAGCATGGTTTCCACAACACATCAATCGCTCAAATCCTGCAGCGCGCGAAAATCACCAAGGGCGGGTTCTATTTCCACTTCAAGAGCAAGGAAGAACTTGGCTTTGAAGTCCTCGAACGCACTCGTGATTTCTGGATGGAGAACGTGATCGACGCCATCGCGCAGGAACCCGGCGTAAGACGGCGCATAAAGCGAATGGTCGAGATCATGACGGAGATGTATCGCGGCGATATTTTCCACGGGTGTGCTCTCCTGGCAGTGTTGACCGCCGAGATGATGGAACACGCCTCGGAGTTTGCGGACCGCATAAGAAGCATCATTGCGGAATGGCAGAAAAGCATCGTCGACATTCTTGAACAGGGCAAGGCCGAGGGAATTTTCCGTAACGACATGGATTCGAATGCGGTCGCATTGATTTTGATCGGCTGTTGCCAGGGCACGACGATGATGGGGCATCTTGACCCCGAGAGGGTCGACTACGACCAGCTTCTACACGAGCTCGAGAGGTGGATTCTCGAGGGCGTCGCGCGTTGAGATTTAGCCTGGACGGCTCTGCGTTTACTTGACAGCGAATCTTCGCGTAAAGTATAATTCACTCCAAGAACAATTCAGAACGCGAAATACATTGTCCACCACCCTCTCTGAATGGCTATGACAACACAAGACAAGGCCGCAATCTTTTGGGAAGCGTTCGATAAGCTCATTCGAGCTTTCTCCTATGTTAACAATGTCTCTGGAAACGTTGCTCTCGGTAAGCTCGACATAATCGCGCTTGAAACCGTCTCCAATGGAGAGGGACTCATCATGAGCGAGTTGGCAAGGATTCTGGATATCAGGGGGAACACTACAACCGGAATCGTGGACCGGCTCGCCGAAAGAAAACTGTTGAAACGGGAAAGAAATCATGGGGACAGGCGAGTGATTCGACTGTACTTGACGGAGAGGGGCAGGAAAACCGTTATGGCCTATCAGAGCCAGAGGGCAAGATTTTTCAGAGAAATGATGGGCGCGCTGACGAAGACCGAACAAGATGGTTTCGTTTCCGTCATGGTGAAAATTGCCGGCGTGATGGACAGTAAGAAAAGCGAAATGGCCAGGTGATGCCAATGTTCAGCAAAGACTTCACAGAAAAACTGAAATCGGACTATTCCCGCTGGGAGCACACGACGCTCAAGAAGATTCTCGACAAGTACGGGATGACTCCGGATTCAATACCGCGCCAGACCTATACGCCGCTCGATATCGAAACAACTGATTTCTCTGAATCCATTGGGTTCCCCGGCGAGTTTCCGTTCACTCGCGGAATATACCCCACCATGATTGTCGGGACGGGCATAGGCGGCCGGGCGTACTCGGGTTTTGGAAACCCGGAGGACACGCGTGACAGGCTCAGGTTCTTGCTCTCGCAGGGGCAGTTCGGATTCAGTCTGGCCTTCGACCTACCGACGCAGATAGGCCTCGATTCCGACCATCCGCTGGCCACGGGCGAGGTCGGCAGGGTAGGGGTGGCCCTCAGCTCGCTACGCGATATGGAAACGATTCTCGCTGCCTTCGATGAGCCTGCTCCTCTAGACAGAATTCGCTCCTCCTTTACGACAAACGCTCAGGCCGTGGTCGTTCTCTCGATGTACATCGCAATGGCCGAGAAACTCAATATCCCATTGAACCAACTTACCGGCACGATTCAGAACGACATCCTGAAGGAATACATCGCGCGCGGAACGTATATTTTCCCGCCCGTCCCCTCGATGCGCCTCACAACTGACATTTTCGAGTTTTGCTCCGGCCGCATGCCGCGCTTCAACATGATAAGCGTTTGCGGCTATCACATACGGGAGGCGGGCGCGACGGCGACGCAAGAGCTTGCGTTCATGCTGTGCAATGCAATCGCTTACGCTGAAGCCGCGCTGAAACGCGGGCTCGCTCCCGATGATTTTCTGCCGAGATTCAGCTTCTTGTTCAGCAGCCACAGCAATTTCTTCGAGGAGGTTGCGAAATTCCGCGCTGCGCGCAGGATGTGGGCCAAAATAGCCCGCGACCGGCTGGGCGCGAAGAAAACGGATTCCATGCGCTTTCGGGTTGCATCCGGTTACGCGGGGTCAACCTTCACAGCCCAAAAACCCCTTAACAATATCGCGCGCGGCACACTCGAGTGCTTTGCCTCAATCATAGGCGGGAACATGGGGAGCGCCTCGGCGCCTTATGATGAAGCTCTGGGATTGCCCACCGAGGGGGCTACCGTGGTGGCGCTCGATACGCCCAGGATTATTCACTTCGAGGCGCGCGGCGCCGATGTCATAGACCCTCTCGGCGGCTCGTACTATGTCGAGTATCTGACCGACAAGCTCGAGGCGCAGGCCAATGAGCTTATCAATAAAGTCGACGCGATGGGCGGCGCGGTCGCAGCGATTGAGAAGGGATTCATTCAAGCGGAGGTGGAAGGGAGTTCATACAGGATGCAGAAGGAGATCGAGGAGGGGACGCGCAGAATCGTGGGCGTAAACGAGTATTTGGGCGAAACGCCTCCACTGCATCCGATGGAATTGGATGTCGATACTGAGGAACGAAGGGTGCAGGCTCTAAGAAAGCTGCGCGCCGAACGCAATAACAGCGCAGTCGAGAAATGCTTGAATCGCATTCGCGCCGCCGCCGAAGGAACGGAGAACCTCATTCCACCCACCGTGGACGCGGTCAAGGCGATGGCCACCAACGGGGAGATTTGCGGCGTCCTCCGAGAAGTCTTTGGGGAAACCCAGCCGTTTACTTCCTACTAGAGATTATTCGCGAAGCAAGCTCGCAGATCATGGCCGCGAAAATGGTTGCTTATTCGGGGATACGATGCGGCATCGTGTCCCCGAATAAGGAGTCCCCGAATACGTGCATGTTTCTCAGGAGACAACGATGACTGAAAACTATATGCTGCTCGATAGAGAGGGCTGTGTCGCCACTATAACGATTAATCGGCCCGATCAGCGCAATGCCATGCTGTCGATCATGTGGAAATGGCTCGCAGAAACAATGGAAAATCTGAACGATGATAATGATGTCAGATGCGTTGTCATCCGCGGCGCGGGCGACAAGGCATTCGCTTCAGGGGCTGATATTTCGGAGTTCGAGGTCTGGACGAGCCACGAAAAGGCGCGCGAGTATGGAGGTCTCATCGAGTACGCTCTACAGGCCATCGGAAAGCATAGAAACCCTGTGATCGCGATGGTTCAGGGGTTTGCGCTGGGAGCAGGCTGCGAACTTGCTGTCGCCTGCGACCTCCGGGTTCTCGCCGACGTGGCGAAAATTGGCATACCGTCAGCGAAGCTCGGCGTAATGCTGAATTACGAGAATTATCAACGAGTCGTTGACCTGGCGGGCATTTCTGTCGCGCGCGAGATTTTCTTCGTAGGTCGCCAGCTTGATGCGCAGCGCGCGAGAGAAGTCGGGTTAGCGAACTTTGTGGTTCCCAAAGTGGAACTGGAGAAATTCACTTACGAATTGGCCCAAGAAATATCCGGGAATGCGCCGTTATCCGTGAGAGGCAGCAAACGCGTTTTGCAGGCGTGCGGCGAGCATGGGATGCTCGACCGCGATCGAGACGCTGATTTGCTTGCTCAGCTCGACGA
This sequence comes from uncultured bacterium, assembly GCA_964450145.1. Classification (GTDB taxonomy): domain Bacteria; phylum Abyssobacteria; class SURF-5; order SURF-5; family SURF-5; genus JACRIR01. The sequence continues at coordinate 37,582 of CAYVDS010000009.1, forward strand.
ACTGAGCGCGACGTGCTTTCTGAGCGAAGATGTGCAAGAGGGCGTGAGCGCCTTCTTTGGGCGGCGCAAGGCGGACTTCAAAGGGAAATAAAACGAACACAAATATCTTCGGACGTTTTCCGGCCGCAAAGTCATTCGCACAATTCTTTGTACGGTTTACGGCGTGCCTGCGACGCAGGGGCGTTCCCACAAATGCCATTCTGAGCGAAGCGAAGAATCCCGGTCTTGAAACGCAATATTAGTGAGAGATTCTTCGCTTCGCTCAGAATGACGTGTAAAGTCAGAGACGCTGAAAGTCATGAGTGAAACATGGAGCCAACAATGAACATTACGCTCGAACTCTGCAATGCGATCGAAAGGACGACATTCGACCAAATTCCCGCTGAGGCCATTGCGGAAGCGAAACTCTGTCTGCTCGATTGGGTGGGCGTGACGCTCGGCGGCGCTCATGAGCCGCTCACGAGGATTCTCATGGAAGTCAGCGACCTCGTCGGGGGCAAGAAACAGTCCAGCATCATCGGGCATGCATATAAGACCTCCATTCTGAACGCGGCCTTGATAAACGGGTCGGCGTCGCACGCGCTTGATTTTGATGACGTGCACTTCCAGATGATGGGTCATCCGACCGTACCGGTCATGCCTGCGGTCCTTGCTTTGGCCGAGACGCGAAAAAGCGGCGGGCGCGACGTTCTCACGGCGTTTGTGCTGGGATTCGAGGCCGAATGCAGGATCGGCTCCTCCGTGTTTCCGTTCCATTACCAACAAGGCTGGCATGCGACTTCGACAATCGGCCGTTTCGGCGCTGCGGCGGCATGCGCGAAACTGCTTGGATTGGACGCCTTGCGCATGAGCTATGGCCTCGGCGTGGCCGGCACTCAGTCCGCCGGCCTTAAACAGGTCTTCGGAACGATGACAAAACCGTTTCACGCCGGAAAAGCCGCCATGGACGGTCTCCTCGCCGCGTTGCTCGCAGAGAAAGGGTTCACGTGCTCCGAAGACATCATTGCGGGCGAAAACGGGTTCTGCAAAGTCCTCTCGCCGGACTGCAACCCCGAATTGATCATGCAGGATTTCGGCAAAACGTACGCCATCGGCAATGTCATGTTCAAGCGGCACGCATCTTGTTTCGAGACTCACCCGACGATTGACGCTGCTCTCGATATCCGACGCAAGGTGCGCACGGAAGATATTGAGGAGGTTCTCGTATCAGCCGTGCCGGTCGCTCTCGAGATCGCCGGAAAACCCGAGCCCTGCACCGGTCTCGAAGGCAAATTCAGCCTCGCCTATTGCGCGGCGCTTGCACTCGTTGACGGCGAAACGGGCGAAGACCGCTTTACGGACGAAAAAGTTCTGAGCGACCAAGTGGTTGCCATGAGGAAAAGAATAAAGGTCAGCGCAAAAGAAGATCTTGGCCTGACTCAGGCGGAAATCACCGTGCGGACCCGCAACGGCGACGAAGTGAAGAGCAGCGCCGACACACTCGAATCAGGCTCAAATAGAGAAAAACGAAAGGGCGACCTCATCCGAAAGTTTCGTTCTTTCGCCGAACGCCTGCTTCCGGGAGGCAGATCGGATGCGATCATAGAATTCGTTGAAGGCATGGAAGCTCAGAAGAATATGGCGAAACTGTTGGCTCTGTGCCGCCCATAAAAGAGGCGAAAGGTGAAGGGGCAAAGGCGAAAGGATTAAAAAAGGGAAAGAAGGCTTTTCCCTTTCCCCTTTGACCTTTCGTCTTTCGTCTTCCTTAGGAGACCTATGCAGAAACTTCTTGAAGGTGTCAGGATAATCGACCTCTCGCGCATGCTGGCGGGCCCGTATGGCTCAATGCTTCTCGGAGACCTCGGCGCGGAAATCATCAAAATCGAAGAACCCGGCAGCGGAGACCTCACCCGTACTACTTCCGCTCAAGCTGCTCTGCGGGGAGTCAGCGCATACTTCCTGAGTATCAATCGCAATAAGAAAAGCGTTACCCTGAACCTTCGGGCAGAAAAAGGGCGCGAAATCTTATATGAACTCGTCAAGAAAGCTGACGTCGTATATGACAATTTCAGGCCTGCCGCCCTTCAGAAGCTCGGATGCGCCTATGAGATACTTTCTAAACACAACCCAAAGATAATCTGCTGCTCCGTGTCGGCGTTCGGGCACGATGGACCGTATCGTGATTTGCCTGCGTACGACATCATCCTTCAGGCAATTGGCGGCACAATGGGTCTCACGGGTCCAGAGGGCGGCGACCCAGTAGTCATGGGAGTTCCGATGGGAGACCTCGCCGGCGGCGTATTCGGCGCTTTTGCAATATCGGCTGCCCTCTACCAGAGGGAGAAGACTGGCCGCGGCCAGAAACTGGATATCAGCTTGCTCGACAGCCAGATATCATTGCTGGTGTACCTTGCCCAGACTTATATCGCCAACGGAGAGGTTCCCAAACCACGCGGAACAATGCACCCGCTACTCGCTCCGTTCCGTGTATTCAAAACGAAGGACGGCTACATCGCGGTCGTCGCGTTTCAAGACAAATTCTTTGAAAGCTTTTGCCGGATAATCGAACGCGAAGATCTGCCCGCCGATGAACGGTTCGACACGTTGATCAACCGCGCTTTGAACAAGGCTGAGCTGTATGCTATATTAGATGGGATATTCCCCCGGAAGACGACGGCGGAGTGGTTGGCGCCCTTGCGCGACGCCCAAATACCGTCGGGACCGGTGAATAACATCAAGGAGGCTCTGAACGATACGCAGGTTCGGCACAGAAAGATGGTCGTCGAGATCGATCACCCCGAAGTAGGGCGCTACGAAGCGCTGGGAAATCCGATCAAGTCGTCAGTAATGCGCGACGGCGAATTTGCGCCCCCGCCGGGGCTTGGCCAGCATACTGACGAGGTTCTCGGCTCGCTCGTAGGCCTCTCTGCATCTCAGATCGAGGCTTTGCGCCAGGAGGGTGTCATCTGAAACTGTCACGCGGAATACTATTTCGGCAACAGGCCGCCTTAACCACAAAAAACCATGAACTATGAACCGCGTTTCTTGGAGGATGTGTAGATATGGCTGAAAAGAGAATTCGAGTGCTGGTGGCGAAGCCAGGACTGGATGGTCATGACCGTGGCGCAAAAGTGATTGCGCGTGCGCTCCGCGACGCCGGGATGGAAGTCATTTACACGGGTCTTCGCCAAACGCCTGAACAGATTGTGGCCGCGGCTTTGCAAGAGGATGTCGATGTGATAGGGTTGAGCGTTCTTTCAGGCGCCCATATGGGACTCACCCAGAAGGTAATAAGCAAACTCCGCGAACAGAACGCCGGTGACAAGATGGTCCTCGTGGGCGGAACGATCCTCGCCAGGGATATACCAAAGTTGAAAGAAATGGGTGTCGCCGAGGTTTTCCCGACTGGTAGCCGACTCGAAGAACCCATTAAGTTCATTAAGGAGCGATTAGAGAACTGACTCCTGTCATGATCTCACGCCCTGACAAATCCGCGTCTTTCTGAACATTCGACCACATCTGCTGACGGGGTTAAGCGTGCAAGAAACGGCCCCTCGTTCGGGGACACGATGTTGCATCGTGTCGCCGAATTAGCGCCGCAGGGTGTCCCCGAATTAGGTAAAACACAAGCGTGCTCCGGCTCCATAATGAAGGAGAATACATGTCTGACATCAAGATATCTGACATTGATACGCCCGCTCTCGTAATAGACCTCGACAAGATGGAACTCAATATCAAAAAGATGGCTGGGTTTTTTGAGATGCAATTCTCCAACCTGAGGCCGCACACAAAGACTCACAAGTGTCCCGTTCTCGCGCACAAGCAGCTCCGGGCGGGCGCGCAAGGCATAACCTGCGCAAAGCTGGGTGAAGCCGAGGTCATGGCCGCCGCGGGAATTTCCGATATCCTGATTGCCAACCAAATTGTCGGCGCCGAAAAAATAGCGCGTCTTGCAAATCTCGCCCGGCACTGCGACATAATGGTGGCGGTTGAGTCTCCGCAGAATGTCGCCGATCTCTCGAAGGCGGCGAAACACGTCGGCTCAACGATTCGGATTCTCATCGAGGTCGACGTCGGGATGCACCGGTGTGGAGTGAAGAGCGCCGACGAGGCCGTTTCGCTCGCTCGCACAATTCTTCAAAGCCCCAGGCTGCAATTCGAGGGCATTATGGGTTACGAGGGCCATGCCGTAATGATACCTGAATTCGACGACCGCCGCGAGGCCTGCATCAAGTCGATGCGGACGCTCATCAGCGTCAAGGATGCGCTTGAAAAGAACGGGATCGAGGTCAAAATTGTGAGTGCGGGTGGAACCGGCACCTACAATATCGCGGGATCCTGCCAGGGTGTGACGGAAATACAGGCTGGATCATACATATTTATGGACGCGAAATACCGGAGCGTGCTGCAGGATTTCGAGTGCGCTCTTACAATTCTTTCCACAGTTACGAGTCGGCCTGACAAAGAGACCGCGATCATCGATGCAGGCATGAAAGCGATGACATTCGAGTTCGGTATGCCGGAGCTTATCGGAGTCCCCGGCGCGAGCGTCTCGTTCCTCTCCGAAGAGCACGGTCATTTGTACCTCGAAGACGCGGACCCCCGCGTCGGCGACAAGGTGCAGCTTATCCCCAGCCATTGTTGCACGACCATCAATCTCCACGACCGATTCATGGCCGTTCGTGACGGCCGCCTTGAAGCCGCATGGAACATTGCTGGCCGCGGGAAGTTCGCGTAGTGGCGAACCGTGCGAACAGGATTGCTTTGTTCCCGATCTCCGAGGGCCACGTCGCGTTCCCGAAAAAGGAATCTCCTATTCCGCATGGTATTTACGGGCCGAATAGTTATGTCTGTTGACAAACATAGATTTATATGGTACACTTTAACCGTTCGCGTCGCGGCCAACCGAAACACCCGTATCAGGGCTATGCAGCGACTCGACCAATTTCCCAACCCCCCATGCACGCAGAGGGGGAAGCGCGAAAGCCTTCCCCCTCTCTTGTGTAAATGGCATCGCCTCCATCGCCTCCATGCCGTTTCTCAAACGCTGACAACTTAATATGGCATATTGCTCAAAATCTGATGGCCATTTGTGACAGCCTTGACACAATTTCCGCCGCTGCGATATAATTCGCTTCGTTCCCGGCGCGGTCTCGTGCGACATTTCTGCGCCCGTGAGGTATTGCCGTCTGTGGGCCGAAAAAGATTTATTACCGGAAAGAGAGATAAACCAGGGTCATGTCATCATATCGGCCCCTCGTGATAATACCGACGTTCAACGAGGCCGAGAATGTCGAAAGGCTGATCGGGGAGATCACCCGTTCCGTGGTGGGGATTCGAGTTCTCATTGTGGACGACAACTCGCCCGACGGCACTGGCGATATTGTAAAGAGGATTTCAGCGACGAATCCGAACGTTTTGCTGGAGACTCGCCCCGCCAAGCTTGGCCTCGGCACGGCATATATACAAGGTTTCAAGCGCGCTCTCTTGATGCCCGACGTTGATTGCGTCTTCGGGATGGACGCTGATTTCTCTCACAGTCCGCAATACTTGCCCGATTTTCTGAAAGCGCTCGATGAGTTCGACGTCGTGATTGGCTCCCGATACCTGAACGGTATCAGCGTCGTAAACTGGCCGATACGAAGACTCTTCATCAGTTTTTTCGCGAACAATTATGCCCGTGTAATCACTAAACTTCCGGTGCGCGACTGCACAAGCGGGTTCTGTTGCTATAAGCGCGAGGTGCTTCAACGAATCAACCTCGATGCCGTCCGCGCGCGCGGATACTCGTTTCTGGTGGAAATGAAGTACCGGGCTCACAAACTCGGCTTCAAGATCGGGGAGGTGCCCATTATCTTTTTTGAGAGACGTTCGGGAAAGACGAAGATGTCGAAATTCGACATCTTCGAAGCAATTTTCACGGTATGGAGACTCCGGTTCGGACTCTATGCGAAGTGAACCGTACCGGGCCAAATTCGTCGTCAATCCCGCTTCCGCCAATGGCTCGACGAAACGCGCATGGGGGCGGATCGAGCAGATATTGCGGAAAGATTTCGACCCTGTTGACGTGTCTTTCACCGCCGGGGCGAACCATGCCACCGAACTCGCGCGAAAGGCGCTTCGCAATGGCGCAGAGATGGTTGTCGCGGTCGGCGGAGACGGCACCATCAATGAAGTGGTGAACGGGTTTTTCGATTCAGGCGCATTGATTAACCCTGGAGCCGTATTGGGTGTCATTTCGCGGGGAACAGGCAGCGACTTCATAAAGACGCTCGGCATCCCGAAACAGATTGAGGCGGCCTGTCAAACGCTTGTCGGGCGTGCGGCGCACAAGTGCGACGTTGGCAAGTTCACCTGTCTGGATCGCGACGGCAGAACGATCGAACGATATTTCATCAACATAGCCGACTTCGGTATCGGCGGCGAGACTGTCGAGCGGGTGAACAGGACTACGAAGGCATTTGGCGGATTCGCGTCGTTCCTCTATGGCGCGCTGAGCACACTGGTAGCATATAAAGGGAAAAGAGTTAAAGTTAAAGTTGACGACGTGTACGAGAGCGAGAAGTTGGTCAACAACGTGGTCGTGGCCAACGGGCAATTCTTTGGCGGCGGCATGTGGATTGCTCCCCGCGCCCGGGTTGACGACGGTCTATTCGACATTCTCGTGATCGAGCACATGTCGTTGCTGGAATCCTTGAACAGTATTCCAAAACTTTACAAGGGTTCCCATATCGAGAATCCGAAAGTCAAATACCTAAAAGGGAAGACGGTCATCGCCGATTCGGCCGACGTTGTTCTGCTGGATGTCGAAGGGGAGCAGGTGGGAAGACTACCGGCAAGGTTCGACATAATACCCGCGGCGATCAACGTGAAGGTAGGAGGTTAACCCACATGCCTATCCGCAACTATCTAGAAGGGCTGTGCAGGTGGAGTCACCGGGGTTCAACCACCGACAATGAGCGGCAGGCCGCAGAGTATATCCGCGAACAAATGGCTGCCCTCGGGCTCGAGGCGCGTATCGAGCATTTCGTATCGCACACATCGTTCTCGTGGGTGTATCTCATAATTTACGGAGGCTTTTTTATCGCTGGATGGATTGGATGGAACTCGCCCTTTCTTGGGGTGGTATTGTGCGGGCTGATGCTCGCGCTCTTTTACGGCGAATGCACTTCAAAGTGGAAAGCAGTCGCGGGCGCGCTGCCAAAACGGCCCTCGCAGAATGTGCTCGGCATCCTCAGAAATCCCACGGCCAGGAGGAAGATCATATTTGTCGCCCATTATGACAGTTCGAAGAGCGGCCTGAGTTTCCACCCTTCATTGGTGGGGTCATTCCGCAGCTCGTTTATCACGTCGATTGTTATGATGCTCGTGCTGACCGAAGCCCTTGTTATTCGATATTTCGGAGGGGCCGGCTACATCTTGAGCTTGGCGCGGTTCGTCTCGACCGCATATATGTTTCTGCCGATAGTCCTCCTGGCGCATCGGGAGATTTTCGGCCAGTACGTGCAAGGCGCCGCCGACAACGCCTCGGGCGTGGCCGCGATGCTGGATGTTGCCGAAAAGCTGGTCAAGCAGCCGCCGCGAACGTTGGAGGCATGGTTTCTGGCCACGAGCTGCGAGGAGGTCAACTTGATGGGGATGTCGGCCTTTATGCGCTCGCATCAGTACGAGCTCAGCACGGGAACGACATATTTCATCAATTTCGACAACCTCGGCAAAGGCTCCTTGAGGTATATTACGGGCGAGGGGATGCTCAGCGTGTATCCATCATCACCTGAGCTCGTGTGCATCGCTGAAGGGCTTGCGGCGGAACAAAGATTCGCCGACGCGCGTCCATACGTCTACCGGCGGGCAACGCTCGATGCGCTTGTGGCCTCGAGCAGAGGTTACAAAACGCTCAGTCTTATGGCGCTCGATGAGGCGGACGGCATGCCCCATTGGCACTGGCCCAGCGATACCATTTACAATGTGGATTTTTCCGTTGCAGAGAAGGCGGCTGACTTTGCTTCAGGAATAGTCGCCACACTGGACAAGTGACGTTTTTTTCAGGGGAGAGACGGGAGAGAAAATTAATGAGGTGGTTAACATGGGAGACAAACTGAGGGTTTTTTCAGGCAGCGCGCACCCGGAACTCGCGCGCGAGATATGCAATCTTCTCGAAACATCGGTTGGCGAAGTGACGATTCACAAGTTTGCCAACGACAACATCAAGGTCAAGATCGAGGAAAATGTTCGTAACGCCGACGTCTTTGTCATTCAGCCGTCGACGATCCCGGTGAATGAAGGATTCATGGAGCTTCTCATAATCATTGACGCCATAAAACACGCGTCGGCAAACCGGATTACGGCGGTTTTGCCATATTATCCCTATGCCCGTTCCGACAAAAAGGACGAGCCGCGGATATCGATTACCGCGCGCCTCGTGGCCGACCTTCTCGAGACAGCGGGCGCAAACCGAATACTCACCATGGACCTGCATTCTCCGCAAATACAGGGCTTTTGCCGAATCCCGGCGGACCAGCTTCTCGCGCTTCCGATTCTTTGCGACTATTTCAGGGCCAAGCTCGAGGACGATTATGTCGTCGTCGCTGCGGACGCGGGCGGCGTGAAGACGACTGCCGGCTATGCGTCGCGTCTGCATCTCCCGCTTGCCATAATTGATAAGCGCAGATTTGCGGACGACGACAAAGCGGCCGTGCTCAATATTGTGGGCGACGTCAAGGGGAAAAAGGCTATCATTTTTGACGACGAGATAAGCACGGGCGGCACGCTTGTCGAGGCCGCAGGGGAGTTGTTGAGTTTCGGCGTCAGAGAGGTTTCGGCGGGAATCGTACACCCCGTGCTTGTGGGGAACGCCATTGACAAGCTCGCGCATTCGAGACTCAAGGAACTCGTCGTCACCAATACGTTGCCGGTGCCAGTGGAAAAGAAATTGGACAAGATAACTGTCCTCTCGGTCGCGCCCCTGTTCGCTGAAGCGATCAAGAGGATTCACGAAGGCGAATCTGTCAGCGCCCTCTTCCGCTGATTTGCGTTACACTCATGGACCTCATATGAGAGCTTTGGTTTTCGATGGAGGTCTTAAGCTTCTCAGCGACTATCCGGCGCCACAGCGGCTGCCGGGCGAATCGTTGATTCGTGTCAAGCTCGCCGGCATCTGCAATACCGACCTCGAGATAGCGAAAGGCTATATGGGCTACAGCGGTCTGCTGGGCCACGAGTTCGTCGGTATTGTCGAAGAGAGTGATTCCCGAGAATTGGTCGGGAAGCGGGTCGTCGGCGAGATAAATATCAGTTGCGGGCGATGTGAGCTCTGTGCCTCGGGCCTGCGCAACCACTGTCAAAGCCGCTCAGTGCTCGGGATTATGAGTCACCCTGGCGCAATGGCCGACTTCTGTACCCTCCCGGATTCGAATTTGCACGTGGTTCCCGATAATCTATCTGATGAGATTGCTGTTTTTTGCGAACCGGCAGCCGCCGCCTACGAAATACTCGCACAGACGCCGATTGAACCCGGCCAATTCGTCGTTGTGCTCGGTGACGGCAAGCTCGGCTTACTCGTCGCGCAAGTTTTGAAAACCACGGGAGCCGATGTACTGCTAATAGGCCGACATCCGCAGAAGCTTGGCCTGGCCGCAGGATGGTCGATCAGGACCGCCACCTCCGAGGATTCATGGAAGGCGAACCAGGCGCATGTAGTCGTGGATTGCACGGGATCGACCGAGGGATTCGCTGCGGCTCTGGACATGGTGAGGCCGCGCGGTGTCATAGTGATTAAGACGACCGTGGCAGAAAGGTTTTCCATCAATCTGGCGCCGCTCGTCATAAATGAGATAACAGTCGTCGGTTCGCGGTGCGGGCCGTTCGAGCCCGCGCTGAAGGCGCTGTCGGACGGAAGCATAAGAGTTGGCGAGATGATAACGAAGACATTCCCGATAGAGCAGGCGGTTGAAGCGTTTGAGTTTGCTTCACAGCCGGCCTTGTTAAAAGTCCTGCTGAGATTATCGTCGTAAGCTTGTGACCACGGTTGAGAGGTTTCGATAATTGGCTGAATCAATTGCCGACGTAGTCCTGAATATTGCCCAGCTTGCCGGCGCGGAATACGCCGACGTCCGTGTTCTCGATACGGAAAGAGAATCCATAATCGTCAAGAACGGAAGACTCAAATCGGCGCAACGGAGCGTCTCCGCCGGTTTCGGTGTCCGCGTGCTCATCGACGGCTCGTGGGGTTTTTCGAGCAGCCGCGAAATATCGTCTCCTGAGGCCGAAGTCGTTACGAAGGAGGCGATAGCTATTGGCCGCGCCAGCCTCATGACTCAGCGGAAAAGAGTCAAGCTTTCCCCCATAATCGCCGCGCGTGACAAATGGGCCACCCCAATCCTGAGAGACCCCTTTGCGGTATTGCTCGAAGAGAAACTCTCGCTTCTCGACGGCGCTATATCACGCCAGCAGTCGGTCAAGGGCGTAAGCATTGCGGAAGGCTTCATGAATTTCTGGAAACGAAGACAACTATTTGCAAACACGGAAGGCAGTATCATTGAGCAGACCATTGTACTCAGCGGGGCTGGCATTAGCGCCACTTCGATAAAAGACGGCGAGATACAGACGCGGTCATTCCCGAATTCAGCGCGCGGCCAGTACAAGGCGGGCGGCTATGAAGTGGTCGAGTTCTTCAATCTCCTTGAGCATGCTGAGCAAACGGCCACTGAGGCTGTCGCCCTTCATTCGGCGCGCCAGTGTCCCACCGGTGAGATGACTCTCATCCTTGACAGCTCGCAACTGGCTTTGCAGATACACGAATCGTGCGGACATCCCGCAGAACTGGACAGGGCGCTTGGTTCCGAGGTCAACTTCGCAGGAACGAGTTTTCTCACCCCCGAGAAACGTGCAAGCTTTCGCTACAGCTCCGAAATTGTGAATATAGTCGCAGACGCGACACAAGGCGGGTCCCCCGGAGGATTGGGCACGTTCGGTTACGACGACGAAGGCGTGCCCGCGCAGCGCGCGGCCATCGTGCGCGACGGCGTGTTTGTCGGTTATCTTTCATCTCGCGAAACGGCAAGCGAGATAGGTTGCGAATCAAGCGGCGCCATGCGCGCCTCGTCGTGGAATAGGATACCCCTCGTGCGTATGACCAATGTAAGCCTGCTGCCTGGGGATTCATCCATCGAGGAGATGATTGCATCGACTGACATGGGAGTGCTCATGGCGACCAATAGGAGTTGGAGCATTGACGACAAGAGACTCAATTTCCAATTCGGGACTGAAATAGGGTGGCTTATTAAGAAAGGAAAACGTGGGGAGATGGTCAAGAACCCACATACTCCGGCGTCACTCCAATTTTGGGGAAGCTGCGATGCCATAGGCGGCCCGCGCGAATGGGTGATTTGGGGTACGCCGAATTGCGGCAAGGGTCAACCCGAGCAGGTAATACACACAGGCCACGGCGCCTCTCCGGCGCGTTTTCGCAACGTTTCAGTCGGAGTCGCATATGGCGGATAGAATCAGATTCGACCCCGCCGATGACCGCTCGACTCTGGAGTTCCTCGAGAGAGTTGTCGCAATGTCGCCCGCGTCTCAAACGGAGGTCATCCTTGAGGCCGAGAAAAGCTCGCTCACGCGGTTTGCCAATAGCCAGATACATCAGAACGTGCGGCAATCCGACTGCCAGCTCTCAATCCGCGTGATCGAGAACGGCTGTGTCGGAAGCGTTTCTACCAATGATTTCAACGATGACTCGCTCCACCATGCGTTCAACTGGGCGATGACGGTCGCTCGCTGTGGCAGAACACCGGCCGAGCCGCCGGACCTTCCCGGAGCACAGCAATATGGTGAAATAACTAATCACTGCCGGGCCACGGCCGATTTTCCCCCGCATGAACGAGCGCTGATGGCGAAACGTCTGATAGAGGAGTGTTCTTCCAGAGGAGCGGAGGCTGCGGGGGCGGTCTCGAACAGCGAGGGTGTTGTCGCAATCACAAATTCAAAGGGACTCCGAGCCTATCATGCGCTGACGGACTCGAACTTCACTGCAACCGTTTCCGTTGAGAGCGCGACCGGCTGGTGTGACTGTTATTCAGTCGATGTTTCAGGGCTCGACGCCGAAAACATGGGGAAGCGTGCTCTCGAACGCGCGCTTGCGGCAAAGAATCCCCAGAGGGTATCTACGGGAAGATACACGGTCATTCTGGAGGAAGCAGCAATAAAGGAACTTATCGACATACTCACTTGGCTGGGGTTCGGCGCTCAAGCCGTCGAAGAAGGTCGCAGCTTCATGTGCGGCAAGTTCGGCAAGCGAATTACCGGCGGAAACGTCACCATAGCGGATGACGCATACGAGCCTATCGGTATTGGAACCCCATTCGACTACGAGGGAATGCCCAAGAAACGCGTAGTACTCATAGAAAATGGAGTGGCGAGGGAGGTTGTTTACGACAGGGCCTTTGCCTCGCGAGCAGGAAAGTTCTCGACTGGTCATGCGCTGCCTGCCGGCTTCACCGAGGGGCCACTACCTTTGAACACAGTTATGAACCCAGGTACGTCGAAAGTGCATGATATGCTTCGGTCAGTTGAGCGAGGGCTGCTCGTCACGCGCTTCTGGTATTGCCGGGTGGTCGACCCGGCGAAAACCCTTCTAACCGGCCGGACGCGAGACGGCACGTTCTTCATCGAGAACGGCGAAATCGTCCGTGGCGTGCGGGATATGCGGTTCAACGAGAGCATTTTGGAGGCTTTTGCGCGGGCCGAAGCGATTTCAGGGACTGTTCGTCGCATCGGCTCTGCCATCGTGCCCGTCATGAAGATAGCGGACTTCCGGTTTACCGAATGCGTGGGCGAGGGCTGAAGGCATGCCTCATGTAACGGAAATCCATGAGTGGAACGTTTCATATCACGAGGCCGTTGCGATCCAGAATGAACTCAAAAAGAAAATCGAATTCTCACCCCTGACGAGGGATATCCGCATCGTAGCCGGCGCTGATGTTTCGTATGATAAGCGCAACAATAAAATGTACGCCGCTCTCGTCCTCTTGGGCTTTCCATCGCTCGAAACTATAGAAGAAGTGGTGGTGGATGGGAGAACCGCCTTTCCCTATATTCCCGGCCTTCTCAGTTTCAGGGAAGCACCGATTGTTGTCAAAGCATACGAGAGGCTTCAACGCGCTCCCCACCTCCTCGTATGTGACGGTCACGGGATAGCCCATCCGCGCGGCGTGGGTTTGGCTTCTCATCTAGGCGTTCTCTTAGGAATTCCGTCTATCGGATGTGCGAAAAGCAGACTTTACGGCCAACACAATCCGGTGGGGCCGAATGTGGGAAATTACGCTTCTCTGAAGGCGGGCGGACGTACGATCGGCGCCGTTTTGAGAACCCGCAAGGGGGTTAAGCCAGTGTATGTTTCCGTGGGTCACCAGATCAACCTCCGGTGCGCAATCAAGATGATTCTCGCTTGCGGAGCGGGATATCGAATTCCCGAGCCAACGCGGAGAGCGCACCACATCGTGACGATGGCGCGAACAAAGAGTAAAGGCTCCGCCGCAGTATCAGAGGACGGTGAGTGAACTCCTGTGCGCTCCCTCGGGGTTGACACCGGTGGCACCTTCACCGATTTTGTTCTCGGCGAGGGGAATCATCTCAGAGTATACAAGATTCTTTCAACGCCTCAGAATCCTGCCGAGGCTTTCCTCAAGGGAATTCGCGACCTCTGTCGCGACCTTCCACCTGCTTCAATAACTCATGGCTCCACGGTCGCCACGAACGCGCTCCACTGTGGGTGGCTATCCGATAGCAAAGATCGGAAGAGCGTCGTGTAGGGAAAGAGTGTAGCAAGCCGTGTAGATCTCGGT
>CAYVDS010000010.1:0-3070 GCA_964450145.1 uncultured bacterium
AGCGCTTTAAGTTATTTCGGAAACAGCACACTAGTGGAGCGCTTCCAAAATAGCGTCGCAATGCTCCCCCGATGAAAAAGGGGGACAAAGAAACTGTCCCGTAATTGGCGAGCCATGATGGGATTCTGTAGGTGCGAATTCATTCGTATAATATTTCCAAGCTCTTTTCGCATCGCACCTGCGAATAAATTCGCACCTACAGAATTATGGGACATTTTCCTTGCCCCCTTTGCAAGGGGGGGAACGTCGCCGAATCAATGCATGTTAATTCAGGAAACGCGGCACTGGACAGGTTGATCGTTATCGAACGACAGCCGAGCGAACGAGTGTGCCGCCGTATCCGATGAAGAGCAGTCCAAAGACAACCAAGAAAAGACCGCATGCCTGGATGATGCGATGGTAGATGCCGCCGCTGAACAGGTCTCTGCGCCAGCCGACAAGCAAGCCGACGGCGCCGAGCCAGAGGAAATCAGCGGATATGTGTCCCAAATAAAACGCCGCAACCCCAGCCGCTCCGGCCTTTGCAGCGCTCAACGTAAGCGCGAGCCCGGCAGTGAGCCACCACCCGAACCAGTACGGATTCGCCACGGTGACGGCGGCGCCGCCCACGAGCAGATTATGAGGCCCGCTGACCGACACGGAATTGTCGGCCGAATTCAGCGAAGGGCGCGCTTGCCGCAGCGCGCCTGCGCCCATCCATACAAGCATCGCGCCCCCTATTAAACCCACGGCTCCAAGAACAGGGTCGCCTTTCATAAACTGGCTCAGACCACTGACTAGCACACCCACCATCAGCAATTCGCAAAATGAGTGGCCGGTTGCGAGCCAAAGCGCTGCCGTCTTGCCGCGGCCCAGCGACTCCTTGAGGGTAAGAGTTGAAAGCGGGCCGGGCATGACGGCCCCGCTGAAGCCGATGACAAGAGAGGTAAAGAATATGGCTACCAAGTTAGTCAATCACGAAACCTCTAAATCATCATTTGCAGGACTAGTGTTACTCACGCCGCAAAGCGTGCGAATGAATTCGCACCCACAAAGAACCGAGCGAGTGGGGACATGCGGTATAGCGTCCCGGAATCAATCAAAAGTCACAGTGTGAATGAATTCGCACCTACGGAGCAAACCAATACAATAGCGCTCCGGGCGTTACTTCTCTGCTTCCTCTTTGGCCTTCTTTGCCTGCTCGATGATTTTCTGGACTATATGGGAGGGCACTTCCTCGTATCGCGAGAACTTCATTGTGAAGCTGCCGCGGCCCCCCGTTATGGACCGAAGCTCCGTCGAATAGTTAAGCATTTCAGCCTCTGGAACGAGAACCCGAATCAGTTGGCCGTGCGGGGTTGACTCCATGCCGAGAATTCGGCCCCGCTTCGAGTTAAAAATGCCGGTTATGTCGCCCATGAATTCTTCGGGGACCAATACCTCAGCCTCCACAAGGGGCTCGAGGAGGCACATTTCGATTTGCGAGGCCGCTTTCTGAACTGCCATCGAGCCTGCAATCTTGAACGCCATTTCCGATGAATCGACGGTGTGCATCATCCCATCATACAGGCGCACCTTAACGTCGACAACCGGGAAGCCGGCAAGTATTCCTCTCTCGAGTGCCTCGACTACACCTTTCTCGACGGCAGGAACGAAGTTCTTTGAAATGACGCCTCCGAAGATATCATCTTCAAATTCGAAACCTTCTCCCCTGCTCTTTGGGCTTATCTCGAGCTCGACCTCGCCGAACTGGCCGCGGCCGCCCGTCTGCTTCTTATGGCGATACCGGGCGGATGCTTTGCCCTTTATCGCCTCCTTGTACGGAATCTTCGGGAGGGCAGTCTCAGCAGAGACGTTAAACTTGTTTTTCAGGCGCTCCATGATAACGTTCAAGTGGAGGTCGCCCATTCCGGCGATTATTTCCTCCTTGGTCTCCGGGTTGCGATATACCCTGAAGGTCGGGTCTTCCTCCGCGATGCGATTGAGCGCCTGCATGATTCGGTCCTCATCGGCGCGAGAAAGAGGTTTCACCGAGAATCGAACCATCGGTTCCGGAAAATCGATCGGGTCGAATATGAGAAGGCTGTTTTCGTCGCACATCGTTTCACCAGCAGACGTGGCCTTGAGCTTCGGAATGGCCGCTATTTCGCCCGGCCCGACGGAATCGACGCTGGTTTGCTCTTTGCCCTCCATTACGAAAAGATTTCCGATGCGTTCGTGGACGCCTTTATTTGCATTGTAAAAACCGACCGCGGCTTTTACCGTCCCCGAGAAGACGCGAAAATATGTGAGCTGGCCTATATAGGGATCGGTCATCGTCTTGAAAACGTGGGCGGCGAGAGGGGCGGCGGGATCAGGTTTAGTCTCGACCTTGTCGCCCTTCTTATTCTTGGCCACCCGCGCTGGCACGTCGAGAGGCGAGGGCAAGCAATCAACCATGAAATCAAGCAACTCCGGTATGCCTATATCTTTTTCGCCCGCCCCACAAAGGATAGGGACTATGCTTCCTGCGGCGATCCCTCTTCTCAGGCCGGCCGCCAGTTCTTCTTCTGACAACGTTCCCTCTTCGAGGTACTTTTCGGTCAGTTTATCGTCGGTCTCGGCCGCGGCCTCTACCAGTTTTTCGCGATACTCAGAAAACGTCTCGCGCGCCTCTTCGGGCACTTGCGCTTCGTCTGACGCGCGCCAGAGACTGACTACTCCTTTCAGGCCGGCCTCTTTGCCGACCGGGATGGCAAATGGAATACATGAAGCGCCGAAAGAATGCTGTAAAGACTCGACCACCTTGAAGAAGTCGCTGTGTTCCTTGTCTAGTTTATTAACGAAAAATGCGCGCGCCACGCGATCTCTTTCGCAACGGCGCCAGCAATTTATTGTGCCAACCTCGATTCCTGCGGTTCCGTCGGCCAGGATAATTGCGCTGTCGAGCACAGAAAGCGAGGCAACCATTTCCGCAATGAAATCGGCGTAACCGGGATTGTCTACGATATAAATACGGGTTTTCTTCCAGTCCGTGTGCGGCAGTTTGAGGGGGTTCGTGAATTTACGGGATATCTCTTCTTGGAGGTAGTCACCGTGGGTGTTTTCGGCT